>JABDBM010000007.1 GCA_013288685.1 Bacteroidota bacterium | reverse complement strand
TCATGCCATCGGAAAACAATTTAAATATATCATTGCCCGCTTTTTTACAGGGCGGTGGCGCAATGGGAGAGCTGATCCGTTCGCTGGATTGGGCGACAACAGCTTTGGGCGACCCCGTTTTCTGGCCTGCTACCTTAAAACAAACGGTTAGTATGATGCTAACTATCAGGTATCCGGTGCTTATTTGCTGGGGCAGGGAATACATTCAATTATACAATGATTCGTTCAGGCCTATAAACGGCGCAACTAAACATCCCCAGGCTATGGGCGGCAGTGCCCGTGATACTTATGCGGAAATATGGGAAACCATAGGCCCGATGTTTAAGGCTGTAATGAGCGGCGAAACTTTTGGTTTCCCCGATTTTATGGTGCCGCTTGACAGGAACGGACATTTGGAAGATTGCTATTTTGATTTTTCGTACAGCCCTATCTATACTGAAAACGGCGATATTGGCGGAGTATTGGTGATTTGCATGGAAACCACCGAAAAGGTTTTATCTCTGCGTAAATTACAGGAAAGCTACGCCGAACAGCAAGCATTAAACGACGAGATAAGTTCGATAAACGAAGAGTTGGCCGCCAGTAACGAAGAATTAAGGGTAAGTAACGAAGATCTTTTAACAACACAGCAAGATTTATACGAGTCGTTAATTAAATTGCACGAAAGTGAGAGTCGGTTCCGTGTGATGGCTGAAAGTTCGGACATTATGATTGCTGTCAGTGATGAAACAAGTAACGCCATCTATTTTAACAAAGCCTGGACCGACCTAACCGGCAGGCCATTAAATGATTTGCTAAAATTTGGTTGGGCCGATCTTATACATACTGATGACAGAGACCAGTTTGTTAATATTTATTTATCGGCATTTAAAGAGAAGGTGCCGTTTAGCGGCGAATTTAGGGTATTAAGCAAAGACGGTATCTATCGCTGGCTGATGGCTTCGGGGCCGCCCCGTTTTAACACCGACGGGTCGTTTGCCGGTTATATCAGCTCGTGTGTGGATATTACTGCCCGTAAACAGGACGAAATAAGGAAGAACGACTTTATCGGCATGGTGAGCCATGAGTTGAAAACGCCGCTTACGAGCATCACCGCTATTGTACAGGTTTTAAATACCCGACTAAAAAACAGCGATGATGCTTTTGTGCCCGGCGCGCTTGATAAGGCATACGTCCAGGTGCGCAAGATGAGTAATATGATCAACGGATTTTTAAATGTTTCGAGGCTGGAATCGGGCAAAATCATGATTAATAAGCATCCGTTTAACCTGGTTGAACTGGTAGAGGAAACGATACGCGAAATAGAGTTTACGGTAACCAACCACGTGATTAATTTTGAGCCGGGCGACATGGTTATTGTTAATGCCGACCGGGATAAAATTGGGTCGGTAATAAATAATTTACTCAGCAATGCTATTAAATATTCGCCAAAGGGGAAAATGGTAGAGATAACCTGCGGTGTTGTTGGTAATGATGCGCTGGTTAGCATCAATGATGAAGGTATAGGCATTAAACCGGAAGACAAAGAAAAATTATTTGAACGTTATTACAGGGTCGAAAATAACCATACCCGCCATATCTCAGGCTTTGGCATCGGCCTGTATTTAAGCGCAGAAATTATTAATCGCCACAAAGGTAAAATTTGGGTAGAAAGCGAAATTGGTTCCGGCAGCACATTTTACTTTAGCCTGCCGGTGGTTGCGTAAATACGTAAAAAATTGGCTCTTTTACGTTTTCTGTGGGTGAAATTAACCGCAGACATCGAGGAGACGCTAAAAACTATTCTTTATTTGATATCCACGCTATCCATTATAGAATTTTTGTTTAAATAGATTTCACAAACTGCATCCCCCTGGCGTTGCTCATCGATACGCTGCATCCTTTTACAACACCTTTATTATCCAGCTCAAAAAGGATATTCATATCTACCGGCCAAAGTTCGGTATCTAATACAAGCGAAGTATTAAAACTGTTTTTATACATCGGCGACAATGCCACATCTTTCAGGTAATTCTCGTCCAGCATCAACTTGCCATCTTTAACTATAATTTTAAAACTGCTTTCCGTTTCTTTTGAATAATAAGTGCCGGTAAACGATTTTAAATAAGCAGCCGATATTGGGGCTTTAGTTTCTTTTGTAAAAACGGTCTTTTCTTTATCAGAGGTAGTTATTATAAATCCTACGGCAGCATTAAATTTCATATTCGATTCACCATACCTGAAATCTTTTTCACCAACAGGTATTAGCGGCGTACTCCCTATCAACAAGGTATCGTGCTGTAAAACAATTGCTGTACCCTTGTTGGTTTTGGCTGAGCGATACCATCCGGCATATTTTTTTGCGTCTGTTACGGGCACCAACGTTGTGCTTCTAATTTTTGGGGCCGGTGCGGCCCCTCCATTTTTGATGAATAAGTTATCAATTGCGTCTATCCCAACAAATAAACTATCTCTAAACTCCATGGTATTGCTTAACCAGGCAACCGTTAAGTGTAAAGCAGGCAAGGTTTCAACAGCACCCAGGTAGCCCGCAGTTTGCCCCGTATGCGAAATAACATCCAACCCCCTGAATTTACCGATAAACAACCCTGCTGCATAATTAGGCTCAGCGCCGCCTACTATAGGTTCAAGGGCTAATTGCTTATCCTTCAATCCGGGATTGCCCAGTTTGTTGCTTAAAAAATAGTTTGTCCAGCGTATCAAATCGTCGGCGGTTGTTAGCAGCGCACCCGGGCCATAAACATTTTCGTTAGGCATGTTTATTTCATAGCGGTCGCCTTTTTTAATATAGGCTATACCACGGTTGGGGACCACTTTTTTAAAGTTGTCGCGCCATTGGGTATGCGTCATACCGGCTGGTTTAAAAATATTTTCTTTTGTAAACTCGGGCAGCGTCATTCCGGTTAACCGTTCAACAATTAAACCCAGCAACAAGTAATTAGAGTTGCTGTAAATGTATTCGGCACCCGGTATATTGTTTAGCCGTTTTTGCCGGCAAAGCGTGGCCAGCACATCCTGGTTATTATACGCTTTAAATGTACGGGGCCACCCGGTAATGGCTTCCAGGCTGCTCCATTCGCGCAGGCCACTGGTGTGGTGTAAAAGATGACTTAGTTTAATGGTTGTGCCATAATCCGGTAATTCCGGAATATATTTCCGCACATCATCATTTAATGATAGTTTTCCTTGTTGCTCCAGTAGCAATATAGCCGCCGCGGTAAATTGCTTGGTTATTGAACCTGCTTCGGTAACAGTTTCGGTGGTATAGGGCACGTTATGCTCCAAATCGGCCAGGCCCCAGGCTTTCGAGAAAACAATTTGGCCGTTACGACTAATAGATAATTGACAACCCGCTTTATCGGGCTGGTAACGGTTAAATAATTTGGTGATGATGGTTACCGTATCGGCCCAGGTTTGGGCGTTGGCAGTTTCAAATATCGCTAAACACAGCAGGAGGACGAGAATGCGTTTCATTATATAAAGATGAGAAATAATTTATGAAATGATAATTTTGAAAAAAGGGGGAGTGAATTTTAATTCACTCCCCCCTTTGCAAAGTTTTCCTGCAAGGGCTCGAACCTCAATCTTCAGAGCCAGAATCTGATGTGTTACCATTACACCACAGGAAAATTTATTGTCCGGAAACGGCATTGGAACCCGTACCGCACCTTGCGATATTTTGCAATACAAATATAAGAATATAGCTATTTATCTTATTCATTTTTTGTAAAACGCGCTGCTGAATTTATACTCAAATGACACACAAATTTTACTAAATACCTATTGCTGCTTATTATTAAAAGCATACATTTGATTACCAATTCTAACTAACCAATTAGTAATAACCTAAAGTTATATTATTCATTATGGAAAAGAAACACGTTTCAAGACGTCAATTTATTGGCGCAGGCATGTTTGCTGTTGCAGGCATGGCTTTGGCTTCAAAAGGCGCTTTTGCAAATTCAGTTTTGGCCCCCCGTAAGCCCAATTCAAAAATAAATGGTGTGCAAATTGGCGTTATCACCTACTCATTCAGGAGCATGCCCAGCACAATTGAAGACATTTTAAAATATTGTATTGACTGTAACATCAACACCATTGAACTGATGGGCGATGCCGCCGAAGCTTACGCAGGCGCACCGCCGCGCGATAAAGAACCTGACTATGCAGCGAGGCTTGCCGATTGGCGCACTACCGTAGTCATGAATAAGTTTATAGAAATACACGACATGTTTGACAATGCAGGCATATCCATTTATGCATGGAAACCAAATGCCCTTGGCACAAAAAACAGCGATGCCGAAATTACTTACGCTTTTGAAGCCGGCAAAGCCCTGGGCTGCAGCCACGTTACCGTTGAGCTGCCTGACGCACTGCAAACACAACGACTTGGCGATTTGGCCGAAAAAGCCAACATGATGGTAGGCTACCATGCCCATACACAGGCTACGCCAACTTTATGGGATTTAGCGTTGGATCAATCAGAACATAATGGTATTAACCTTGATATTGGTCATTATGTAGCCGGTACCAGCTCGAGCCCGATTGATTTTATCAAGAAAAACCACCGGAGGATATTGAGCATGCACCTAAAAGACAGGAAGTTTAACAACGGCCCCAACAAGCCATGGGGACAAGGTGATACCCCGATAAAAGAGGTGCTGCAACTGATGAAACAAGAAAAATACAGATGGCCAGCGACTATCGAGATGGAATATGACATCCCCGCCGGATCGGACGCTGTTAAGGAAGTAAAAATATGCCGTGAATATGCCCGGGTGGCCTTGAGTTAAGTTGGTGTTGATTAGGTTGATTAAGTAGTGGATGTGGTGTTTTTTTTGCGTTAGCGATAGTAGCGGATACCGGCCGGCGCGCGTAAGGCCTGCAGGCGTATGAGCGTATAGCGCGGGCCAAAGGCAACGCCCATATTTTCATTGAATAACACAAGAGTTTGTTCAAAATTAACAACCACAAAATAAAACAAAATTAAATTCGCTTTAGTGTTCGCGCCGATAACTTTAGTGCTCATTGTGGTTGATATTTTAACACAAAGGGCACTAAGGTTTTCACTAAGTACACTAAGATTTGAAAAGACAAAACATAATTTAGCGTTAATCTTTGTTTTTTACTTTTAATACAACCGCTTAACAACCTTCTTCTTTTTTATGACTTTTTTAGAAACCAGTAAACCAATTCTACGTGAAGATTTCTTGCAAGTTGAAAGTAATCTGAAAATTAAATTTCCTGGTGATTTTAAAGAACATTTTCTAAAATATAATGGAGGCTATCCTGAAAAGGCAAATATTCCTGGTCTGAAAAAGAGACTACACATATTAATTGTTTTATGTCAATAAAGCACAAGGGATTCGTTTCGCTGGAATCAACTTATAAAGACCTCGCAATAATCGAAAACTATTTACCCGCCGGGATTGTTCCATTTGCTACAGACGATGGCGGAAATTTCTTTTGCATTTCAACACGCGCTAAGGATTACAACTACGTCTACTATTGTAATGATGATCATTACGAAGGGAATAATGAAAAGGAGTATCTGGAACTGCTTACTAAAAGCTTTAATGAATTTTTAGATCGTCTTGTTTAATGTTTTGGCTATAATGAGGAATAGCGTTTTGATATTTTAAAAAGTTTTGTCTTTAAATTATGATATCGCTCCGCTATACCCAATGAAAACTGGGGCGTTGCCTTTGGCCCGCGCTATACGCTCATACTGCACCGGCCGTAGCCGCGTTGGCCGGTATCCGCTTCTATCGCTAACGCAAAATCCAATCCAACCTAATAAACCTATTCAACTTAATCAACCACTCTCCCAACTTATCGAACAATTTCATAGATTTGGTTTACAAACCAACTCCGTATGAAGCAAATAGCTTTAATAGTTCACGAAGACGCAACGCTATCCACCGTTACCGGTGCGATGGACATGTTTATACACACCAATAGGTTTTTTCAGCACACGGGCAATCCCTTGCCTTTTGAGCTGGTGCTGGCCGGCGAAAAACCCATAAACGATGTGCTTCCGGGTGGTGCACAAGTGAAGTACCGGCAATTTTCAACTATATCCAAGCCCGACCTGATTATTGTGCCCGCCTTTTACGGTGACAGGGACGAGATGCTAAAAAAGCATCAGGACACCATCAGCCGGATAAAATTGTTATACCAGGGCGGTGCAGAGGTGGCCAGTTTGTGTTCGGGCATTTATTTTTTGGCTCAGGCTGGTTTACTGCCGGGCCGTTCGTGCACAGCGCACTGGAACGATATGGAAGACATTAAACGCCGTTATCCCGACGTTAATTTTCTGTCGGATATGGTAATAACCGACCAGGAGGGTATTTATACCAGCGGTGGTGCTTTTTCGTCGTTAAACCTTATTTTGTATTTAATTGATAAGTTTTGCGGCAAAGAGGTAGGCGTTTGGGCCAGCAAAATGTTCTCGCTGGATATGGACAGGGTAAGCCAATCGCATTTTGCAGTATTTAAAGGGCAGCGGCAACATCACGACGACGATATATTAAAGGCCCAAACCTATATCGAACAAAACCATCACCTGCCTATAAATATGGATGAAATAGCAGGGCATACCAATATGAGCAAACGCAATTTTATACGCCGCTTTAAAAAGGCTACCCAAAACACTCCCTTTGAATATTTACAGCGCGTAAAAATTGAAGCCGCAAAAAAAGCGCTGGAAAAAGGCTCGCAAAATATTAACCTGCTGATGTACGATGCCGGGTATAACGATATAAAAACCTTTCGCGAGGTGTTTAAAAAACTTACCGGCTTAACGCCGCAGGATTATCGACGAAAATACAGCCGGACAGCGGTTATGCTGAATTAAGGCACAAAACAAGAAGCGCTCCTGATGGGCAGGAACGCTATCTAACCAATTATAAACCTAAGAGAAGAGAGTTGCAGAGGGCGGAATCGAACCACCCATCGGATAATATTGTCCGGACCTCCCAATAGGCACCTGCGGATATACCATAAATAAGTAAGGTCAGTTACTACGCTACAAATATAGAAATTATTATAAATACTACAAATTCTATAGAATAAATAGATAATAAAAATCATTGCCTATTTAAGGGGCATGCCAGATGAAATCTACTCTTGCATATATCGTGCAAAACTCCGAACTACGGTATGAAGCGATCCCGAAGGATTCGAATGTTTATAGCCTAAATATGAGCGACAAATGCAACCCCAATTCGGGGTCGTACAATGAAAGATGCCCGTTTTTATAAACATTTAATTGCAAGAAGATTGACTAAGCTTAGACTTAGACGCAGCGGACAAGATTCCGGAAAGTTCAAATAATCAATACGGCGACGTGCTAACAGCCGTCCAGCCTCCGTCAACCACCAGGTTTTGCCCCGTAATATGCCCTGCTTCGGGCGAAATCAGAAAAAGTACGGCTGCCGCCACATCTTCAACAGTGGCCGGCCGTCCCATCGGCGTAATACGCGACCAGGTACTTTTATAATCTGCATCTTCCAGCGTCCGTTCGGTAAGGGTGGCGCCGGGGGCTACGGTATTTACGGTAATTTGAAAGGGCGATAGTTCAACCACCAGGTTTTTAGCCAGCATCTCGAGCGCAGCTTTCGTCATCCCATACGCGGCCAAATTCTTATGCGCCTGGTGCCCCGTAACCGACGACATAAACAATATCCTCCCCCCGCTTTGTTGTTTAATAATTTGATTTGCCGTGCGCTGAGCCAAAAAGAAACTGCCCTGTAAGTTTAAGTTAATCACGCTTTGCAGTGATGCAGCCGGATAATCCAAAAAATCGCCAAACAGCGTGATACCTGCGTTGGCTATGGCAATGGTTAATTTCCCATAGCGATCCACTGCGGCATCCACCATTTGCTGAATAAAACTGATATCGGCGGCATCACCGGCAAGGGGGTGGCAAATTCCGCCTTCCGCTGTTATGGTTGCTGCTGCCTGCGTAACCAGATGGTCGTTAATATCATTAATCAATATAGATGCACCGTTTTGGGCCATTTGCCGGGCAATTTCAAAGCCAATACCCTGGCCGGCACCGGTTATAATAGCTACTTGTCCGCTGAATTTTTGAGCTGTCATAAGGTAAATGTAGTAAAAGGGGTGGAAGAGTCAAGATATTGGAATCAAGAATCAACATAAAAAATTGCATCTAATACGAAGGATTGAACTTAACAACCAAGTCTTGGCGGTAAAATTTAAATTACTCCACCTGTATTGGCATATAACCATCCACCAGCCATTGCTGTGCTTCAGCCGGGCTTAAAAACTCCCAAAAAGCTTCTTCACGGGGTGTAGTTTGGGCCTCCCAGCTGTTTTTATCGAAGTCGTAAATATCGGTAATAATGCTGTATTTGTTCTCCCATATATCGGGTGGCAGCGAATTATAAATGGAGGCATCTTCAATTGTTATGGGGTGGTAGGCCCTGTGCCCGTCTTCGTAGGCAAAGGCCCAAAGTTGGTCGGCGGTTAGCCTGCCGGTGCACCAAAGTTTTATTACCGCGCGGCCAACTTCCTCATGCCGGCGATGGCGGGTATATTCGCCGTTAATGCTATGGCTGATGATCAGATCAAAATGAAGAGGCGGCATCAGTTGCAAGATAGTTTCCTGTACTTCGTTATCCGACAACGGTTTTTGTTCAGGTCCGTCATCCAAATCGCCCATCATACCATGGGCGCCTAAAGCCTTTAGTGCTTCGGTAAATTTGGCGGCACGTTCAATATTGCTTTTGTGGCTAAGGCAAATCACAAAACAAAGCCAGTCGGGATTGTTTAGTATAGTTCCCCCCGCCCATAACGTTTCATCATCCGGGTGCGCCACAATTACAGCAACTGTTTTTATTTTTTTAGCCATTTGATGATGAAAAAACGCTGTTCTCAAAAAAAAGTTTTTATGCACAGGCCTGATTTTCAAAGCCAATCGTATTTTTTTTATTACAATTGGAAAGGTAAAACTGTATCAAAACCGTACACTATTTGTAATAAAACCGCACGCCGGCGGGTTGTATTGTGGTTCAATGTGTTGATTTTTAAATAGTTACAAGGTGGCATTGTATTTCGGGAAATTTATTGTTGAATTGTGTTAGAAAGTTCGAAATTCCGATAATTATCGGGACGGAAACTGGAGTACCCAATGACTTAATAACCCAATGACAGCGCTACAAATGACCCAATAAAAGCGCCACTAAATGACATAATGACCAATATCATGATAAAGAACTACTTAAAAATTGCCCTCCGTTACTTGTTGCGCCACAAAGAATACACTGTAATTAATATACTTGGCCTGGCCGTAAGTATTACCTGCTGCATTTTAATTATGTTGTTTGTGCGCAGTGAATTAAGCTATGATACTTTTCACAGCAAAGCCGACCGATTATACCGGGTTTGGCAGCGCGAGAAGTATGACGGAAAAACGGCCGACAATACAGCTACCCCCCTGCCGCTGCCCGATGCGCTGAAGAGTACTTTCCCCGAAGTGGAAAACACCTGCCGGGTAATTAACATTAACCCGATAGTGAAAGTAGATCAAAACTCCTTTACAGAGAATATTGATGTGGTTGACCCCTCTTTCTTCAAAATGTTTGACTTTAGCATTGTAAAGGGAGATGCCAATAATCCGTTTTCACTCGAAAATGCTGTTTATTTGACACCGGCTACCGCCAAAAAATATTTTGGCAGCGGCGAAGCGATTGGCAGAAATGTAGAAATTGAACTTGGCGATAATAAAGTGCTTTTTACAGTGCGGGGCATTGTAAATGAAGCGCCGGAAGCATCAAGCATACGCTACAATGCTTTAATATCCTATTCAAGCGGAAAGGTAGCACTTAATCCGCGTGTGCTAAACAGCTGGTTCAATATCATTGGCGAAACTTATGTGCTGTTAAAACCAGCCGTATCGCCTTTGGCTTTGGAGAAAAACTTTCCGCTGATGATGAAGCAGCAATTAGGCGCTGATTATGGAAAGGAAGATTTTACCATGCACCTGCAAAATATTAAGGATATTCATTTAAATACCAGCCTTCCCGCCGGTAATTTACCTATCAGCGATCCTAAATATTCGTACATATTAGGTACCATTGGTATTTTGATATTGATTGTGGCCTGTATTAATTTCATCACGCTATCAATTGGGCAATCAACCAAAAGGGCTATGGAAGTTGGGGTGCGCAAAGCGCTTGGCGCAGAAAGACGACAGTTGATCTTTCAATTTTGGGGCGAGGCTTTTTTGGTGGTACTGCTATCGGTGTTTATCGGGCTCACATTGGCTGGCGCACTAATAAAACCATTTAATACGCTGGTGGGCAAACAGCTATCCATTCCGTTCGATTTGTTTTTTGTGTTGTTTTGCTTGTTATTGGTTGCAGTTATAGCCGTTATATCGGGCATTTATCCGGCACTGATATTATCAGGTTTTAAGCCTGTGGAAGTATTAAAGGGGAAATTAAACATAAAGGGGGGCCGTGGCTGGCTTCGGCAGGGCTTAGTGGTTGGGCAGTTTGTAACTTCCATCGTAATGATCATCGGCACGGTAATTATTGGCCAGCAAATGCATTACCTGCAAACAAAAGATTTGGGGTATAATAAAAACCAGGTAGTTATTGTACAAACCAACAAATCGCGCAAAATAGGTTTGCCATTAGCAGCTTTATTCCGTAACGAACTCTCAAAGCACCCACAGGTGCTGCAAACCAGTGTATCTGTTTTTAGCTTTGCCGAAAGTCCGTGGGCGCAATTGGGGTACGCTGATGATAAAAAGCAATATAAAACGTTTCAATACAACGCTGTTGACGCCAACTTTGTACCGGCTATGGGTATAAAGCTATTAAGCGGCCGCAACTTTGAACTCAATAATACCGCCGATATTGCGGGCACGGCCATAGTAAACGAGGCTTATGTTAAAGCATTTAATATTACCGATCCCATCGGCAAAAAATTGGCAGGTCCTTTTCCGCAGCAAATAGTAGGCGTGGTAAAAGATTTTAATTTCGAATCGTTACATACCAAAATACAGCCGCTGATAATGACGGTAAACCCAGATTCGGTAATGCGCCACGCCAGCGACGTAATGTTTAACGCTGCACCACAACCGCGTATTTCGGTATTGTTAAAAGCGGGCAATTTATCTGATAATATTGCCATCCTGAAACAAGCCTGGGCCGCCGCCGCCCCCGGACAAGATTTTGATTACAAGTTTTTGGATGAAACTATTGCAGCCCAATATCAGCAGGAGCAACGTACCAATTTAATTGTACAAATAGCTTCGGGCCTGTCTATTTTTATTGCTTGTATGGGTTTATTCGGCCTGGCAACATTATCTGTGGTGAAACGGATCAAGGAAATAGGTATCCGCAAAGTGCTCGGTGCAGGCGTTGGCTCGATAGTAAGATTACTGTCGGTTGATTTTGTGATGCTGGTGTTTATAGCTGCCATAATTGCGAGCCCGATAGCCTGGTGGGCCATGAACAAATGGCTGCAGGATTTCAATTATCGCGTGTCCATCAACTGGTGGGTGTTCGTCCTTGCGGGATTTACCGCCATGCTGATAGCCTTGGTAACAGTAAGTTATCATGCAATAAAAGCAGCAATGGTAAACCCGGTGAAGAGTTTGAAAACGGAATGAATTTGATTTTGGGTGATAATGTAGGAGACGCAATACCTCGCATCTTTGGCGTACAGATAAATGGCGGATGTTCAAAAATGCTGATTTTATTTGCAATCTTTAACCATGAAAAGATCAATAAGCATCCTCCTTTTATTGTGTATTGGCTGCACCACCGCTCCCAAACGCCCGGTAATACGCGTAACCCTTACGGGCGACAACCGGGCCGTAAAAATTAATGGATTGGACTATGCCATCATCAGCGAAATTAGCCGGGATACAACCGCAGGTATTTGGCAGCAATTGGCTCCTGTTTTCCGTATGCCTGCCGATACGGATATGAAAGATTACCAGGCGGCCCAGCCGGGCAAATACACCTTAAAAGACAGCACCATAGTATTTACTCCCGACACGCCTTTTACAAAGGGTAAAACTTATTTTGTGCGCTATTTTAAGTATAGTCAGGCCAATAGTACCATGAATTTTATCCAGGGCAAAAAAAAATTGAACAAAGCCCCTTATACAGATTACAGTTTTAGGTAAAAAGATTATTACGCAGCCCATCCCAAAATAATTCAGAATTAAACTTTAGTTTAGTAAAAAAATACCCTTATTGACACTACGTTTAATGAAATTCCTCTTCAGCATTTTTTTCTTAGCATTTACTTGCACGGGGGTGCTGGCACAAACTAATACGCTTGAGCGTTACCTTGAAATAGCCAAAAGCAATAGCCCGCTGCTGAAAGATTTGCGCAACCAAATTGCGCTAAACCAGCAGGATAGTTTGCGGTTACTGGCAGGCTTAAAACCCCAGGTAAATTTAAACAGCGGCGGCTTATACGCACCAACCATAAACGGCTTTGGCTACGCGGGCGCCATTACCAACGAGCACACTTTCAACGCTCTTTTGGGTGTCAACCAGGCCATCATCAGCAAAAAAAACCTGGATGCGCAGGTACAAGCCATAGCGCTACAGTCGCAGTCGTTATTAAATTCGGGCAAGATATCCGAGCAGGATCTTAAAAAGGCTATTACTGCACAATATATAACCGCCTACGGCAGCCTTCAGCAATATAAATTTAACCAGGAGGTTATTGAGCTGCTGAAAAAGGAAGAGGAATTACTAAAAACACTTACCCGCAATAACGTTTACCGCCAAAGCGACTACCTAACCTTTTTGGTTACTTTAAAACAGCAGCAGTTAACGCTGTTACAATCGCGCCTCCAATACAAAAACGATTACACCACCCTTAATTATTTAACGGGAATTGCTGATACCAGCATGATAGAATTGCAGACCCCTGTTATCACTATAACCATTAAACCGGATGTTAACAGCAGCATATTTTTTCATCAATATAAACTGGATAGTTTAAAGCTGGTGAACAGCCGGCTGCAGGTTGATTTTAGCTACAAACCCAAAATAAACATTTTTGCTGATGGCGGCTATAACTCCGATTTTATGGGGCAGGCCTATAAAAATTTTGGCACAAGCGCAGGCTTTAGTTTTAGTATGCCCATTTACGATGGCAACCAGCGGAAAATGCAATACCGCAAGTTATCCTTACAGGAAGAGACCCGTGAAAATTACAAGGCCTTTTTTAATGTGCAATACAACCAGCAAATTGCACAGCTAAAACAGCAAATTAGCGAAAATGATAATTTGCTTACGCAGATTGATGAGCAACTTAAATATACCGAGAGTTTAATAAAGGTAGATACGCAGTTACTGCAAACCGGCGATGTACGAATGGCCGATTTGATATTGGCTTTCAGCAATTATCTTACGGTAAAAAACCTGCGTACAACAACCACTATCAGCAAACTACAGTTGATCAATCAGCTAAATTACTGGAACAGATAGGTTAGTTGGAAAGATTGAAAATACTAAACACAGAGAAACAGAGAATGCACGGAGAACACAGAGGGCGAAATTGAAAATATCGACGAGAAAAAATGAGGGGACAGTTTTTATAGCAATACAGAAAAGGCCTCCGCGGTCTCTGTATTCCCTCCGTTTCTCTGTGGTAAACAGTCATCCTTCTCTCAAAGAAATTTAGAATATCAGTAAAAATGAGAAAACCGTTTTTTTATAGAACAAAAAAAAGAAACTCTACGCACGCTGTGCCTCCTCTGTTTCTCTGCGGTAAAATGTGTTTTATCGCATGTTTGATGTTGCTTTTTTCCTGCAAAGACAAGGATAAGGCCGATGATGAAGATGCAAAGGTGGTATCGCAAACCCCGGTTACGGTAACTACTGTTAACGATAGTACGCTGACAGATTATATCGAGCTGAATGCCATGTCGGCCACGCTGCAAAAAAGCTATGTAAAATCAAATGCCAACGGGTATATACAAAAAGTTAACGCCGGATTGGGCCAAAATGTAACCAAAGGCGAAGTGCTGTTCACCGTAAAAACCAAGGAGGCCGAAACTATTGGCAACAGTATTAATGTATTGGATACTACCTTTAAATTCTCGGGTATCAACAAAATAAAAGCATCGGCGCCAGGGTATATTTCAACAATTAGCCACCAAGCCGGCGACTATGTGGCCGATGGCGAAGCACTGGCTGTAATAAGCGACCGCAGCAGCTTTGTGTTTTTAATGCAACTGCCTTATGAATTAAAGCAATATGTAAAAATGGGTCAAAATGTAGGCCTTACCCTACCGGGTGGTATAAAGGTTGATGGAACAGTAAGTTCTTTTATGCCCACGGTTGATACTGTTGCGCAAACTCAGGGCGTGGTGATCAGGATAAATTCTGGTCAGCAAATACCCGAAAACCTGGTGGCGAAGGCCCGGATTGTAAAAGCTTCAAAAACTAACACCATATCGTTACCAAAGGCGGCTATTTTGGCTAACGAAACGCAAACCGAATTTTGGGTAATGAAGCTGATTAATGCCACAACGGCGATAAAGGTGCCGGTAAAAGAAGGCATCCAGTCGGGCGACAGGGTGGAGATATTATCGCCGAAGTTTACCGGCCAGGACAAAATTATCATCAGCGGCAATTATGGCCTGCCCGATACCGCAAAAGTTAAAGTTGTAGCGCCATGACCCCGATAAAAGATACTTTTATAACGCACCGAAAACCAATAAGCCTTGTTTTGGCTATTATTATATTGGGCGGGGTGTTTGCCTGGTCAAAGCTGCAAACGTCACTGTTCCCGGAAGTGACCTTCCCCAAAATAAAGATCATTGCCGACGAAGGTTTGCAGCCGGTTAATAAAATGATGGTGACGGTAACCAAACCGCTGGAAAACGCCATTAAACAAGTACCCGATTTGCAGGATGTGCGCAGCATAACCAGCCGTGGTAGCTGCGAAATTTCGGCTTTTATGTCGTGGGACGCAGATATAGACGCCAGCCTTACCAAGGTACAGGCCGAAATTGACCAGATAAAAAACGACCTCCCTGCAGATGTAAGCATCACGGTGGAGAAAATGAACCCTTCCATTTTACCGGTAAGCGGGTACACACTCGAAAGTCATTCGCGCTCACCTATCGAACTGCGCCAATTAGCCACCTATACGGTAAAACCATTTTTGTCGCAAGTGGATGGGGTTTCTGAGATCAGGGTAATCGGCGGCAAAGGCAAAGAATATTGGCTTACGCTGAACAAGCAGAAAATGAGCTCATTGGGCTTAACGCCAGATATTATTAACACCACCTTAGCTGCAACCAATTTTGTAAAATCGGAAGGTTACCTGTCCGACTATAAAATGCTTTACCTCACGGTAACTGATGCCACTATCAACGCAAAGGATCAACTGGAAAACCTGGTGATCAGCAATAATCGAAAAAGGGTGGTTCGGCTAAAAGACTTTGCCGATATTGCTATACAGGAAAGCATCGAATACACCCGCATCAATGCCAACGGGCACGATGGTGTTTTGATAGCGGTAATTAAACAGCCCAATGCCAACCTGGTATCGCTATCGGCAGATATGGATGATAAGGTAGCCAAACTGCAAAAAATATTGCCGCGCGATGTAACGATCAGGCCCTATTACGAACAGGCTGATTTTGTGAACGACTCCATTAAAAGCGTTACCGATTGCCTTTGGGTGGGCTTATTGCTTGCTATTATTGTCGCCATCATTTTTTTGCGTTCCATTAAAGCCAGCGCCACTATATTGATTACTATACCCGTAACGCTTTGCCTTAGTTTAGGGGTTATTTATGCTATCGGGTACACCCTCAACATTATGACCCTGGGGGCCATCGCAGCTGCTCTGGGTTTAATTATTGACGATGCCATCGTTGTGATGGAACAAATACACCGCACCCACGAAGAGCATCCGCGCGAGCATCCGCTAAAACTGATTAAAACTGCTATTGATTACCTCTTCCCAGCTATGCTGGGTTCGTCCATCAGCACCATCGTTATATTCATTCCGTTTTTGCTAATGACGGGTGTTGCCGGCGCCTATTTTAAGGTGTTGACTAATACCATGATTATTACCCTGGTGTGCTCCTTTTTTGTAACCTGGATTGGATTACCCACCATTTTCATTTTCCTGAGCAGGCACAAAGCCAATAGTACGGTAAAAGAAAAACAGGAGGAGGTTCACCATGTAAAAAAACAGCGTTGGGTTAAGTGGTTTATTTTAAGGCCATTTGTAAGCCTAATTATCATTGCTGGTTTAATAGCCGCTATAGTTATTGTACCGCCGCTTTTGGAAACCGGATTTTTACCGGAGATGGATGAAGGAAGTATTGTGCTCGATTATTCTTCGCCTCCCGGAACCTCGCTCGATGAAACTGACCGTATGTTGCGGCAAATTGAAAAAATTATTGTTGCGGAGCCTGAAGTAGCAGCCTATTCGCGGCGGACCGGCACTGAGATGGGTTTTTTTATTACGGAACCTAACCGTGGCGATTACTTGATTCAGCTCAAGAAAAAACGGGATAAAACCACGGAGGAAGTAATAAGCGACCTGCGTCAAAAAATTGCAGCCAACCAGCCCGCCTTACGGATAGACTTTGGCCAGGTGATAAGCGATATGCTCGGCGACCTGATGTCGTCTGTACAGCCTATCGAGATCAAAATATTTGGAGACGACCAGCAAAAACTGCAAAGCCTATCAAAACAGGTGGCCGATGTGGTAACAAATGTAAAAGGCACCGCCGATGTTTTTAACGGTATAGTAATTGCCGGGCCATCAGTTAGTATCGATCCGTATTACAGCAAGCTGGCACAATACAATATCACCCCAACCAGCCTGCAGTTCCAGGTGCAAACCGCATTGGAAGGTAACGTCATCGGTAACATGCTGGAGCGCCAGCAATTGTCGCCCATACGGATGGTATACCCGGGCAACCGCAATTTAAATGTTCAGGGGATTGCCAATCAAACGGTATTTGCGCCAAGTGGTAAATTAGTGCCAATTTCGGAGCTGGCTTCGGTGCATCTAAATCCCGGCGATGCGGAAATGGACCGCGAAAACCTGCAATCAATGGGCGTAGTAAGCGCCCGTTTGGAAGGCAGCGACCTGGGAACGGTAATGCCGGCCATTAAAAAGAACATTGCGGAAAAAGTAAGCCTGCCCCAGGGATATCATGTGGAGTATGGCGGCGCTTATGCCGAGCAGCAGCAGTCGTTTAAAGAGCTCTTGATTATTCTCATTACATCGAGCTTGCTGGTTTTTTGCGTAATTCTGTTCCTGTTTAAACAGTTCCGCATTGCATTGCTGATATTAGTGGTGGCGGTTTTGGGGATATCAGGCAGTTTGCTTGCATTGTACTTAACCAAAACTCCGTTAAACGTAGGCAGTTACACCGGGTTGATTATGATTGTAGGCATCATCGGCGAAAATGCCATTTTTACTTTCCTGCAATTTAAACAACGCGCTATCGACAACCTTGCAAAGAATGAAGAAAACAGCGTTGATGAGGCTGTTATATATTCAATCTCCACCCGTTTAAGACCCAAATTGATGACTGCGCTTGGCGCGATAATAGCCCTGATGCCATTGGCCCTGGGTATTGGCGCAGGCGCGCAATTACATCAGCCCCTGGCTATTGCCGTAATCGGCGGGTTTGTGGTGGCCTTGCCGTTGTTATTAATTGTATTGCCGAGTATTATGCGGATTATGTACAAGTCAGGTAAGTTTCACGAAAATATAAATCATGAGGCTCCTCATGCTGAGTAAACAATCCTTTGTCATCCTGAGCGCGAGTGAAGGATCTTCTGCGATATGCTTAACAAACCAAGCTGGCACTAAACGGCGCACAGTATGGCTCGGAAGATCCTTCACTTTGTTCAGGATAACAAAGAGGAGATCCGCTAATGTAAATACGGCTCTATAATCTCCTTACACCCCGCCTCAATCATCCTAAACACAGGCTCGAACTGCGTGTCGTCATAGTATGGATCGGGTACTATTTTATCGCCCAATAGCAGGGCTACTTTTTTAGCGTCTTCAGCATTGCGTGCCATAGATAAAATATCGCTGAGGTTGCTCCGGTCCATTACAAATATTTTATCGTAATAATCAAAGTCACTTATCCTAAACAGGCGGCAAATTTGCTTGCTAATATCAATACCATGCTCACGCGCCGTGCGGGTTGAGCGGCGGTCGGGACCTTCGCCAACGTGCCAATTTCCTGTGCCGGCCGATTCTATCTCCCAATCCAGTCCGTTCTCTTTAGCCAAATGCTCCATTATGCCATGCGCCAGCGGCGACCGGCAGATATTGCCGAGGCATACCATTAGTATTTTCATTTATGATGTTGTAAGGTTGGAATGTTGTAAAGTTGGAAGGTTGGGAAAAGGTAACATTACAACCTTTCAACTTTACAACATTCCAACAAATCAACCAAAAAGTTGATTCAATATCCCCGCTAACCGCACCCCTGCTTTAAGCAATTGCTGGTTAACTGTTTCGATGTGGTTGAAATTATATTTATAGTTCAGCGTATCGCCGGGTTTTATTTCGGTGTACAGTTTCTCGGCAATCTGGTTCGACTCAAACAGCCATTGGCTGATCGGCGCCTTTTGCCATTCCTGGCGTTGCGCAGGGGTGGTGTGGTTAATTGCCGAGGTATACTCGGTATAGCTTAATTGCTGAAATTCTATGAGTTGCGAATCCCAAACGGAATGCAGGTTGGTTGGGGTGCTAAACCAGTTAACTTTAAAGTCGTTGCCGCCTTTGTCGTCTTCGTGCGCGGTGTGCATGGGCTGGTGTACATCTTCAATAATATGTATCAGCATGTGCACGTATAATAACCTGTTTTCCTTGGTTAGATCTTTCTTTTTTAACTCACCAATCAAAAATTGCAGCTTGGTGTAGGCGTCAACTTTGGTATCCTTGGTCAAATAATCCAGCATTTCGGGGTAGGTATATGGCTTATCGAAATCAATATAATGCCAGGTTGATAAGTAATTATACGCCGGGTCTGATTTGATGAAATCGGCCCAATTACTGGCTAAGGCTAACGATTCATTCCCTAAAATTGCTTCCAGCGCTTTGCGGGCTTTTGGAGTAAGGTACGAGCTGGCAATTTGGCCGCAAATACGGTGTCCTTCGGTACCCCAGGCCATGGTTTGCAGGGGAGCATAAAAAATGGTTATGATTAGCAGTAGTTTTTTCAGAAATTTTGTTTTCATATTACAATGGTTTTGGATGGCAGGATGTTCTTTTTACCAAATGTGCATTTATGGGGATAACGTTTGTGGTGCTGGCAAACTGCACCAGTGAATCTGTTTTTTTGCTGATCTTAAAATACTCTTCATAATCGCCCGAGCGGAAACAGCCCTTATCGTCCTTTAAAGTCATATCGGCATTGCAAAACTGGCCCTTAAGGTGCAGGGTGTCGCTTTTTTGCTCATAAGTACCCTTGGTATACTCGGCCCAACGGCCTGAATTCATGCAACTGTCGGAACCCGTATTTACTTTGCTGTAGGAGTTTATTGTCATAAAAAACGAATCGCAGCTAAATTTAAGGCGATATAACGAATAACTAACCAATTGCGATTGCATTGTTACAGAGTCCTGCTGCCACTCGCCCTGCAAATAGCTTTGTCCGGGTGTTTGCGTATTGGGATTGCGATGACAGGAAAAGAAAGCTAAAAGCAGAAAGGTGAAAGCAGAAAGGCGAAAGACGAAAGGCTTTTGCATGATATTTATAAAGCCCCTCTCCTTTGGAGAGAGGGGTTTGGGGTGAGGCGTTGCGCGTTTTATTTTAAACTTCCAATCATATCTTCGGGACGTACCCATTGGTCAAATTGCTCGTTGGTGAGCAATGCTAAACCCAGGGCGGCTTCGCGGAGCGAAAGGTTTTCTTTTAAAGCTTTCTTGGCTATTTTGGCAGCGTTTTCATAGCCGATATGCGGGTTTAGCGCAGTTACCAGCATCAATGAGTTTTCCAAATGCTTTTTAATTCCTGCATAATTCGGCTCAATGCCATTGGCACAATGGTCATTAAACGATACACAGGCATCGCCAATTAACCTTGCCGACTGTAAAAAGTTGGCAGCCATAACCGGTTTAAATACGTTCAATTCGTAATGCCCATTCGATCCGGCAATGCTGATGGTAACATCGTTCCCCATCACCTGCGCAGCCACCATGGTAACCGCTTCGTTTTGGGTTGGATTTACCTTTCCTGGCATGATAGACGAACCTGGTTCGTTATCCGGAATATGTATCTCCCCAATACCCGATCGTGGCCCTGAGGCCAGCATACGGATATCATTGGCTATTTTCATCAGCGATACCGCAATTTGCTTTAATGCGCCATGGCTTTCCACAATGGCATCGTGAGCGGCAAGGGCTTCAAATTTATTTTCGGCAGTGCGGAATGGCAGGTTGGTAAATTTGGCAATGTACTCGGCCACTTTTACATCGTAACCTTTGGGGGTATTGATGCCGGTACCTACAGCGGTGCCGCCAAGCGCCAATTCTGATAAATGGTCGAGTGTGTTGCGTAATGCCTTTAAACCATGATTAAGCTGTGATACATAACCAGAAAATTCCTGGCCCAGGGTAAGCGGCGTGGCGTCCATCAAGTGCGTACGGCCAATTTTTACAACCGTTTTAAAAGCTTCGGATTTTGCCTGCAGGGTATCGCGCAATTTTTCAATACCGGGGATAGTTACATCCATCACCATTTTATAAGCCGCAATGTGCATGGCGGTAGGATAGGTATCGTTTGATGACTGCGATTTGTTGACATCATCATTAGGATGGATAAATGTTTTACCCTCGCCCAATTTATTGCCGGCCAATACGTGCGCACGGTTAGCAATCACCTCGTTCACATTCATATTTGATTGCGTACCCGAGCCGGTTTGCCAAATCACCAGCGGAAATTCGGCAGATAGCGCGCCGGTTAAAATTTCGTCGCAAACTTGAGCAATCTGATCTCGTTTTTCGGCGGGTAGTACACCGCAATCAGTATTAGTGTAAGCGGCAGCCTTTTTAAGATAAGCAAAAGCGGCAATAATTTCCTTTGGCATTGACGCCTCCGGACCAATTTTAAAGTTATTGCGGCTCCGTTCTGTTTGCGCGCCCCAGTATTTGTCGGCAGGTACCTGTACCTCGCCCATGGTATCGTGTTCGGTTCTGAAACTCATGGAATATTATTTTTTGCAGGGGCAAAGTTAGGGTTTTATATGAAGGAAGGTAATTTGAAATAGTAATAATATTGTGGAATTAGGCCTATGAACTTCTATAGCCGAATATCATTGAAAGGATAACTATAAACAAAAAACTTCTATACAATAATTGTTTGTAAGCCGATACTCTGTAATTATATAAAGATATTCCTGCCACCAAAGCCAGCCCCACATAACTCGCTATGCAGTAAAACTGAGCACCAGGCCACCGAAGCAAGCAAAACATGCACCCAACCATATTTGCAGCAAACGCATAGCCTGCTATTTTAGTTTGCATTTTTGATATTCCAAACCCAGCAAACAACCAATTTGAACCGTTAGAATAAACTATCGCAAGTAACGATGCGCTGCCCGTTGCTATCCATGTACAATAGGGCGCCTTAAAAAGTATACCTATCCCCGACAATAAGAAAACTACTAACGGTATAAACTCTAAAAGTTGCTTTTTATTCATCGCTTTTATTTCTTGCGCAGCGCTAATTTCCTCTATTAACATTAATTATGATCTCAACAAAACATTATCAATCAACCGCGTTTTACCAACTTTAGCTGCCACCAAAGCCACTACTTTTTTTGAAGCGGCATCCGCCGGATGAAGGGTACCCCCATCCGCAATTTCAAAATATTCCAAAGCAACACCATCTTCTGCATTAATCATTCGTTCTGCCTCCTTTTGCAGTACGTCAAAATTACTACCATCAAAATTAGCCTTAGCCCAATTTAATGTTTTGGATAAAACGAGTGCATGCCTGTGTTCGTCCGCGCTTAAATGAATATTCCGCGAGCTCATGGCCAATCCGTCATCTTCGCGTTTAATGGGGCACATGACCAGTTCAACTGGCATATTCATCAGCTCAACCAATTTACTGATTACTAAAAACTGCTGGTAGTCTTTTTGGCCAAAAAAGGCGGTATCGGGTTTCACCATGTTAAACAGTTTATAAACCACCTGGGTAACGCCCTGGTAATGGCCGGGGCGAAATTTTCCTTCCAGTAAATGCTCCAATTCCCCTATGTTTAAATGCCATTGTTCATTATCATCATACATCTCCTTTACCCCGGGATTGAACAATATATCAGCTTTTGCCTGTTGCAGCAAATGCGTATCGGCCGCTATGGGGCGGGGGTATTTTTCCAGGTCCTTTGGGTCGTTAAACTGGGTGGGATTTACAAAAATACTGCACACCACCACATCGTTATGCTGCCGCGCCAGTTCAATTAAACTCAGGTGTCCCTGGTGCAATGCCCCCATAGTAGGTACAAAGCCAATGGTTTTACCCGAAGCGCGTATTAGCTGTAAATAAGCGGCGAGAGACTGTTTGGTAATAAAGGTTTTCAATCGATTTTAAATAAAAAAACTTGGCAAAGGTGTACTATTTCTTAAAAATTACCAAAAGTACTTGCGTAATTGGTTGCCAGTTCATATAATAATGCTTATATTTGCACACTCAAATTTTTTTGACCTCTTTATATTTAATTTAATATCGATACAGTGATGGGTAAATCTAAGCTTTTGTTTATAACTCACGAAATGTCTCCTTTCCTTGAACTCTCAAAAATTTCTGAAATTACGCGCCAGCTTCCGCAGGCTATGCAGGACAAGGGTTACGAAATTCGTATCCTGATGCCCCGTTTCGGAAATATTAACGAGCGCAGGAACCGGTTACATGAAGTGATCCGTTTATCGGGAATGAACATTATCATTAATGATAATGATAATCCGTTGATTATTAAAGTTGCTTCGATCCCTGCGGCCCGGATGCAGGTTTATTTTTTGGATAACGAAGAATATTTTCAGCGGAAGCATGTATTTACCGATAAAGACGGTAAGTTTTATGACGACAACGATGAGCGGATGATTTTCTTTTGCAAAGGAGCGCTGGAAACCGTTAAAAAATTAGGCTGGGCTCCGGATGTTATCCATTGCCATGGCTGGATGGGTGCACTTGTACCGGCTTACCTGAAAACAACTTACAAAGACGATCCTACCTTTAAAAACTCGAAAGTTATTTATTCGATCTATGAAAATGACTTCACCGGGCAAATGGGACCAGATTTTGCCCAAAAAGCGGTGATGGGCGATATGACCGAAAAACATACCGAGGTTTATAACCCGGGTACCAATTCGGCATTATATGCAGGTGCTATCCAATACAGCGATGGGATAGTTTTGGCTGCCGAAAATATCGACGAAGATGTGTTAAATAATGTTAAAAACAGCAATAAATCAGTTTTAGAGTTCGAATCCACCGCAGATTTCGAAAATTATTACAATTTTTACGACGAAATTGTCAATGAGGAATTGGCACATGTTGTATAAGCTTTGAAATCATATATGAAATTTTTTCGCTTAGACTTATTAACCCTGTTGATAAGTCTTTTTATTTTAAATAGTTGTAAAAATCAGGATACCGTTGGCGTGGGCGTAAGCTCAACCGTTAATGTAGGCGGCGGGCTGGTTGATACTTCAACTGTGATCACCAATACCGTTTTGGAGGATTCTGTTGTAACATTGGGCCTTGCCAAAAACGCCCTGGGCTATCTTAATGATCCCATTTTTGGCACCACAGAAGCTAATATAGCTACCGACCTTAATTTGCCTAATCAAAGTTCATACTCATTGCCGAGTGGTACTATTATTATTGACTCGGCCAGGCTGGTATTGAGCTTTGCTGATGGCTTTTATGGAGACTCTCTGACGTCAACTTTTAAGGTTAACGTTTATCAGCTAAACGAGCTGTTTGATAAAACCAAAACTTATTACAACACCAAGCAATGGAATTATAATTCGTCGAACTTACTTGGCTCCTGGGCATTTACGGCTCATACGCACGATTCGGTAAAAGTAACCCGTATTGTGGCAGGTGGCCCTGATACGCCGATAATTGTGCAGCCCCAGGTACGGGTACCAATAAATATCAACTTCGTTAACAATTACTTTTTTAACGCAAGTTCAACCACACTGGCATCAAACAGTACTTTTAATAACAGTGTAAAAGGGCTTTACATTACCCTTGATAAAGCGAAAACCACAGGCCCGGGCGGTATTATTATGATAAAACCCACCGATACCCTGGCGGTTTATTACAGATCGTTTAGCGGGAACGTGGTCGATACGGCATCGGTGATGTTGCCTATATCGGCCCTTGCTGTTCAAATAAAGCATACATATACAGCAACCATCCAAACCGAGCTCAGTAATACCACCTCGTCAAGAAGCACCATTTACTTACAGGGGCTTGCAGGGTTGCGCACTAAGGTTAGTTTCCCGTCCTTTTTGCAAAACCTGAGGAGTAGTTTATTAAAGCGCGACAGTGATTTGGTGATAAATCGCGCCGAACTGGTGATAACACCCCTGATGCCGACCAATACGGTTGGTTTGAACCCCTTTAATCCGCTGCCTAAAATATCCATGTACCGGCTGGACATTGCACACCAACACATTGAGCTACAAGATGCAACTATCGGCGGTACAAGCACCCCCGGCGATCCGCGAAATGTTGGCGTAGCTTATTTTGGCGGTTTTTATAGCCCAAGCAAACAGAACTATCATTTTGTAATAACTTCCTTTTTGCAGGATATGTTACTGAAGAAAACAGTTGACTACGGCACCTTTATTGCCCCGGTTGACACAACCAATACTACAACTGTTGATTATTTGCCAACACCACAAGTGGCGGCGCGTACAGTTGCAGGCGGCGGAGCAAACAAAAGTTCGCCTTATAGTATAAAGCTTAACGTAATTTATACGAAGATTGCTAAATAAGAATCGGTAAAGTCCGGAAGTCGGTAAGGTCCGGAAAGACCGAAGAATAAAGATATAGAAATCCAGCCCTCAAAAAGGGCTGGATTTTTTTTAACCTTTGTTTTTTCGCTTAACCCGGCTTGGGCGAGATTTGCTCTTTTCTTCTTCCGGAATTTCCCGACTTCTTATTAAACTTTCCCGGGTTCCATTTGTCTATCCATGAAAATCATTAATTGCATACGTTTTTTCTTTCGGAGGTTCGGACTTTCCTGACTTTCCGGACTTAAAAAGGTACTTTTGTATGAATAATATTTAATATTTATTTTTTTATGTGTGGAATTGTAGGTTATATAGGTTATAGAGAAGCATACCCGATAATTATAAAAGGGTTGCACCGTTTGGAATATCGCGGTTATGACAGTGCAGGTATTGCATTATACGATAAAGACTTAAAAGTTTATAAAAAAGCCGGCAAAGTTAGCGACCTCGAAAACTTTGTTAAAGATATTGAGATGCATGGCTCCATCGGGATGGGCCACACCCGTTGGGCTACTCACGGCGCGCCCAGCGATCGCAACTCGCACCCGCATTCATCGGGCAACCGCAAGCTCACTATTATTCACAACGGCATTATTGAAAACTATGGTCCTATTAAGGAAACCCTCATAGCCAAAGGCCATATTTTTAAAAGCGACACGGATACCGAGGTATTAATACACCTGGTTGAACATATACAAAATGAAACGGGTCTCGATCTGCGCGAAGCGGTAAGGGTTGCCTTAACCAAGGTAATTGGCGCTTACGCCATTGTAATTATGAGCGCCGATGAACCCGATTTGCTGATTGCTGCCCGCAAAGGAAGCCCGATGGTTATTGGCGTTGGCGAAGGCGAGTATTTTATCGCATCGGATGCTACCCCTATAGTGGAATACACCAAAAACGTAATCTATTTAAATGATAACGAGGTGGCTTACATTCGTCGCGGTGATTTGCTGATTAAAAACATTGATAATACTGTTGTACAAACCCCTTACATCCAGGAACTGGACTTAAAGCTGGAGATGCTGGAAAAAGGCGGCTACGACCACTTTATGCTGAAAGAAATTTACGAACAGCCACGTTCCATACGTGATTGTATGCGCGGACGTATTTATCCGCAGCAAGGTAAAGTACAACTGGGTGGAATTAAGGAATACACCGAAAAGCTAAAGAATATCGACCGTATTATTATCGTTGCCTGCGGCACATCATGGCATGCCGGTTTGGTAGGCGAATATTTAATTGAAGAATATGCGCGCGTACCTGTTGAGGTTGAGTATGCTTCGGAATTCAGGTACCGCAATCCTATTATCACCGAAAAGGACCTGGTGATTGCCATTTCGCAGTCGGGCGAGACTGCTGACACAATGGCCGCTATAGAGCTGGCTAAGGAAAAAGGCGCTACTATTTTTGGGATCTGTAATGTGGTGGGGGCATCTATTCCGCGTACCACACACGCAGGCGTTTATACCCACGCCGGCCCCGAAATAGGTGTAGCTTCTACTAAGGCATTTACCGCACAGGTAACCGTTTTAACGCTGATGGCCTTTTACATCGCTCAACAACGCGGCAGAATTACGCAAAGCAAACTGGTAGAACACTTAACTGAACTAAACACCATACCTGAACTGGTGGAGCGGGCGCTAAAATCAAACGACCACATTAAAGAAATTGCAGCGAAGTTTAAGGATTCGACAAATTGCTTATTTCTTGGCCGTGGAAGTTCATTCCCCGTAGCGTTGGAGGGTGCATTAAAGCTGAAGGAAATATCCTATATCCATGCCGAAGGTTATCCGGCTGCCGAGATGAAACACGGACCTATTGCCTTAATTGATGATGAAATGCCGGTTGTTTTCATCGCCACCAAAGATTCATCGTACGAAAAAGTAATCAGCAATATCCAGGAGGTAAAAGCGCGTAAGGGACATGTAATCGCCATTGTAACCGAAGGTGATACCCAGGTAAAAGGCATGGCCGATTATGTAATAGAAATACCGCAAACAGACGAAGCATTTGTGCCGCTGCTGGCAACTATTCCATTACAACTGCTGGCCTACCACATTGCAGTAATGCGCGGCTGTAACGTTGATCAGCCAAGGAACCTGGCAAAATCGGTAACGGTGGAGTAGGGGGAAGTTCATGGTTCATGGCCGAAAGGCTTGCGGGACTTATAGCAAAGGGTAATTCATCACACATGAATTACCCTTTATTATTACAGGCTATCTCACCAAAGGCAAAATGCACCTTCGGCTATGAACTATGAACAAGCATTGACTTCATCGCCTCATCCAAATTAAACTGCAAACCTTTGGCAACTGCCATTCCCAGGCCAATATCTGCACGGAACCAGTGACATAGCTGGCGATTGATAATTTGCTCTTTTTTTGGCCCGTCGATACCGCTCATGGAGTTGGTGATATTGGTTACCAAATCGTGCTTGGCCTCGGCGCTCATCAGGCGGTACAAATTACCGGGTTGGGTATAATGGTCATTTTCGCCTTCGGCATTACGGTCGTACCAATCAGCTACGCCGGTGCCTAAATCCCATGATGGTTCTTTGTAAGCCGGGTCGGCAACTATATCATCAAAACTGTTTGGGAAATAGTTAGGGCCAGCGCCCCCATTGCCGTCAACGCGCATTTGGCCGTCGCGTTCGTAATTGTTAATAGCATAAGGGCAACGGTTTACCGGTATTTGCTCATAATTGCCTCCTAAACGATGCCGGTGGGCATCAGGATAAGACAGCAGCCGTCCCTGTAACATTTTATCGGGCGAGTAGCCAATCCCATCAACTACATGCGCTGGTGCAAATGCCGATTGCTCTACATGAGCAAAATAGTTATCGGGGTTTTTGTTTAGTTCCAATACACCTACATCAATCAGCGGAAAATCGCCATGGGGCCAAACTTTTGTTAAATCAAAAGGGTTCCATTTATAGGTTTTGGCTTGTTCTTCGGTCATCACCTGTATTTTTAACTTCCATTTCGGAAAATCGCCGGCATCAATATGGGTTAGCAAATCATGCTGTGCAAAATCGGGGTTTTTACCGCGCATGGCGCCTGCCTCTTCATCCGTAAAGTTTTTAATTCCCTGTTCGGTTTTAAAATGGAATTTTACCCAATGGCGCTCGCCTGCGGCGTTAATCATGGAAAAAGTATGGCTCCCAAAACCATCCATGTGGCGGTAGCCGTAAGGTGTCCCCCGGTCCGACATCAAAATAGTAACCTGGTGCAAGCTTTCGGGGTTTAAACTCCAAAAATCCCACATCATAGTGGCGCTTTTGCAATTGGTATACGGGTCGCGTTTTTGGGTGTGAATAAAATCACTGAATTTTTTAGGATCTTTTAAAAAGAACACGGGAGTATTATTACCTACTAAATCCCAATTACCTTCTTCGGTGTAAAATTTCAAGGCAAAGCCGCGCGGGTCACGCTCGGTATCAGCCGAACCTTTTTCGCCGCCCACGGTTGAAAAGCGAAGGAATGTTTTGGTTTGCTTGCCAATAGTATTAAACAATTTGGCGCGGGTATATTTAGTGATATCGTGCGTAACTGTAAAAGTTCCGTAAGCGCCCGATCCTTTGGCGTGTACTACCCTTTCGGGGATGCGTTCGCGGTTAAAATGCGCCATTTTTTCGTGCAGGATAAAATCCTGCAGCAGGATGGGACCACGGGGCCCAACAGTCATTGAGTTTTCGTTTTCGGCATACGGTATTCCGGATGCAGTTGTTAGCTTTTTTTTATTGGTTTCCATATTGGCTCAGTTTTAGTACACCAAACTTCATTATAATAATTTAATAGAAAAAATCAATAATTACTATATTTGAATAGAGAAAAGCTATAGAAGAGAAACAGGAAATCAAGATTCAAGAAGCAAGAGAAGAAACACAAGAAATCAAGAAGCATGACTGTGACTACGTGATAAGCGATTTACAGAACATTGATTTTATTTTCTTGCCTCCTTCTTTCTATAGTCTTGCCTCTTGAATCTTGATCTCTTGCTTCTAATTGAATCTTGATCTCTTGCCTCTAATTCCCCCAAATATGACCATAACCCAACTCGAATACATTGTTGCTGTTGATACTTACCGCAGCTTTGTGGCAGCCGCCGAAAAATGTTTTGTTACCCAGCCTACCTTAAGTATGCAGGTACAAAAACTGGAGGATACGCTTGGCGTTAAACTGTTTGACCGCAGCAAGCAACCGGTAGTGCCTACCGAAATAGGGACCGAAATTATTGCGCAGGCCCGTGTATTGTTGGGCGAAAGTGAAAAGATAAAGGAGATTATCACCGACAGGCAAAAAGAGCTTTCGGGTGAGTTGAAGGTTGGCATTATCCCAACGGTTGCGCCTTATATTCTGCCAAAAATACTGCATGGCTTTATTGAAAAATACCCCCAGGTAAAACTCGTTGTATGGGAGCAAACCACCGAAATGATCATCCAGCAATTGAAACTGGGATTGATTGATTGCGGTATATTATCAACCCCCTTGCATGAAGCCAGCTTAACCGAGATTCCGGTTTTTTACGAAAACTTTGTGGCTTATGTATCCAAAAACAGTAAATTATCCAAAAAGAAAAACATTGTGCCCGACGATATTGATATGGAAGAGATATGGATATTAAACGAGGGCCATTGCATGCGCGAGCAGGTTTTAAATATTTGCCAGCGGCGCAAAGCCACCCAGGGCTTTAAACATTTTGAATACAATACCGGCAGCGTTGAAACGCTGAAACGAATGGTCGACCAAAATAACGGCGCCACAATTTTACCCGAACTGGCCCTGGCCGACCTTACCGATAAACAGTTGGACAAAGTGCGTTATTTTAAATCGCCCGAACCGGCGCGCGAAGTAAGCATTGTGATACAACGTAATTTTTTAAAACGCCGGATGATAGAAGCGCTGAAAACAGAGATACTGGAGTTTTTGCCGAAACGAATGAAAAGTAAAAAAAAGAAAGAAGTGATGGAGATGTGAGGGGAGTTCGGAAGTCGGAAAAGTCCGGAAAGTCCGAAAGACGGAGGATTGGTTGGCACTTCAGGAGCCGTCATATCGCCAACTGTACGGCGGTGTCCCCACAGCCGGGGTGCTACTTAGTGGTGAGCAAAAGTAGCCTAAAACGCAGCGGCAGCAATTATATTTGGATAACTGCGTTTATCCTTGCATAGCTAATTAAACTGGACCGTAGTTTACCAACTCACAGTTATGAAATTCTATTACTTCGCCTTGCTTTGTTTGTTGATGATGTTTTCGTGTCACCGCGATCATTCGCTGGTAAAGGTTTTTCGCGGCGACACAACTTCCCGACCACATAAAACAAAAGCGCCAACGTGGAGGCAAATGCTTACAGAAGATGAAAAAGACAGGCAAATTTACAATGCCTATGAAATATCAAAAGATACCATTGTTTTGCTCCGGCGTTCTATGGGGATTGAAATAAGCACAAACGGAGGCAAGAAGTGGAATTGGATGGGGAAAGATATCGAGGTTAATGAGTTCACCGTTGATAACAAAGGGATATGGTGGAGTCTTGACAGGTGGAAAGGTATTCACGAGGCAAGTTATTGCCGGGTACATAAATCGGCCGATTTAGGAAAAACGTGGCAAACCTACGTGATGAACACCAATGTGTTTTTCCCATATCATATTTATTCAAAGCCGCGCCAGCCACTGGAAGTTAAGACCTGGGATAACAAAGTGTATTTACTAAGCGGCGACGACCCGACGCACCATTGGCGCTTTATTAAACAAATACCTGAGGCTAATTGGTTAGCCGATATTTCAGTCAATAATTACGGCATAAGCCGGGAAAATGACGACAATAAACTTTATGTTAAAAGAAAAAATGGCGAAACCGATACCCTTTTCCATTTTACAAAAGCATACAATATTTATCAAATGGAAAAGATAGGAAATGTAATATATGTCGCCGGTCCTGATACTACAGGATTTAACGACTATTTCGCCACTATTACCAATGAGCGTGATGTAGAAGAATATACAGTTCCGGGAGGTGATTTAAACATTTATATATCGCCCTTAAACCATATATTTTTAATGAGTGGTTCAGGGGCTTTTATGTTTAAAAACAAAAAGATTATACAGATTTACAAATAGTAGCTAAGCCTTTTCCAATTCCGAAATCGAAATTCCCAATTCCGAAATCTCTCCGTACTTTTACCGCATGGCAAATGTTCAAATCTTTACCAATAACCCTTACCAGGAAAACACCTATATTTTATTTGACGAAACCGGCGAATGCGTCATCATCGACCCCGGTATGGAAACGTCATCTGAACAAAACGCTGTGGTAAACTTTATCCGCAATAATAATTTAAAACCCGTTTTATTGCTAAACACTCATTGCCATATTGACCACGTGCTGGGTAATAAATTTATTTTTGATCAATATGGCTTAAAACCAAAGTTTCACGAAGGAGAACTGCCGGTGCTTGAGGCTGTTATTGCCTATGCGCCTGCTATGGGTATCCGTTATGAGCCATCGCCGGTGCCCGATGAGTTTTTGCCCGAAACCGGCACCATCAAATTTGGCAATACCGAAATTACTTTAATTTTCGCGCCCGGTCATTCGCCCGCCCACTTGTGTTTTTATGACAAAGGCGCCAATATTTTAATAGGCGGTGATGTGCTGTTTCGCAACAGCATTGGCCGCACTGATTTACCCGGTGGCAATTTTACGCAGCTTATTGACAATATTGAGCAAAAACTTTTTACCTTGCCCGATGATTGTACCGTTTATCCCGGCCACGGTCCTAAAACTACCATCGGCTTCGAAAAACAAACCAACCCCTTTTTAACTTAATACAACAAAGCTACTAATCACCACTCTCTAATTTCCAATCGCCAACTTGAACACCTCCGTTTACATAGCCAAAAGGTATTTATTTTCGGGTAAGAAAATGCATGCCGTCAATATTATCTCGGGCATATCTATGCTTGGCGTATTAATTGGCAGTGCAGCGCTTATTATCATCATGTCGGTGTTCAATGGTTTTGAGGCAGTAATCCTTTCTTCATACAGTAATTTTACCGCCGAAATAAAAATTGAGCCAAGGCTTGGTAAAACGTTCGATCCGAATACAGCTTATTTCACATCGCTTCAGCGCGATCCCCGTGTATTTTCGTACACCGGGGTTTTGCAGGAAATGGTGTTGATAAAATATGATAACAGACCGTTTATCGGCACGATAAAGGGCGTGAGTCCGGGCTTTTTGAAAAATCCACGTTTGGACAGTATAGTACAAACCGGATCATTTACCTTAAAAAAAGACAATCAGAATTATGCAGTTATCGGGGCGGCAGTGCAAAGTAGCTTGAGCGTCAGTGTTCGCGATCAATTTAATCAGTTAGAAATTTATTCGCCAAGCCGGTCGGCAGGCAGCGGGGCCGGTCCGTTAAGCGAGTTTGTGGTGCGCTCTATTATACCATCGGGCGTATATGGCCTCGGCCCCGAATTTGACGACATGGTAGTTACGCCCATAGAGTTCGCACGCGATTTGCTGAATCAGCCGGTTAACGTCTCTTCCCTCGAAATTAACTATAAAAAAGGAACCGATGTGGACGAGGTGCAGGCAGCCATTAAAGATAAAATAGGGGCACAGTTTACTGTAAAAAACCGGCTCGAACAAAACGCCGTGCTTTATAAAACATTAAACTTTGAACGGTGGTCTATTTACATGATACTAACGTTTGTGGTTATTATAGCAGCGTTTAATATAATTGGCTCATTAACCATACTGGTTATTGAGCGAAAGAAGGATATAGCGATATTAACCAGCCTGGGCGCTAATAAGCAATTAATACAGGGCATTTTCTTTTTTGATGGGATGATGATCTCTATAACCGGATGCATTGTGGGAATTGTTTTAGGGCTGGGTTTTTGTATATTGCAACAGCGTTATGGTTTGGTAAAAATGGGTTCAACAATGTCCATGATTGATGCTTACCCGGTTTCGATACGGATAACCGATGTTGGACTTGTATTTTTAACGGTAATGGTTATTGCTGTTATTGCATCGGGCATAAGTGCCAGGTTAAGTGTTAAGGGTCTAAATGATATAAAACAAGATTTATAATTTTACGGAATGCGCGGAGGATTGTCTAAATGTTTAGCAGGTTTGCTTATTATTGCAACCAGCTCATGCCACAGTAATGTAAGTACAGCAAACAAGGCGGTTGTATACAAAGGCGTTTATAGCTTTGGCCCCGAAATAAAATCGTTTAAAGATTGCGACAGCGGGCAGGAGTTTTGGGTAACCGATAACTCGGAACAGTTGGAACTGCAATATGCACAATTGCGTTTCGAGAAACCAAACGAGCCTGTGTATGTTGAAGTAGAAGGTGTAAAAATACACTCGGGTAAAGAGGGAATGGGATCAGAGTACGACAGTACGCTGGTGGTAAAAAAACTAATAAAAATAACAAAGGAAATCCCGGTGGATATGTGCAATTAGTGAGTGAAACCTCATTAATTTTTTACCACAAAGGTCACAAAGAGAAAAACACAGAGGACACAAAGATTAATTAATTTCATTCTTTGTGTCCTTTGTAAATCCTTTGTGGTAAAATCACAAACATTGCCATTATTTAAAAGAACTTTCAGCCAAACAAAGAACATGGAATCAAAACGTCAGCAAAAATTTGCAGGAGTAATACAGGAGGATCTGGCCGCTATATTTCAGCGCGAAGGAATTAGCTATTTGCCCAATACACTTATTACCATAACCAAGGTACGGGTTACGCCCGATTTAGCCATTGCAAGAATATTTTTAAGCTTTTTTAACAATACCAATACCCAATTGGCACTGCAAACCATTAAATCGCATGCATCCGAAATCAGGTACAAACTGGGCGCGCGCATCAAAGACCAGGTAAGGGTTATCCCTCAGCTGGAGTTTTTTGTGGACGATACCAGCGAATACGTTGAGCGTATGGATAAGATATTTGAAAAAATAAGCAAGGAAGACCGGCAGCAGGAAACGGAGTAAAGGAGGAGTCTTGAGTTCTAAGCCGGAAGTCAATATTTTATTTAAACTTCGTTATATGTCTTCATCCGCTCAATTAGCATTTTACATAAAAGCCCATCCCGATGCTATAGGCAAGGTAGTTGATTTTGATCCCGTAACTGATCGGCTATATCAACTCGACCTCACTACCGGAAATAAGGACCTGAATAGGGACACCATAACCAACCCTGAAAAATTCAATCAATGGGTAAGTAAACAGATAGCCAACAGTCACAGCAAATACGGTGTTGGTGGCTATATGGAACACCGAACCATTTATGTGGGCATCCCATTATTTGAAAGCGAAACCGGGCCGCGCCTGTTGCATTTGGGCGTTGATATCTGGGGCGATGCAGGCACACCTATTTACGCGCCGCTGGCAGGCAAAGTACATAGCTTTGCCGATAACAATAACTTTGGTGACTATGGCCCTACCATCATTTTGGAGCATGATTTGGACGGATTGGTATTATACTCGTTATATGGCCACCTAAGCCGCAAAAGCCTTCACCTGTTAAGCGTTGGGATGCCTGTTAACTGCAATCAGCAAATAGCAACGCTTGGCGCGATAGATGAAAACGGCTGCTGGCCACCGCATCTGCATTTTCAGCTGATGTTTGATATGGAAGGCAAACAAGGCGATTATCCCGGCGCCTGCCGGTTTGCCGAAAAGGAGGAATATTTGAAAAATATTCCCGACCCGCAATTGATATTGCAATTTCTGGCGGCTGTCAACGGGTGACTAAGCGCTTCTTAAAATGGATTTGATAATTGGTTTTCATTAATTACTTTAGCCTCGTAAATCGTATCACACAAAACTAATGTTAAAGTACGTTCTAACTTTCTTAACTGTCTCGTTTTTTGCCATTACTGCAAAATGTCAGTTTCACGGAGCACCTGTATTTTACTTTAAAAATACAAACGACGACGCTGTAAGGGTTAACACGCCTGATAGTTGCGACTTTTTCCGAGTGATTCTTCCGCCAGATTCTGGCGAGAAACTATTGAATATAAAGGAATATTACCGGGATGGAAAGCTAAAGATGGCTGCAAATGCATATTCGTATAACGTAAACTATACAACCGGTATCGTTTTGTTAGATGGCAAAGTCATCAGGTTTTATCCTACAGGAAAAAGGCAAAGCATTGCTAACTGCCATGGTATGACAATTGAGGGGTTGGAAATTAATTATTACCCTAATGGCAGTTTGTTTTGTACCTATAATTATACACAGCCTTACGGTGATTTTTTATTTAAACAGGACCGTTTATTGTGGGAGTGTTACGATAAAAACGGCGATATGATTTGCGAAAAAGGCAATGGTAAATGGGTAAAATATAACGACGATTTTACTGAAATAATAGAAGAGGGTTTGGTGAAAAACGGCTTCAAGGAAGGCGAATGGCACGAGACGGCTTATTTTCAGTATGAAATAAAATATGTGACTAATTATAAAAAGGGCATTTTCAAATCCGGAATAAGTTATGGTAAAACAGGCAAATCTTATTCATTTACAGAGGAGCAAGAACCACCAACGTATAAAAGCGGTTATTTTGATTTCTTCGATGATGTTAAAAAGTATTTGAAAATACCGATAGATACTACTGGAAAAAAAATGCCGGCAGATAATATCAGAATATCGTTTATTATTGAAAAAGACGGACATCTGACACATTTCGAAACCCTTGGCGATGTTGACCCCAAATTGTCGGCCGCTATATTTGATGCTTTGGCGAGATGCACAGATTGGTCGTGCAGAAAATATTGTGGTGTTCCATTCAGATCAAAACTCACTGTCCCCTTAAAATACCTGGAAAGGTGGGATGGCCGGCGTGATACTAAAATTTTCGATTACACCGAAAATATATTAGAGGATTAAACGCGACGCAATACACTTTTGTTTACCGCCCGCCACCAAGCCCATCGCTATCTGTAAACCGAGATAACATATTCATCGGCACAATCCCTCCATTCGTCGGCACATCAAACACCCGGCCGCTATTTTTGCCGTATTTAGCTATAAATACGCCGCCAGCAATTCAAAATAAATTACATTTATAGCATTACCAATTTGATATTACTTTATAACACCAAATGAAGCTTAGGAAGAATATTGCCACCAGCGAAAACGGATTTATTTTTAACCCCGCTACCGGCGATTCCTACTCAGGCAATGCAATAGCTGCCGAAATCTTGAGCATGATGAAAAATGGCCAAATCGCCGAAGAAATAAAAGCAACCATTTTAGAAAAATACGATGCCGAACCCAACCAGCTCGACAAAGATTGGGAAGACTGGATGCTACAATTAAAACAAGCAAACCTGTTGGACGAATAGCCCCATGGACGATAATACAGAAATATTAACCGTTGCCCTAACTGGCCTTAATGCTACTGATAATCCGGGGCCTGGTCTTGGTGTTATACGTGCCTTGCGCGAAGAATACCCAAAAATCCGAATCATCGGATTATCTTATGATTCGCTGGAGCCTGGTATTTATCTGCATAATTGGGTAGATAAAACCTATCAAATCCCTTATCCAACGGCCGAAGTCGGGTTATTGTTGGACAGGATTAAATATATTCACGATAAAGAAAACATCAACATCATTATCCCCAATTTCGACTCCGAACTATACAACTTTATAAAAATAGCGCCCGAACTAACCGGTATTGGCATTCAAACTTTTTTGCCAACGCACCAGCAATTAGAAGCGCGCGACAAAGCCAACCTGTATAAGTTTGGCGAGATGCACGGCCTTAATGTTCCTACTGATATTATTGCCTACAGCGCCGAAGACATTAAAAAAGCCGAAGAAAAGTTCAGTTACCCCATGGTGGTAAAGGGTAAATATTATGATGCCTACGTGGCGCACACGCCCGATCAGGCGCAAAAATCGTTTTATTACTTGTCTGCACAATGGGGTTTCCCGGTAATTATCCAGCAATTTATAAAAGGCACCGAAATTAATATTTCCTGCCTGGCCGATGGCGGGGGTAAAGCCATCAGTATTGTTTGTATGCGCAAATTGTACATCACCGAAAAGGGAAAAGCCTGGGCCGGCGTAACTATCGATAGTGAAGATTTAACGGAGCTTGCCCAAAAATTTGCCAGAGCCACCAACTGGCGAGGCAGCTTTGAGCTGGAAGTTATGCGCGATGCCAACGAACAGCTATTCATCATGGAAGTAAACCCCCGCTTCCCGGCCTGGATATACCTGACAGTGGCAGCCGGCCAAAATCAACCCGCCATGCTGATAAAGTTAACGCAAAAAATTTCTTTGCCGCCGGTTCCGGCTCCCACCACCGGAAAAATGTTTGTGCGGTATGCGTGGGACCATATTGTTGACGTAAGCGAATTTCAGCAACTAACAGCCTTTGGCGAACTTTAATGGATGGGGCATTAGTTAGATAATTTAACACAAAGAAACAGAAAAGGCGCATAGCACACAGAGAATGGAAGAAATAATAATATACAATTTTACAAGTAAAACTCAGCGTTCTCCGCGCCTCCTCTGTTTCTCTGCGGTAAAACCTAAAAATTACTTTTTGTTCGGGGTTAAATGATAAAGAGTAACATGGAAAAACTAAAATACGAACGTCCTTTAATAAAGAAGATGAATACCGGCATCCCCAACAAGTTTGGACAAAAAGCCGCATTCGAACCGGTAAAGTATATTGATGAGGTGCCGGTAAAACAGCTGATTGAAAAATTTGGTTCTCCGTTGTTTGTATTGTCAGAACAACGCATCCGCCGTAATTACCGGGCGGCGGTACGGGCTTTTTCAACCCGGTACCCAAAAGTTCAATTTGCCTGGAGTTATAAAACCAATTACCTCAATGCCGTTTGCAATATTTTTCACCAGGAAGGCAGCTGGGCCGAGGTAGTGTCGGGCTTTGAATACCATAAAGCCATTAACAATGGAATCCCCGGCGAACAAATTATTTTTAACGGCCCCTACAAAGATGCCGAAGCGCTCAATTTAGCAATAGAAAATGGCTCGCTTATCCATATCGACCATTTTGATGAACTGTATAATTTAATAACGCTGTGTAAATCGCACCATAAAAAACCAAAGGTTGCTGTCAGGGTAAACATGGATACGGGCGTATACCCGGTATGGGACAGGTTTGGCTTTAATTACGAAAACGGCCAGGCCTGGAGTACCATTACCAAAGTGCTGGAATCGGGCGTGCTGCAATTGGCCGGGCTGCATTGTCATATAGGTACGTTTGTGCTATCGGTTAATGCTTATAAAGCAGCTGCCTCAAAACTGTGCGATTTAGCGATGAAATGTAAAAGCCAGCACAACCATATCATTCAATATTTGGATATGGGCGGCGGCTTTCCTTCGGTAAATACACTGAAAGGTTACCATCCGTCAGGAGCGGATGCCATACCATCCATTGATGAATACGCCGAAGTAATTACGGAGACAATTTTAAACGCCGGTTTCGAAAAAGATGATTTGCCGCTCTTAATTTTAGAAACCGGTCGTGCTTTAATTGACGATGCCGGGTATTTGCTGGGCACTGTAGTTGCCAATAAACGGCTTAGCGATGGTCGCAAAGCCACTATTGTTGATTTTGGCGTAAATGTTTTATTTACCTCGTTTTGGTACGAACATAAAATAAGTCCGGCGCAGGATGCTACACAACACACCGAAGAAACGGTTTTGTATGGACCCCTTTGCATGAATATTGACGTATTGCGCGAAAGCGTGAACCTGCCCCTGCTAAATGCTGGCGACCATTTGGTGGTGCACAAAGTGGGCGCCTATAACATGACGCAATGGATGCAATTTATTAACCTGCGCCCGGCAGTAGTTTTGATTGATAAAAGCAGCAATGTGCATTTAATTCGGCAGCCCGAAACGTTGGAATACCTGCAAACGCCCGAGCTATTGCCTGATTATTTGAAAATAGTTCATGGTTGAGGGTTATTTATGAAATTTATTTATGCGCCGTAGGTGCTGCCGTTTGTAGAAATAATAGATAACAAACATACAGCTCCGTAGGTGCTGCCCCCAAATTTCAAGGCAAGTTGGCAAGGTGGATACGGGTGGCCTCTACGAGGCACGAAACTATATTATTTATATTGCTACAAACAGGTAGTCCCGCTGGGGCATTAAAACCTAAATTTTTTTTAAGGTGTAGGCATCAGAAAGCGAAGCTGCGGCTAATTATTAAATTATCAATGAGATAAATACGTATATAAAATTGAAATCAGCTATCGAATACCACACTAAGTCGCTACTAAACAGCTATGCAATCCTGTTTTTCTCACAAAACAAGGTGCTGGGCACACTATTGCTTTTGGTTTCGTTTTTTAACATCCCGGCAGGATTAACAGGATTGGTTTGCGTAATATTTGCATTAACAACTGTTAACCAATTGGGCTTTCATCGCGATTTTACACATAAAGGCCTGTACAGTTTTAATGCGCTGCTGTTTGGTTTGGCATTCGGTATGTTTTACCAAACCAATCTCGCTTTTTTGTTGTGGTTAATGGTTGGCTGCATCATCACTATCGTTTTATCCATCATCTTATCAGCCTGGTTATCCAAATATAATTTACCCGTACTATCCATCCCTTTCATCATTACTTACTGGCTGGTAATACTGGCTACAGGCACCGATAACACCACGGGACTACTACCTAAAGACGGTTTGCTGCCCAACCAATTTTCGTCACTTGGCAGCCAACATTTGTTTAGCACATCAGCACAGGGTAATTCAATCTTTTACTTTGCCGATTTATTTTTCCGAGCCCTTAGCGCCATTATTTTTCAAAACAATGTTATTGTGGGGTTGATTATTGCTATTGGTATTTTTATTCACTCGCGTATAAGTTTTAGCTTGCTGCTTATTGGCTTTTTTACTGCCTGCTGTTTTCACAAGATAACGGGAATGTACCCCGATGATGTTAGTTATTATCATTTAGGCGCAAATTTTATGATGGTATCGGCAGCCATTGGCGGCTTTTTCCTGATCCCGTCGTTACGGTCCTATTTATGGGCCATTATTAGTATCCCGGCATCCTTTTTATTGGTAAATGCCTTAACCAAATTACTGGGCATCTACAACTTACCGGTGTTTTCGCTGCCGTTTTGTTTAATTACCATTTCGTTGCTGTATTTTTTTACCTTACGGATAACTGCCAACAAATTGCAGCTTACGCCCATCCAGCATTACTCGCCCGAGAAAAACCTGTACCAATATACCAACAATGTGAAACGGCTGGATAATTTAAAATACCTGCCGCTTAACCTGCCTTTTATGGGAGAGTGGACGGTTTCGCAAGGTTACAATGGCGACATTACCCACAAAGACGACTGGGCCAACGCCCTCGATTTTGTAATAACCGACGAAGAACAAAAAACCTTCGAATACCCCGGCACCCGACCCGAACACTTTTATTGCTTTAACAAACCGGTTTTGGCTTGCGCCGATGGCGTAGTGGAAACCGTTGCGGATAACATTGAAGATAACACCATCGGCCAGATAAACACCTTACAAAACTGGGGTAATACAGTTGTGATAAAACACGCAGACGATTTATACTCCAAAGTATCGCACCTTAAAAAAAATTCCATAAAAGTAAAACCCGGCGATGTGGTAAAGCAAGGCGATCAATTGGCGCTATGCGGTAATTCCGGCCGCTCGCCCGAACCTCACCTGCATTTCCAGCTACAGCTAACGCCTTATATCGGTTCAAAAACGTTAAAATATCCTTTTGCAGACTATACCGGCCATAACCTTGGAGCGCCGGATAAGTATTTCGCATATAGCATCCCCGAAGAAGGAATGGTGATTAGCCCGGTTGAAATTAACATACTATTAAAGCAGGCATTTGCATTTGAGCCCGGTTATTACGGAGTGATAGAAACACCGGACGGAAGGAAGGAAACCTGGGAAGTATACAAAGATGCTTATAACGGTCGATACTTGTATAGTAAACAAACCGGAGCTGTAGCCTATTTTGTTAACAACGGGTACGAGTTTTATTTTACTGCATTTTACGGGGATGAAAAATCGTTGTTGTATCTTTTTTACCTCGCTGCTTACCGGATTAATTTTAGCAGCACCTACCCTGGCGTCTCAGATAACTATCCACTGCCCGCGAACAAATTCGGTTTATGGCTGCACGATATAGTAGCCCCTTTTTGTCAGTTTGTTAAACACACCTATCTTAACCAATACCAAATTAACCGCGATGAAATCAGCATAGCAGCAAATGCACAATATTGCTTTTTAAACAAATGTAACAGCATAATGGAGGCTGAAATCCGTATAGCAAATAACAAGCTAAAAACGTTTTCCGTGAAAATGAACAACCAAATAACCGAAGCAACATGGGATTCCGCAAACAACTGATCCTGATAACTATGTCCATCCTTTTCCACCTGAGCGCAACCACCGCGAATGGGCAGGATTTGACATTCCCCAAGGCGGATAGTGTTTCGGCCGCATATTTTATGGCAGGTAATTGGCAGCAGGTAATCAGTTTCGGCAACGAAGCGTTAGGTAGTCACATTGATTTTCCGCATTTGCGGATGCGCATGGGCTATGCTTTTTTCTCAACCGGCAATTACAGCGGCGCATTGGGGCAATATCAAAAGGTATTGGCCAACGATGCTGGTAACGATACGGCACGATACTACGCCTACGTCTGTAACAAATATCTTAACCGCGATGCCGAAGCATATTACCATGCCGCGCGCCTGGACAGCCTGACTTTAAAAAGCGAAAAGCTGTCGCCATTTGGACTGGTGCAGGCCGGTTTGGAAACCGGCATAAAAAATCCGGACAACAGTTATCGCGGAAATGCTTTTTACTCGCGAATTTCGCTAAGCAACCGGTTGGGATACCACCTGGTTTTAGATCAGTCACTAGCTTATTTTAATCAGCCGATAACCATCAGGGAAACACAGCGGCAGCAGATCAACACCAGCGATGCACAGCAGGAATATTATGGAAAACTAACCTGGTCGGTTTTTAACAAGCTGCAAATTATTGGCGCGTATCACTATTTTAATACCAGCTATCAGCAAACCACCTACAAAAACAATGCGGGACTCACTGCGATAAAATATCTCGGTTCTTATTTCGATATTCAGGCCGATGTTGCGTTCAGTAACATCAACGGGAATAATTTTATGCAGTACGATAGTAAATTGACGATTTATCCGTTAGGTAATTTGAATCTTTACACAATTAGTGGTTTTACAGTGGCAGATGCAACCCATATCAATTATGTTTTTAGTCAATTGCTTGGTTTTAAGGCGGCTAAAAACTTATGGATAGAAGGCTTTGCAACTTTTGGTAAGTTAGATAACTATTTTGAGTACGATGCTTTGTATATTTATAATGCCATTGATGTTACTACCTTTAAGGCCGGGGCAACGCTGTATTACCAGGCAGGCAAACATGCTTTGCTTTATTTAAATTATACGGATGAAAAGAAAACGGATGCTATTGAAAACATCAATTACAATCAAAACTCGATAACTGCGGGAATTACATGGAAGTTTTAAAGAAGCTTATTTTTCTAATCCTGATGATATTTGTTGCCGGCAACGCCATCGCGCAGTCGGCCGCCGCTATGCAAAAGGCTTTTCATGATAGTTACGCCGATGAATACAAAAAGAACTATATTGCCGCTATAGCCGATATTACCCCTTTTTATACCGATGGCGATTACGAAATTAACCTGCGTTTAGGCTGGCTCCATTTTCTTAACAAAAACTACAACGGTTCGCAAATGTATTATTCGCGGGCGGTTAGCTTAAAGCCCAATGCCATCGAAGCAAAATTTGGATACATTAAACCGCTATCTCTGTTAGCCATCTGGAATAAAGTATTGGACCAATACAACGACATCCTGAAAATAGACCCGCAAAACACCCAGGCCAACTACTGGACGGGCGTTATTTACTATAACCGAAAACAATACGACGTAGCTGCCAAATATTTTACCCGGTTAACTACTCTTTACCCTTTTGATTACGACGGCAACCAAATGTTAGGCTGGGCCATGCTGATGGGAGGTAAAAAAGCAGATGCCAAAGGATATTTTGAAAAGGCACTGCTCATTAAACCGGATGACGCCTCGTGTTTGGATGGGCTTAGTAAGTGTAAGTGAGTTTGACACGCATTTTTTCTTTTGTCATCCTGCAGTGAAGGATCTTCTCCGACATACATTTGAACTATGCGTGCGGATTATAGTAGGGCGGAGAAGATTCTTCGCTTTGCTCAGAATGACAAGTCGCTTTTATATTTAAAAGATCGTCGATAATCGTTTAAGGAATATAGGAGCAAATCCCATCAATGCGAATCCCTTAACACCTCGCTGCCCGATGCCCCCTTCAAAAAATCCATATCGGCACCTAAATGCGCCTGCTCCACATGCGTTTGATAAAGCCAGGTATAACCACGGTTAGTTAAGTTTGGCGGCAATATAAAACGCTTTTTCCTTTCGGCTATTTCCTCATCACTTAGTTGCAAGTGTAAAAGTCCGGCCGAAACATCCAGCTTAATAATATCGCCATCCTGTACAATGGCTAAAGTGCCGCCAACTGCTGCTTCGGGCGAAACATGCAGCACTACGGTACCGAACCCCGTGCCGCTCATGCGGCCGTCTGATATCCGCACCATATCCGTAACGCCTTTTTCCAACAGCTTTTTGGGTATCGACATATTACCGACTTCGGGCATACCGGGATAACCTTTAGGGCCTACATTCTTCAACACCAATACACAGCTTTCATCTACATCAAGGTTCGGGTCGTCTATCTTAGCTTTATAATCTTCGATGTTTTCAAACACCACGGCCCGGCCAGTATGCGTCATTAAAGCCGGGCTTGCCGCCGAAGGTTTTAGCACGGCGCCGTTTTCACTCAGGTTGCCTTTTACCACAACAATGCCGGCAACCGGGTTAACAGGTTCCTCCATTGTTGCAATCATTTCGCGGTTAAAACATTCCGCTTTGGCATAATTATCGGCAATTGGTTTTCCACTTACCGTGATGGTTTGGTTGTGCAATACGCCATGCAATTCTTTCATCAATGCAGGCAAGCCGCCGGCATAATAAAAATCTTCCATAAAGTATTTTCCTGATGGTTGCAGGTTGGCCAGCAGGGGGATGTTTTGCACATTGTTAAAATCATCCATATTTAAATCCACACCAATACGCGCTGCAATGGCCAATAAATGAATTACAAAATTGGTGGAACCGCCAATGGCTGCATTTACCGTAATGGCGTTTTCAAATGCCTGCCGGGTAAGGATGTCTGATAGCACCAGGTTTTCCCGCACCATATCCACAATCCGGCTGCCCGATAAATGGGCCAAAACTTTACGGCGCGAATCGGCAGCCGGTATCGCTGCGTTTTCCGGAAGTGTTAGCCCAAGGGATTCCACCATACATGCCATGGTTGAAGCGGTGCCCATTACTGCACAATGGCCGCGGCTGCGCAACATGCAGGCTTCGGCAGTAAAAAGCTCTTCGTCTGTCATTTTGCCGGAGCGGTGTGCTTCCGAAAACCGCCATACGTCGGATGTACCGATGTCATGCCCGCGGTATTTGCCGGTAAGCATTGGTCCGCCAGAAACAACAATGGTAGGTATATTTACACTGCATGCGCCCATTACCAGCGACGGGGTGGTTTTATCGCAGCCGCACAGCAATACTACCCCATCGATGGGGTTGGCGCGGATAGATTCTTCTACATCCATACTCACCAAATTGCGGTAAAGCATGGCCGTTGGTTTTATCAAAGTTTCGCCCAGCGACATCACCGGAAATTCCACCGGGAAGCCGCCGGCTTCATAAATACCATGTTTTACCGATTCGGCCAGTTCCCTGAAATGGGCATTACAGGGCGTTAACTCCGACCAGGTATTACAAATGCCGATAACAGGTTTGCCTTGTAATTCATGCGCGGGTATCCCCTGATTTTTCATCCAGGCACGATAGATAAAACCATCTTTGCCCTTTTTTCCAAACCATTGCCGGCTTCTCAGTTCTTTTTCCATGGGTGATTATAATTGAGGTCAATATTATTGATTTATTGGGAAATTCCCGCATGAAAAAATCCTTCTCCTCTATGTCATTTCGAACGAAGTGAGAAACCTTTTGCGACAGGCATCGCGAACCTTGCATCTCAACTACGCATTTTGGGTTATGCATAGTGCTTAACATATTCTTTTGACACAAGTGATTTATAAATATGCTTTTTTGACCCGGAGGGTCTACCGCTTCGTAGGAAAGATCCTACCCTGATATATTGCCGCAGAGCGGCTACCCATTGTCCGCTTACATTTTAGAGGTGTTTTCGATCCTGGGACGGTGATTTAAGCAACATGGTGTATGGAAGGCTATTAGCCCATATAGTAGTTAAGGGTAGCCGCTCTGCGGCAATATATTTCTATTATATTTTCTCTACAAATGGGTAGACCCTCCGGGTCAGAAAGGGCAAATTTCGAGGGTGCCGTAACAAGGGGGTTTTTGGATGGCAATAAACAAAAAAAGGCCCCGATCACTCAGGGCCTTTTTCATTGTATAATAAAATCGTTATTGCTTCACCGGTGCAATATCAATAATCACCGTCCGGTTATAAAAACGCCCTTCGGGTAATGCATTATCAAAAGGCGCATGCGTTGGGTCCTCGCCCATGCCCGATGTCGCAAACGTTACGTGGTCCCGGCCAGAGTTGGCAATGGCGGCAACCAGTATCTTTTGCGCATCCTGCGCCCTGCTTTCGGATAGCTTTTGGTTATAATCCACGCTGCCGGTAATGTCGGTATGGCCGTGTATGGTAACCGTAGCCCCTTCAACAATTAACGGGGCAACTACTGTGGTTAAAAAGTTTTTGTATTCGGCTACCGTTTTGAACCTGTCAAAATCAAACACCACGCTATAGCGGAATCCTTTTTGAACCGATAGATCGGGATGTACCAAATGAATGGAGGTGCCTTTAGTGACAGACGTTCCAGTGTTAGTTTCACCGGTCATTACCAAAGTATAGTCACCATCTGGACTGTTGCCCAAAATTGCCGATTGCGGGATGCCTTGCTGATCGCTCATAAACGGACCGAAATGTTGTACCGTTCCTTTTGAATCAGTAACATCAACCGACCACGATTTAAGCAGCAGCTTTGCCGAATCAACATTTAAAACAACTTCGGCCGGGGCCATCTGTGTTTCGGTAAGTTGAACAGGTCTCATCATGCCGCCGCCTACTTCGGCAATTAACTCGGGCGATGTTGTTTCAATATCAACTCTCCGGTTTTCGTCAGCGAAAAGAGCAAGATCTGTTTTACCGCCTGGTTGGCCCGATGATGGAACAGCTTTAAAGCTGCCATGTACAACAATCCTTGAAGCCGAAATGCCAAACACGTTAACCAAATAAAGCTTTACAGCTTCGGCAGACGCCCTGGCTTCCTGCGGGCCTTTGGCCGAAGAGCCATCCAGCGTTATGGTTGCGCCCGGGTTGGCACGCATCCTGTCTCCTAAAATATTCAGCACATTATGATAAACAATTAATTGCCCCGCCGAACGGCTGCTCATACTTTCGGACTCCTGATTTTGTAATTGGTTTTCCCTGAAAGCGCTTGCCTGGTCGCTGGTAAGTACTACGTAACGGCTCGGAATCTGTGCGGATCCTTCATCAAAAAACACAGTATTCAACAGCGGCAAGGTTTCGCTTACCTGGTTTTTAACCATCGGGCCCGAAGGGCCATGTACGGTAAAAACAAAATCGTGTACGGCCACAGCGGCTACCACCGGCACAACAACCGGAGGCGGCACAACAACAACCGCAGCCTTATGAACGGCCCCAAATTTCAAGGCTACCCCTGCCCTAAAAGTAGTGATATTTAAAGTTTCAATGCTTCGCGGTTCCTGCCCAAAATAGGGGTGGTAGGAAACGAAAGGCGAAAGGCTTACCTTAGTAGTAGCCGCCGCCGATGAAAGCATAATATCGTACCCTACACCAACCTGCCCCGACAGCTGTGTGCTTTTTATAGCACTCAGGTCGCCGCTTGTATTTGGCTGTTTAAGCTGTGTATAAAAATACCGGCGGTTTACATCAAAAGCAACACGGGGGCCTGCAAAAAAGAATAAATTATTGCTTTTGAAACCCAGCCGTAAGCTGGGTTCAATAGCCACATAATCAATATCAGTTTGCAAGGTTGCCGGGCAATTGCATGGTGCTTCAACGCCATCAAATTTTGCGCCGCGGGCATCGTAGGCTACGTTTAGCATAAATCCCCAAATCCGGCCGGGGCGGTACTCCACCAAAAGGGAACCATAAGGTTTTATGCCTTTTGCTTTATGAAACACAGTAGGCACGAACAGCGAATTATCCAGCCGCTGGGTTGAGCCATCGTAAAAATTAAAATTTGCCGCGCCCGACACGCCGAACCACCAGGTGGGTTGCAGCGGCTGCGTGGTTTGCCCCATCGCAGTGGTGCAGGCAAAAACCGCCATCATTAAACAGATGGTCAATTTTTGCATTATTTTATTTGTTGGTAACATAATGATTTCTTCTTTAAAATTAATGATATGTAGTTCTGTTTATTGAGGCACGTTAACGGTGGTATTTACCATAGTAACCGAAGCTACCAGCGAAATGGCCCTGCCATTGATTACCGTCTGAACCGTATTCCCTGCTGTCGAGAACGTTACGCCTGCCGAAGCAACGATGGTCCCCGTCATGATGCCGCCGCCTGCCGCATTAATAGTAGCAGCGCTGCCAACGTACCAGTAAACATTTTGAGCAAGAGCACCATTAATTAGTTTAACGCTGCGGGCTCCTGCCGGCCCTGCAATACCTACGGTAAGCGCCGCTGCCGATTGGAATATCCAGGTAGCATTCGGATCGCCTTTGGCATCGAGTGTTAAATCGCCGTTTGATATATTAAATGTGCCGCTTGCAGATTTATAAACGCCTGCCGCTAAAGTTAAACCACCCAATTCGCCTGCTCCGGGATCGCTGCCCCCAGGTTTTCCAGCCGGTGAAATGCTGATGTAAAAAGCATTGGCATCAGCCAGAGCTTGCGTAGCGATAGCTGCTTTTGGAATGGTTCCGGGGAAAGGCGGTGATGAGTATATGCCTCCGGTTACCAGGCCCACATTAAGCGGTGTTTCTGTATAAACATCGTTGGTGAGCCCATCGTGAAATCCGGTGATTGCAGTAGCAACAGCGGTGGTGCCAAGCGCCCCGTTAATAACGGTATTTATTCCCTGGTTGGTAATGCCTGCAGTTCCGCCAAACGCCCCGTAAATCGGTGCGTATAACGGTTTCACCACTGATGCAGTAAAGTTAGCCGTTATGTTTTTATTAGCATTCATCACCACCGTTAATGGATTGGTTGTGCCCGAAGCGTCGCCACCCCATGAGGTAAATGTATATCCAACGGCTGCCGTTGCAGTAAGTACTACTGAGGAACCGCTATTATAATTAGCCTGGTCGGGTGTTTTAAGTACCGTTCCGTTTACCGCAGTTACATTCAACGAAAACGTGATGAGCGCAAAATTGGCAACCAGGGTTGTGTTTGCATTTAATGGGAAGGTATAGCTCGCACTGGTTGATGCTATTGTTCCATTATTTGTCCAGTTTGTAAAAGTGTACCCAGGATTTGCCGTTGCTGTAACCGTTACGGATGTACCGGCATTATAAGCGCCCGATCCGCTGGTTGATCCACCTGCTGCCGGGTTTGACGATAATACAACTGCAAACTGCGACGCCAGCAGCAGCTTAAAGTTGGCAACCAATGTACGGTTGCCCGCGATGGTAAACTTATAGCTCGAACTGGAAGATACCACGTTGCCGGCTTCCGTCCAGTTATTAAAAGTGTATCCTGCGTTAGGCAATGCCGTTACGGTTACCGATGTGCCGGTATTATAAGGGCCAGAACCTGTTGTTGTTCCGCCTGCTGCAGGGCTTGATGAAAGTACTACTGCAAACTTGCCGGCTGGTACCGGGGCAAAGTTGGCTACCAAATTTCTGTTCCCCGCAAGGGTAAACTGATAACTGGAGCTTACTGAAACAACTACCCCATTATCGGTAAAGTTGGTAAAGGCAAAACCGGGGTTTGGCATAGCGCTTACTGTAACAACCGAACCATTGGCAAATGTGCCCGCTCCGGTAACTGTACCGTCAATCACAGGTAGTGCCGTTACTGTTACCAGCGGAATGGTTGTAAAGGTCCACATATAAACACTAACCGGCGAACTGCCCAGCGTGTCTTTAGCTGCGGTAGTTATAGTACCTGTATAAGTGGTAAAGGGCAGCAGGGCCGCTGTTGGTGTGAAAGTAAAAACAGCGTTGTTAGCTGTCGGCGCAATTGTACCGGCAATGGCATTGGCCCCCTGTGTAATAGTAAATGTTGCGTTATTGATAGACGATGGCTTCATGGCGGTATTAAAGGTTACCGCAATAACTTTGTTAAGCGCAACATCAACAGCCTTATCCATTGGGTCGGTTGAAAGGACTACCGGGCATAAGCCCTGTACTGCTTTATAAGTGTCTTTTTTGCAACCGGCCATAAATAGGGCGATCACCAATACCATGGACGACAGGGTATAAAATGTAGAATAGCCGCGGTTTCGACGCATGGAATGGCTGTCCTTAGTCCGTGTAAGTTTTTTTTGCATGATTAAATGTTTTAGATAAATGTTTGTGTGCCGGTTGAATTTTGTAGATCGGAATTTGGCACAGTACAAACCTACCTTGTGCAGAAGCCTCAGATGTTATATAATTTTTGGAATAAGTTACATGATTCACACATTTTCTATCGCAACAATACTTTTGTGCTCCATGTGTTTAAAATGAGAAGGGGTTACCCCGGTGATTTTTTTAAACTGGGTAGATAGGTGCGCTACACTGCTGTAATGCATCTTCCAGGAAATTTCGGTGAGGCTTAGTTCATTGCCATCCATCAATTCTTTTACGCGCTGTATTTTATGCAAAATAATAAAGCGCTCAATGGTTGTGCCGTGCTGTTCTGAAAAAACGTTGGCCAGGTAAGTATAGTCGAGGTTTAGTTTAGTGCTCAGGTAATCAGAAAAATTAATTTTTAACTGGAATTCCGAGTAACGGACCATCTCAATCACCGCAGTTTTTATTTTTTCTATCAGGATGCTTTTCTTGTTACTCAATAACTCCAAACCTGATTGTAATAATGCGATATTAATTTGCACAATTTGTGCCGCGGAAATAAGCTCACGGGTTTCGGCCAGGCCCAACTCTACCGACAGGCAATGCAAGCCAAGTTTTTCCAGCTCGTACCTTACGATCATTTTGCAGCGGGTACAAACCATGTTTTTTATGTAGAGTTTATTCATCAACTGTACATTCACAAAACAAATGCCTGCATTTGCAAAGTTTTTATTTATAAAGTGCCGCTCATTTTAGTAAATTACTTTTTTTTACAGATTGAGGTCATACCGCGTTGCAGGGCATGTTTTTTGGCAAAATAATGGCGTCTAAAGAAAAAACTTAATTTTTAGAAACGGTTTTTGATGATTGGGCGCTCAATTTTATGGGGCATTAAAATTGAGTTATGATTGATTATGGCGAATATACTGTAGCGAATTGACTAATTTAAAGCATGAATTTTAAAAAAATTAAAAAAAAGCAACTTATTTTATGGCTCGTTACGTATATCTGTGTGACTGGACAATAAATAAATTTGCCCGATCTTAAACAATGCCATTATGTTTTCCCCTTTTTTTAAGATATTGCAATACACTACCGTTAAAAGTTTCGTTATTACCCGGTAATAACATTAAGGATATAAAATATGAAAAAAATTTACTTCAACTATCTGTTGCTTAGCGCCTGCGGGCTATTTCTATCCATATTAATAGCATCCTGTCATAAGGACCCTAAAGTTAAACCGGGTCCTCCGGCTGCACAGCCTTTTGCCAAAATTGGCTTGTACGAAATAGATAGTAGTATTTACAGGAGGATTTTTATCCCGGTTAGTCAGGTGGGTACGGTGGATTCGATTAACTACCTTGTTTTTGACACCGGTTCGTCCGGCATGTCAATTGATGCTAAAGGCTTGTTGCCCGCATCAATGATTACCTCCTCGGGAATAACAGTAGCGGGTGATTCTGTAAATGTAAACGGCATCACCGTTACATCGCAAAGTGGCTACATTGCTTTTGGCAATACCCAAAGCGAACTGCGTGAATACGGTAATCTGGCGTATGCGATTGTAAAAATTGGCGATAGCAGGGGTAGTGTAACCACCAGCCGTATTCCCTTTTTTTTATATTATAAAATACAGGATGTAACATCGGGCGGTGTTTTACCACCACATTCAAACGATGTTTTTGGCGTGGGGCCGGGAGTTAGTTTTGCCAATACAAGAATCGGTAGTCCGCTGAGCTATTTTTCAACCGCGAATGCCAATGGTACCACCAATGGGTTTAAGTTAGCCACCCTAAACGCTGCCGACTTTACCCTTAATGCTATATACGTATCCGATTTATTAACCATTGGCCTGGTACCTTCAGATTTGAACGCGTCATCGGGTTTTATTTTGCACCCGCTTAGTTTTTTCTCCCTTACGCAAGGCGGTTACTCGCCAGACATACCGGCCACGGTTAGCTATAACGGCACAAATGTAGCAGCAACTATTTTGTTTGATACCGGCACGCCGGCTATCTCAATAATCGCCAATCAAACAAACCCAACAAACAGCAGTTCATTACCACCCAATACAGCGGTTACCATCACCACCAATAATGGTTTCACATACCAGTATACCACCACCAGCGATTATAATTTAACCGATGTTGCCAAGCCATCATTCACAGGCGACCCGAGGACCATTTTTGGGATCGACTTTTTTTTAAGCAACGAGTTTTTAATGGATTATACCGGGCATAATATTGGGTTAAAGAATAATTGATTTAGTCATTCGCTGTGCTGTCATTGGTCATTCGCTTCGCGTCATTGGTTGATTATGCCGGTGACGGGAGGAATTACACATAACAAAAAAAGGTTCGATAACGGATAGTAAGGGTGGTACTAACAGCCTCTATCTCTCCGAAGGAGAACGATTTGATAGTAGCGTATCATGCTTTTTAGCCCCTCTCCAAAGGAGAGGGGTTGGGGTGAGGCGTATGCTTTCTTATATCGAACTCACGTTATATTAATATCCTGCCTCACTTAGTTTTCTTTCCTTCTGTGTACTTTGCGACCCCTCAGTGCCCTCTGTGGCCGATAGCTATCGGGATTCACCCATCAAACCGTTATCGAGCCACAAAAAATCTCTGCGGACATCAAACCTTTTTGCGGTAAATATTTTATTGTATCGTTATCTTCCTTAGTTTTAGGGTAAATTGCACCCCCTGTTTACTAATAGCATTCCTGACTTATGAAAATTGAAAATATACAAGTTCTTCGCGGCCCCAATATCTGGAGCGTATCGCGCAAAAAACTGATACAGATGCGGCTAAACCTGATGGATATGGAGGAGAGGCCTACCAATACCATCGATGGTTTTTACGAGCGCATGGAGAAATTAATACCTTCCTTATATACACACCGTTGTTCGCCGGGGGTTGAGGGTGGTTTTTTTCAGCGTGTGGTTGCCGGCACATGGATGGGACATGTAATTGAGCATATCGCCCTCGAAATACAATCACTGGCCGGGATGGATACAGGTTTTGGCCGCACCCGCGAAACAAAAACACCCGGCATTTATAACGTAGTGTTTACTTATATTGAAGAAAAAGTAGGCGTTTTTGCTGCTGAGTCGGCCGTTCGGATTGCCGAGGCATTGATAAAGGGCGAAGATTACGACCTGGAGCACGATATACAAATGATGCGCGAAATACGCGAAAATACGCGCCTTGGCCCAAGTACCGGATCAATTGTAGAAGAAGCCATTGCACGCGATATTCCGTGGATCAGGTTAAACAACCAGTCGCTGGTGCAATTGGGTTATGGTAAAAACCAGGTGCGTTTCCGTGCCACCATGACCGAAAAGACCAGTTGTATTGCCGTTGATATTGCCAGTAATAAGGATGAAACCAAGCGCCTGTTGCAGGAGCAGGCTATTCCGGTTGCGAAAGGCATTACTATTTCATCGTTGGAAGGTGTTGATGAAGCCATTAAAAGAGTTGGTTTTCCACTGGTATTTAAACCGCTGGACGGGAACCACGGCCGGGGCATATCCATCAATATCCGCACCCGCGAAGACGCCATTGATGCCTACGAACATGCCGCCAAAATATCGCGCCGGGTTATTGTGGAACGTTTTATTACCGGGTATGATTTTAGGGTGCTGGTAATCGACAACAAAATGGTGGCGGCAGCGCTGCGCGATCCGGCCCATGTAAAAGGCGATGGCGTGCTCACCATAAAGGAGCTTATTGATAAAGAAAACGAAGATCCGCGCCGCGGCTATGGTCACGAAAAGGTATTAACGCTCATCACCATCGACCGCGATACGATGGATTTGCTGGAGAAAAAAGGATACACCTTAGATACAATTCCGCAAAAAGGCGAAAAGGTTTTTGTGAAATCAACCGCCAACCTCAGCACCGGAGGCACATCGATTGATGTAACCGACCACGTACATCCGCAAAATGTTTTCATTTGCGAAAGGATATCAAAAATTATCGGCCTGGATATTTGCGGCATCGACATCATGGCCGAGAACTTAACCGAACCGCTTACCGAAAATGGTGGCGTAGTATTGGAAGTAAACGCAGCGCCAGGTTTCAGAATGCACATCGCGCCAAGCGAAGGTTTGCCCCGCAACGTAGCCGGGCATGTAATTGATATGTTGTATCCTCCGGGCAAATCGGCCCGGATACCCATTATAGCCATTACCGGCACTAACGGCAAAACCACTACCACCCGCTTAATTGCTCATATTGTACGTAACAACGGCTATCGCGTGGGCTTTACCACATCCGATGGTATTTACGTGCAAAACACCATGATGCTGAAGGGTGATACCACCGGCCCGGTAAGCTCCGAATTTATTTTAAAAGACCCGACTGTTGATTTTGCGGTGCTGGAAACTGCCCGCGGCGGCATCCTGCGTGCCGGCCTCGGCTTTGGCTTTTGCGATATTGGCGTGGTTACCAATATACAGGAAGACCACCTGGGCCTGGCCGACATCCATACGCTTGATGATTTAACCCGTGTAAAAAACGTGGTGATTGATTCCGTAAAAAAAGACGGCTGGGCGGTATTAAATGCCGACAATGAATATTGCGTGCGCATCGGTAAAAATGCATCCTGCAAAGTGGCTTATTTTAGCCGCAATGAAAATAATCCCATCATTAAATCGCATTGCCGCAAGGGGGGCATTGCCTGTATTTACGAAAACGGCTTTATCACCATACAAAAAGGCGACTGGAAGATACGTGTGCAACGCACCACCCTTATTCCCATCACGTTTGGCGGCACTGTGCCGTTTATGATTGAAAATGTGCTGGCTGCTACCCTCGCCACGTTTTTGTATGATATAAAAACAGAGGACATTAAACAAGCCCTCGAAACTTTCATTCCTTCGGCTGCACAAACACCGGGGCGGATGAATATCTTTAACTTCAGGGAGTTTAAGTTTATGATTGACTTTGCCCATAACCCGGATGGGTATAATGGCATCAAAGAATTTTTGAGGCATATCGACTCCCCGTTAAAAATCGGCATTATAGCCGGCACAGGCGACAGGCGCGACGAAGACATCCGCGAACTGGGCAAAATATCAGCCGAAATGTTTGACTATATCATCCTCCGCCAGGAAAAACACCTGCGCGGCCGCACCGCCGAAAATATTCTCACCCTGTTAATAGAGGGTATTGAATCGGTTGATGTAGACCGGAAATTTGAGATTATACCGAATGAGGTCGATGCGATAAAACATTCCATGAGCTTAGCTAAACCCGGCACCTTTATAGTTGCGCTAAGCGATGTAATTGATAATGCCATTGAAACGGTTCAGAATTACCAGGAACAGGAAAGGAATGGGTTGTTTAGTGTTTAATATTTGGGGGATTACACCGATTTTAAGAATTGATTACACTGCTCAGATTTGAGAAGGGTTACAGGAGGCAGCTAACTCAGGAAATTATGGCTTTAGACTTCTATGATATAAACGATACCCGCTTTAAGCAAAGGTTGTTTGGGTTTAGCGAACAAGATATAGAAGTTTTGGATGAAGCTCTATCTGAACTGAAAAGGGTAAGTGGCGTTGTCATTGATCCTTACAAAACCAGCAGAATTCAAAGTGCACATATTAAATTATTAGCCTCCTATATAAAAAAATCAATTGACGAAATTAACAAGAAAGAGATACTCAAAATAAGCAGGCTCAACAAAATATATGCTTATTTGATAAATGTTCGGGATGGGTTTATTACTGTCGGCGATTAATATTTTGATATTTACAAATGAACTATCCGGTAATAAACAAACTGCGAAAATATTTTGTGATCTTAGTTACACCGTGCGTTACAATCGCATCCTGCAGCTCCCCAAAAAAGGTCTACACCATTGCCGATGCCCATTCCCATAACGATTACAAAAACAGCATCCCGTTTTACCGGGCCTATAATGACGGGTTCGGTTCCATAGAAGCCGATGTTTATGCCATTAACGGACGGCTGCTGGTTGCCCACGACGAAGAAGAAGTTACACCTCAACGTTCGCTCAAAATATTGTATACCGATCCACTGGTTGAAAAGCTAAAACAGGATACTGCGCGCAGATTGCGGTTGTTGATAGAAATAAAAAAAGACTATACCGTTACGCTCCCCCTGGTAATAGAAGAACTTAAACCGCTGGCCCAATACCTTTCGTATTCGGGGCATCCCGGAAGGCTGTCCATTGTAATGACCGGCAAAGTGCCGCCCCCCGAGGTAATGACCAACTATCCCGACTGGATGATGTTTGACCTGGACCATTTAGACAGCACCGTATACACCAAAAAGCAATTGGCAAAGGTGGCCCTGGTGAGCTTGCAATTTAGCCTTTATTCCAAATGGGATGGCCTCTCGCCTATTGAAAAAGCGGATGTACAACGGCTAAAGCGAATAATTGACACCGTACATGCCCTGCACAAAAAGATCCGCTTTTGGGACGCGCCCGATGTGCCCGCCTGCTGGGTTCAATTAATGAAACTGCACGTGGATGTAATCGGGACGGATCATCTGGATGAATTGGCTGCCTTTTTGAAAAAGAAGGAATAGAAAAACGGGTCTATAGGGTTTATACCGTGTTTAGTTTAAATTTTACCACAGAGGTCACAGAGAATGCGCAGAGTACGCGGAGTGTTTAATGGTAATACACTTACTTATTAAATGTTCACCACTCGTTTTTTCTGCTCTCTGTGTGCTTTTCGGCTCCTTTGCGCTCTCTGTGGTTAATACCTACAAAGTGTTGTACCTTATTTTACAAATTGCAATCTCAACCTGCAATATTTATTTTTGTATAAATAAGTACAGGATCTCATCTCCTGTTGTAAGCAGTAAAATCCTATGTCGAAAAATAAAAAAGGCAAAGTTGTTTCCTTAAAACCGGCGCAGCTTAGTCCGGTAAATTATATAAAAACGCAGGCGCGGTCGCTACCCATTTTTGAATGCCTGATAAGCGAGGATTGGGAAAGTCAGGGTATCTGCTCCATAATAGTTTCGCGCCGGCATAAGTCGGGCAATTTCACCGTTGGGATTTTCCTGGTTGATTTATATTGCCTGGGCGTTAAGGATGCACATTACGAATTCAATATCGATCAGGAAGAATATGAATATCTGATTAATAATGGCGGCCCGCTGGAAGCGCGCGATTATGCGCTGGTACACAATATCATTTACGGTGCTACTGCTTATGCCGAAGATTTTGGATTTAAACCACATTCTGCCTTTGGTGTTGCCCAATATATTTTGGAGGAAGACGATGACGATATACCGCTGATGGAAATAGAATTTGGCTTTAACGGACAGCCCTGCTATATGACGGGCCCTGATGATGACGAAGCAAAAATAAAAAGCATTACTGCGATATTAAACCGGACGGCTGGCCCAGGTAATTTTGAGGTGGTGGACATAGGCGGCGTTGCTTCTGATGATGAAGACTTCGAAGAAGACGATTTTGATGGGGAGGATTGGGACGAAGATGATGACCTGGATGAAGATTGGAATGATGCCCTGGGCATAGCCGACAACATGGAAGAAAGAAGCGCCCTGCATCAAAAGCTTTTAAAAAAGATAAACAAGGCCTATGATATAGTAGTGCGGGGAAAGGACCCCAAAGCGTACGTTGTAACAACAGACATCGGCACCGCTTACAAAGTGACCGAAGGAAATGTAAAAAATGAATATACTACGTTCGACAACGACGGGCAGGAAGCCGAATATAACCGCATAAGAGAAATGCTGATAGATGGCGAATATGATAAGGGTATAAAGTTGGCAAAAAAAGCGATTGAAAAATACCCCCACAAAGTCGGTTTTCATGATATGTTATTATCCGCCTATAACGTTATTGGGGAACTTGATAAAGCTGAACAAGCTGTTCGTGAAATATATCGGCTGTTTCCCTCCGTATTGATGGCACGGGTGAGCTTTGCAAATGTGCTTTTAACGGACGAAAGAGCAGCAGAAGGGCTTGCCTTGTTCGATGGCAAAAAGGATTTGAATGAGTTGTACCCCGACCGAAAATTGTTTTATGCAAATGAAGCAGCGGAATATTATGCCTGCATGTGCCGTTTGTACGTAGCGTTAGGCGATTTCGACAATGCCGATTTGTATATGGATGGTATATTCAATAAAAAGCTATTAAAAAAGGCCCCAAATTCATTTGTAGGCCACGCCATCAGGGAAATGCTCGCCGCCAAGTTTAAAATTATACAGGAACAGGGGTCGCAGAGCGGAGAGGGTGAATAAAACCCATTACATTTGCCGCCAATATGCCCATACTCGATATTGTATTTCAGGACGACCACCTGGTGGCTATTAACAAGCCGCATGGTTTGCTGGTGCACCGTTCATCCATAGCCAATGATGCAAAGGAGTTTGCCCTGCAATTGCTGCGCGATCAGCTCAACCGCCACGTATACCCCGTGCACCGGCTCGACCGTAAAACCGGAGGCATTCTTTTGTTTGCCCTCAGCAAAGAAGTAGAAATACTAATGCAGCAGCAATTCCAGGAAAACCAGGTTGATAAAAAATACCTGGCCATAGTACGCGGCCATACCCCTGATACCGAAGAAATTGATTACCCCCTGCGTAAAGAAAACGGCACGCTACAGGACGCATTTACCCGATACAAAACCCTTGCCCGCGCCGAACTGGATGTGCCGCTGGGTAATCACCCAACTTCCCGCTACTCCTTAGTGGAAGCCAACCCCCAAACCGGCCGCATGCACCAGCTGCGCAAACACTTTGCCCATATTTTTCACCCCATCATCGGCGACCGTACCCATGGCTGCAACAAGCAAAATAAACTATTTAAGGAACGATGGGAGTTAGATACGATGTTGTTGCACGCTTCGGAGTTAACGTTTACACATCCGGTTAGTGGGGCGGAAGTGCATATCAGGGCTGGGTTGCAGACGGAATTTTTGAGGGTTTTGGGGGTGATGGGGTGGGAGTAGTCTGCTTTATCTCTCCCCTTTGTCATCCCGGGCGAAGCGAGGGCTCTTCTGCGACATATATCCCTGACTTTGTATAGGCTGTTGCAGGACGGAAAAAGTGTAAACCTTTTTCACGACGGGACACACGAAATCCCCCAATTTTTATTTAATTGAATGATAATCAAATAGTTTCATTTATCTGTTAGAAATCCCGGATTTATGCATATTGACAATCAGTCACTTACATAAATTTAAGCATTTGATAAAAATGGAACACCTGATAATCAGCGCGTTCCACTTTGTGCCAACTGTTCCAAAATGTAAAAGTGGAACGCCTGACACAACGAAGAGGGTTTCTTCCATCGGAACTATTGTGAATTAGCTATTTTGCAGACTAATTGAATTTTATGGGTTAACTTAAACTCACGGGGGAACTAAAAAATATACCCCATTCTCTCAAATCCAAAATCCCAAATCCTAAGAGTGTATATAACTCTTCAAATGCTCTATCGTTTCCTCGTGCGACTGGATGGTTTCCCGTACCACGTCGCTGATAGAAATTATCCCGCAAAGATGATCGTCGCGAAAAACGGGGAGGTAGCGGATATTACTTTCGCTCATGATGTGCATACAGGTTTCTATCGAGTTGTCGGGTAGTATGCGGGGCAGGCCGGTGCTCATAATTTCCCTCACCTGTGTTTCTAAGGATGATTTGCCCTGCAATATTACTTTACGGGCGTAGTCGCGTTCGGTAAGTAAACCCGCATAGGCATCATCTTCGGTAATTACCACTGAGCCTATATTTTTATCAGACATTAGCTTCAATGCGTCTAAAACAGTAGTGCCGCCGTCAATAGCGACAACTGTACTTCCCTTGCGGGCAAGGATGTTGGAAACTTTTTTCATAGTAATCAGGAAAATTGGGTGAATTGGCTTTACCAAATATACAATTCCGCCGAAACAAATACTATAAAAGCGTAAAATTTTTAATGGTTAAATTGTTGGGAGTCAGATTAAATGTGGATCGTTAGCTTTAAAATGTTTGTAAATAAATCGTTACTGTGGACAGGAAATTTTTTTAAAACATTACTTTTAGAACTTTGTTTATTGATTTGATGAATTTTTAGGGCGTATAACTTTTTATTAAAATGAATAAACAAACATTAAGGTGTCCTAAATGTTCTACGGAGTTCCACTACGAAAAACCGCGTGGGTGGTTTTTGCGGCCAATGTCACATATTATCCCTATAAGGGCATATTTTTGCGCCAAATGTTTAAAAACACATTACCTTGTCCTTTCCGACGAGGAGCGTCAAAAATTTCATCACGTTTAAGCGGTTAGTGCCTGTACTTTTTCATCACTTCCATTAATCTATCGCGCGGAAGTTCAAAAACGGTGTTTCCGTTAATTCCGGTCATGGTTTTTGCAGCCACCAACGTATTGATAATAGCCTCTTCTGTTGCCAGTGCTACAGCTTTGTAAAGAGCATTCATATCGTCCTTGGGTATAGCGCTCCAACTCTCCAGGCCGTTTTTATCCAATTTCCCTGTTCGGGTACTAAAAGCAAAAAATATATCGCCCGATGAATTGTAGCCAAAGCCGCCGGTGCGGGCTATACCAATAGTTGCCCGTTTGGCCAATTGCTTTAATTGCGATGGCAGCAGCGGCGCGTCGGTAGCAATAATTACAATAATGGACCCGTCTTTTTGCTGGTTATAAATGGGTTCCAGGTCTCTTATTTCCCTGCCAACAGGTACACCGGCCACCATCAAATCTTCACGATTGCCAAAATTCGCCTGTACCAATACGCCCACCGTATAATCCTTACCCTTAACATTAATAACCCGCGACGATGTACCTGTGCCGCCTTTAAAATGGAACAAGCGCATCCCGGTGCCACCCCCAACATTCCCTTCTTTTATCTGCCCGGTGCTTGCCGAATCCAGCGCGTCCCAAACATCCTGTTTGGAAACGTGCAAACCGTCGATATCATTTAGCCCTCCGTCAAATGTTTCGGCTACAACCGGCAGGCCGAAAGCAAAATCATCGGCATTGCCGGTAGAAAAGTGTTTAATATTCCAGGCGCCAATAGCATCCCGTACCACGCCCACGCTGTTAGTGTTGGTTATACCCAGCGGACCGTAATAATACCCATAGTCTTCAACCGAGGCCAGGCCGGTCATTTCGCCATCACCGTTTAGCACAAAATAAGCCGCAGCTACGGTGTCGTTAGTAAAACCTTTCGGCAAAATTGCGGTAATGCCGGTTCGCACCGGCCCTTTGCCAACCACCAACTTACCCTGCCCGCTTATCAGGGTTTTATAACCAACTAATACGCCGGCAACATCGGTAATCGCGTTGTATTTGCCGGGCGTTCCTTCAAATGGTATGCCCAAATCACGCGCCCTTTTGGGCTGGCTTTGGGCTTCGGCCCGCATAAATAAAATTATTAACAACGGTAAAAAGTGTTTAATCATACAGGTTATTTGTGGCGTAAAAGGATGTGCTTTAATCCCAAATCAAATTTATATTATTTCGCAACCCGGGCATATTATATAGAACTAATATTTTCGCAATTTGGAATGGCTTTAGGTAGCTGAACTATTACGCTTTTAATAAAACATAAAAAAAATAGAACTTCATTAGCGATATTTGAAAAAAAGTGCGGATAGTACCTCGTTTTTACTTCATCGGGCATGGCAATATTTTATGATACAAAAGCAATATATTGTTAACATAAATTAAAATGACGGATACGCTTAGGGTTGCAGCATCGTTAATTTCACCCCATTCCATTTCGCAAAAAGTTGCTGTTTGCGGTCCGGCTTGCAGGGCAAATCCTATAACTGTTGCCCGGCAGCCACTCTCTTCGCAAATAAGCCACTTTTTTTCGCATCTTTTTGATACCAGCGACTGGCCGGCGCGCTGGCATTGCGGCACCTGGTCCGATTTTCATGGATGGCTTTATATCGCTTCCGACTTGTTGATATTTGCGTCCTATTACGCTATCCCCGTTTTGTTGGCACGGATGCTTACCAGGCGGCACGATATACCGTTTCCAAAAATTATTTGGTTGTTTGGCGCCTTTATTATTTTATGCGGTACAACCCACTTGCTGGATGCATTTATATTTTGGTGGCCCGCCTACCGGCTAAGTGCATTGGTGCGGTTTTTTACCGGGGTGGTTTCCATGATAACCCTATATGCGCTTTATAAAATAATGCCCATGGTGTTATCACTCCGTTCTGTTGACGAACTGCAACATGAAATTGAACAGCGAAAAATTGCCGAAGAAAAATTAGCAGCAAGTGAGTTTTTGTTAAAAGAAGCCGGGCGTATTGGTAGAGTAGGCGGTTGGGAATATGACGTTTTAAGTAAAAAGGTTACCTGCTCGTCAACAATATATGACATTTTTGAAATTGCGAGCGATTATGACGTGGATAACCCGGGACGGTTTTCCTTCTTTTTGCAACAATCGCGACAGCAATTAACCGGTGCTATCTCAAGGGCCTATAACCAGGGATCTCCCTGGGACCTGGAGCTGCAAATAACAACCGGCAAAGGCGCCGAAATATGGATACGATCGTGCGGCGAAGCCTTTTATGACAACCACGGCAATATCAGCAAATTGCGGGGTGTGTTTATGGATATTGATAAGTATAAAAACAATGAACATGCGCTAAACAAATCGCACGAGATGCTTTTTGAAAGCCATCAGCAGCTCAAAACTTTTACTCATATCCTTAGTCACAATATAAGAAACCATGCCAGCAATATCTTGTTGTTGACGGATTTGGTAGATACGCATACGCTTGATAACAACGGGGAATTATTTACCAAAATTACAAAGGTTGCACACGGCTTAAATTCAACATTAAATGATTTGTCGCAGGCAATCCTGATCCGCGAAAGCGTTGTCGCGGCCGAACAACTTTCGTTTAGGAATATCACCGACAAGCTATTTGAAATTATGGAGTCGGAAATTAGCAATAGCAGCGCCCGGATAAGGTGCGATTTTAAGGTAAAAACAATCCTTTTTCCTAAATTATACCTCGAAAGCATTTTGATGAATTTGATGTCGAACGCCATTAAGTATAAAAAAGAAGGGGAGGCAGCCGATATAAAAATCAGAACATATTTGGATAAAAACGGCCGTATAGTGTTGGAATGCGAGGATAATGGAATTGGAATTGATCTTCGTTTGCACGGATCTAAAATATTTGGATTGTATAAAACTTTCCATACCCATAAAGAAGCTCATGGGGTTGGCTTGTTTTTGGTAAAAACCCAGGTTGAATCACAGGGTGGGATGATTTCGGTACACAGCCAATTAGGGAAGGGTTCCGTTTTTAAAATCACATTTTAACATTATTTGCAGCAGCCATATTAAGACGGGTGGGGAAACAATAAAATACCGTGAAAACACGGTATAAAAAAGGGTGAAAACACGGTATAAAAATTAATAAAACACCCCTACCTTAGCATCATCAAACAAAAGATCCCTAAACCTTATCTCAGTAAGTAAGGAACTTACGTTTTGTTATGAGCAGCCTTCAGCCTAAATCTTTTCTCATCGCATTTTCGTAATTCGATAATAAAATTATCAGTTATGAAAGTTGTTTGTGTTGTAATATTCGCCCTTGTGAGTATGGTTTCAGGCAGTTTGCCTAACAAAACCGTTGCCCGTGTTGATCTTAATCGTTTTGGCGGAACATGGTATTGTCTATATTCTATCCCCACCCTATTTGATAAAGGCAGCCGCGAAATGGTTACCCGTTATACATGGGACAAAAACGGTTATTATAATGTAGTAACCACCTGCAAAAAGGACCAAAGCCCCGAGATACACACCTTTAAATCGAAAATCTTCCAGGTGGAGGGCACCAACAATTCCCAAATGAAGGCGCAATTTATATGGCCCATAAAAGTGGATTATTGGGTGATAGATTTAGCCGACGATTATTCGTACACCGTAATTGGCCATCCCGATTACAAATTTCTTTACATTATGAGCCGCAAACCCGAAATGGACAAAGCCCTTTACGAAAAGATTGTGGCCCGGTGCAAGGCAATGGGCTACCCGGTGGAGAAATTGGTTTCACAACAGTTTCCGGCCCAATAATTTATTTTAAAAAAGCGCTGCAACTATACCTCCGGTATAAATTAATGTGTAGCTTTAACCATACATTATAAACAAAAAATTATGATTTGGCATTTACTTGTAGGCGGATTCGCCGGATTTCTGGCAGGCAAAATTATGCGTGGCGATGGCTACGGCATTATCATGGATATTATATTAGGACTGGCCGGCGGCTGGGTGGGCGGCTGGCTCGGAGCTATTTTAGGCATTCCTACCTTTAGCTATTTTATCACGGCCCTACTCGGTGCCATCTTACTGGTATGGATAGTACGAATGATTAAAAGTAGTTAGCCAGAAGCCGAAAGTCCCAGGTAGCCCGCCTACTTCGGACTTTCGACTACAGACTTACTTATAGCGCTCTTTCAATAACTCCATCATATACACGTTTACATCCCATTGACTCACCACCGGTTGAAGGGTATAAGGCAGCAGTGGCAAATAAGGAGGTGCACCAAATTCCGACGTAATAGTTAACAGTTCGGCATTTTGTTTTTGTTTAAGGGCAACAACCTTGTCCCAGCATTGCAGGTGAAAATCCAAAGCCTCTTTCCACTCCGGTGCGCGTGGGTCAGTTATTTGTGGCCCTTCCGGATAGCCAACCCGCGAATGGATATGGTCCGTCCGGCTAATAGCCAGGTCAACCGCTTCGGGCTGATCATGCAGAAATGTTTCGGCGGTATTGCACCAGTGTGAAATGTCAAGGGTGATGCGTAAATCATCTATTTTAGCAAGATACTCGCTGGTAATATGCGCGGCAAAGCTAAACTTGCCCCGGTGCGTTTCGTGCAGAATTTTTACGCCGGTTTCCTTCGAAACCGTGCAGGCCATATCAATCAATTGCCGGTTTTGTTCAAAAGAATAATAATCCTTACCGGTTTGCGTATTGATGAACAGCGGATTTGCTGATGCCAGGTTGAGCAGCCTTTTGCGATATTGTGTGCAATGCACATCAAAATCCTTTTCGGCGGTTTCCCAATGCTGGGCAATAAACAGGAGGTTATGCTTTTTTAATCCATTTAATATGGCCGATTTCTCTTCTTCATCATAAGGTAAACTGGCTTCTACGCCATCGTAGCCGGCCAGTTTTACCTTTTGTAAAAAGGTATCCCATTCAACCCGCTCCTGGCCCCATCGCGGGCAAAAAAATAGTGTTTTCATTTGGTTTCAAATTGAATAGCCCCGGCCTTTAAAAATGTAGAAGAAGAAAAGAAACCGCAGAGATACAAAGAATGCACAGAGGGCGCTTAGTTTTGATAAAGGGCGTTATTTAATATTGGCAATTATTCTCGGTGTACTCCGTGCCTTCTCTGTTTTCTCTGTGGTAAAAGGTGTTTTTCTTTTTATGAATTGGCCTTTTTAAACTCTTCGGTAAACTGGGCCACATAGCGGTCAACGTTGGCGCGTATCTCTTCTAAATCGCGGTTTTCAGCCTTAGCTAATAACTGCATTAGCAGCAAATTGTTTATTTTGTTGTAAGCGTAAGTTGATGCAGCAATGTTTAAAACCATGCTGCTCAGGCCCGCCGGGTTGCTGGTTAGGGCGTTATTGTTTTCTGTTTGATCGTTCATATTATTGGTTATTTGGATGACGCAATATCAATTGCAATATTACAGGAATTTTGGAGAAAGGATTAACGTACTTTTTACTATTTTTGCACCAAAATCTTTAAACAATGAGCGAACTCATTAAAAAACAAGTTACTGATGCCAGGGCTGCGATGGACAAAGCCATTGACCACTGCGAAAGTGAATTGCAAAAAATACGTGCTGGTAAAGCCAGCCCGTCAATGCTGGATGATATTGTGGTGGAGTATTATGGTACCCCAACCCCATTGAGCCAGGTTGCAAGCGTAAATACGCCCGATGCGCGTACTATCGTAATTCAACCATGGGAAAAATCATTACTGCCGCAAATTGAAAAAGCCATTAAAGAGGCTAACTTAGGTGTAAACCCGCAAAATGATGGCGTTATTATCCGCATCAACGTGCCGCCTTTAACCGAAGAGCGTCGCCGCGAGCTGGTTAAAAAAGCAAAGGCTGAAGCTGAAACCGGAAAAATTGCCGTTCGCAATATCCGTAAGGATGCCAACGAAAAAATAAGAAAACTAAAATCGGAAGGTGTTTCGGAAGACGAAATGAAAACCGGCGAGGCTGAGATACAAAAACTTACCGATGCTTACATCATCAAGGTCGATCTTCATTCGGAAGCGAAGGAAAAAGATATTATGACGGTTTAAACATAGTTAAAATGTCAAATTAAAGGGAATGAGCTGCTTAGCCATTCCCTTTTTTTATTTTTGATAAAAGTTCAATAATTTGTATGAAAATACTACTAACATATCTTAAAAAACACCGCTGGGTGGTTGTCATCGCTCTTGTTCTGGCTGGTATTAATATCGGCTTTTCCCTGTGCGACCCCTTGATTACCCGTTACATAGTGGACCTGTACATGGTACCGGTTAATCATAAATTTTATACATACGACCAAAAGTTGTATGGCTCCTTAGGCCTGGTTGGGTTGGCTATCGGCGCAGCTATGGTATCGCGTATAGCAAAAAACTTCCAGGATTATTTTACCAATATCATTACCCAAAAAGTTGGCGCCGAGATGTACGCCGACGGTTTGAAGCATTCGCTTGAACTGCCTTACCAGGTTTTTGAAGATCAGCGCAGCGGCGAAACACTGGGTATATTGCAAAAAGTCCGTTTAGATTCCGAAAAATTTATCACATCCTTTATCAGCGTTCTTTTTGTGAGTTTGGTGGGAATGGTTTTTGTGATAGTGTATTCACTAAAGGTTAACTATATGGTGACGCTGGTTTATTTTGGCGCTATCCCGGTTATTATGTTTGTGAGTATGGCGCTTAGCAAACGGATAAAAACCATTCAGAAAAATATAGTATCGCAAACCACGGCGCTCGCCGGTTCAACAACCGAATCGTTAAGAAATATTGAACTGGTAAAAAGCTTAGGACTGGTAAAGCAGGAAATAGAACGTCTAAATAATACCACCTATAAAATATTGGATCTGGAGTTAAAGAAGGTAAAGTATGTACGCAGCATGAGTTTTGTGCAGGGTACAACGGTAAATTTTGTGCGCAGCTGTATGGTGGTGATATTGCTGATGCTTATTTTTAAAGGCACGCTATCACCGGGGAGCTATTTTATGTTCCTGTTTTATTCGTTCTTCCTGTTTAATCCGTTGCAGGAGTTAGGCAACGTTATACAGTCGTGGCGCGAGGCGCAGGTATCATTGGGGAATTTTGAGGGCATCCTTTCTACCCCTATTGATGAAAAGCCCGAAAAACCCGTAATGCTTGAAAAAGTGCATACCCTTACCTTCGATAATGTAAGCTTTAAGCATTTAACGGCAAATCGCAACGCGCTTAACCATATCAGTTTTGAAACCAACAGTGGCGAAACAATTGCTTTTGTGGGGCCATCGGGTTCGGGCAAAACTACGCTGGTTAAGTTGCTGGTGGGCCTGTATCAGCCATTGCAAGGGGATATATTATACAACAATACGCTAAGCAAAGAAATTGACCTGGATCAACTGCGCGAAAAAATTGGCTTTGTAACGCAGGATACCCAACTGTTTTCGGGCACCATACGCGAAAACCTTCAATTTGTACGCCCTGGCGCTACCGACGAGGAATGTATGGATGTACTGCAACGTGCAGCCTGCCAAACCCTGCTGGCCCGGGCCGATAAAGGTTTAAGCACCGTAATTGGCGAGGGTGGCGTTAAAGTATCAGGCGGTGAAAAACAGCGTTTATCCATTGCCAGGGCATTACTGCGCCGTCCGGATATATTGGTGTTTGATGAAGCAACTTCTTCATTAGATTCTATAACCGAAGAGGAAATTACCGAAACTATTCGTAATGTATCCGATCAGGATAATCATATTACCATATTGATTGCCCACCGGTTATCAACCATTATGCATGCCGATCAAATTTATGTGCTGGAAAAAGGGCATATTATTGAAGCCGGAAAACACTATGATTTGCTCAATCAAAAAGGGCTTTACTATGCCATGTGGAGGCAGCAGATTGGGGAGAAGATTAGTATAGAGTCTGAAGTTTAAGATTGATTATTAAGTCTGAAATAATTTTAATTCTTGTCAGAACATTGTTAACGATCTGTTAAAAACAATTGTTGAAAAAACGATATCGGTGGTTTGTGTCACCATGTTGTGTAATTTGCTAAATTTATATGAGTAAATTAATTATTTCAATAACCTAAAACTAAACGTTATGTCGACACAATCCGCTTTGATTTCAACTTTCGATCCAAGGTATGCAGGTGAATTTATTGCCGAAAGCTACTATCATGAACTTGTAAGAAATTTTAGAAACAGGTTCTCTGATCAAATTACCTCAGTCACTATTGCTAAATCGGCATTAGAATCTATTTTGATTGACGATAATGTTTCAGGCATAAAATTCATGAATGCGCTCGAGGATCCCTACGACCCATCGACGCGGTTTCTTGTTTTAATTCCCGCTAATCATACTGTTAATGATAGACTTCCAAATTCGATTATTAAAAAATCGGGTTACTTAAAATCGGACGGCACTTTTATTTCGCTTAAGAGGACATGGGAAGTGCTATTCAATCACGTTCTTAATTATAAAAGATTAGATCCTGAAATTCATTATACGAGAATAAACAGGGGGAATTTTTTTGGAAGAGAGCGGATAAAAGAACTTTTAAATGCAACCGACTCGGAAAGCTTTATCTATCATTTTGGGTACGCCATAGAGGCTGATCTGCCATTTAAACCAATTGTTCAACCATCAAACGGGTTTAAAATGTTTTTGGAAGAATGTTGCCCATGTCCGGGTTCGCCTTTGTGTAAGGGATCGGAAGTTTGCGCATTAACATACCTGTCTGAAAAGTTTTCGGGGGGAAAAGAGAGTGCGCAATTAGGCGTTTTGAGATCTTTTAGGGATAAATTATTAAACGACAAAATAAGCGGACTTGAAGTTGAAAAGTATTATACGATTTCTGCTTCATTATTAGAGGCGATAAACAATCATGAAAATAAAGAGGATATCTTTAAAAATTTATATGATAAATATTTGAGACCCTCTGTTGAGTATTTAAATGGTAACGACGAACAAAGTGCGTATCTCCTGTTTACAGAAGTTTTAGAATATTTAACCGAAGAATATCTATTCCAGTAATATCCTTCAGCGTTACGAAGCGCTAAACTTCGTAACGCTGACTACGTTACATTAATAATCCCAGCTTTGATGGCAAAAATCACCAAACCCACCAGGTTTTTTGATTTTGTTTTTTCGAACAGGCGGGCGCGATAACCTTCAACGGTACGCACACTCAAACACATAATGTCGGCAATTTCCTGGCTCGAATGTTCCTGGCAAACTAATTTTAGTACTTCTATTTCCCGGTCGTTTAGCTCGGCTTTAATGCCCCCACCGGTTGTTAATGGCTGACTGTTGGCGGTTAACTGCTTAATAAGCGTTACCGACAAATGCTCGTTAAAATAATAATCGCGATAGTAAACGGTTGATATTGCTTCAACAATCTCCTCGGGTTCGGCATTTTTAAGCAGGTAGCCGGATGCGCCTGCCTTCATCATATCAACAATATACTTATCCTCGTTAAACATGGACAGTGCCAGTACTTTTATATTGTTATAACGCTGCTTAACCTGTGCCGTGGTTTGTATGCCATCCAGCTCCGGCATTTTAATATCCATTAAAATTACTTCGGGCAACGCCTCCGGCGATGTTCCCGCCAGCAAACTTACCAGCTGCCTCCCGTCCTGCGCTTCCAGTACCAAATCAAAATCGGCACAATCTTCCAATATTGATTTTAAACCATTTCTGAATATCTTATGGTCATCCGCAATAGCCAGTCTTATTTTTTCCATAGGTGATGAATTTAGTTGATTAAGTTCGATCAGGTTGAATAGGTGAGTGGTTGATTAAGTGAGTGGCTGATTGAGTTGATTAAGTGAGCAGTTGATTAAGTTGATTAAGTGAGTAGTTGATTAGGTTTAACCGATGAGTACCGGTATTATCCTAATTCAAATCCAATCTAACTTAATCAACCTAATCCAACTCAATCAACCTAATCACGCCAATCCCACTCAATCAACCTTAACCTTAATAATCGTAATCGTTCCGTTTTTTGGCCGCGAATTGATTTTTAGCTCACCGCTAATCAACTGCATTCGGCTTTCCATATTTTTAAGGCCGAAACCCTGTTTTACCAGGCTGGTTTCAAACCCTTTACCATTGTCTTTAAACTCCATTACCAGCCAGCCGTCTTCGTTTGTAATTAATAACTGAATAAAATCTGCTGCGGCATGTTTAATTGCGTTGCTGAATAACTCCTGCGCAATACGATAAAAAGCAAGTTCAATATCCAGTTTAAACCTTTTTGCACTTACTTTTTTCTTTAGTTCTACCTTAACGCCGGTGGTTTGCTCAATCTTAACACACAAACCCTCCAACGCTTCCAGCAAACCATAGTCGGTAAGTACTGGTGGTAAAACGTTTTGTATAATATTACGTATTTCGGCCAGGCATTCATCGGCCAGCTTTCGCGTGTCCGAAAGCAGGGGCATTTTCGTTTCGCCAGGCCCCACTTTATCCAGCCTGTGCAGGTTAAGCTTTATGGCCGAAAGTACTTGTCCCACGCTATCATGCAGATCCTCGGCCAGTCGTTTACGTTCACTTTCCTGGGTTTCAAAAACAGCCTTCAATAAATCGCTCTGTTTCTCATCGTGTAATTTACGTAGTACCACCTGGTTTTTTATCATCTTTCCCTGGTAAATAATCACGAAAAGAAATAAAAAGCCAATCAATACAACTATAATCAGCGTACCTGTTATTAAAACAGGCAGCAGGTTGGTGTCGGTGGTAGTTTGCAAAGCGATTGAAAGTAATTTGCTAATCTAATTTGTTTAAAACCCATAAACAAGGGAAAATGCAATGAATACCAAAATATCAGTCAACCCGCACCCTTATTGTTGTAACCGTTCCGCTCGCGGGCCGGGTATATAGCTTCATCTCGCCTTTAATAAGCTGCACCCTGCTTTCAATATTCTTTAAGCCAAAGCCATGTTTTATAGCATCCGGGTTAAAGCCTTTTCCGTTATCCTTAAATTCCAATATCAGCCAGCCTTGTTTATCTTCAAGCGTCAGCCAAATCATACTTGCTTCGGCATGTTTAATGGCATTGCCAAATAACTCCTGTGCAATACGATACAAAGCAAGCTCGGTTGCCGGTTTGGGCCTTGGCCCGGCGGCACCCGTATTTAATTCTATTCTTATTCCGGTAGTTTGTTCAACTTTTGCGCACAAGCCGTGCAAAGCCTGGTTCAATCCATAATCGGTAAGTACCGGCGGCAATACGTTTTGAATAATGTGGCGTATTTCGGCCAAACAATCATCTGCTAAATTGCAGGTATCCAACAGCAGGGGCTGCTTGTATTCGGCTATGCTGTTTTTATCCAACCGGTGCATGTTCAGTTTTATAGCCGATAGCACCTGCCCAACACTATCGTTCAGCGTCTCGGCCAGCCGCTTTCGCTCACCTTCCTGGGTTTCAAGCACTGCGTTAAGCAAACTTGTTTGCTTTTCATCATTCAGCTTTAGCAATGTTACCTGGTTTTTTATCATCTTTCCCTGGTAAATAATCACGAAAAGAAATAAAACCCCAATCAGTATTGCAATGATGAGCGTTCCGGTTATTAAAACCGGTATCAGGTGGTTTTCTGGGGTTTGCAAAGCAGTCCTGCCGAAAATATAAGGTTAGCAATTATGTTGGTTATGTAGTTTATCATATAATAATCCTGCTGATGCGCTAAAAGGATTTGTTTATACATCATAAACATAAATATGGTGATGGAGTAATAAAAAATTACGCCCGAGTTTATCCAAAAAAAGCCTTCTTTTTGAATGTGTATAAATTCCTGCCGGGTAAAAAGCTGATAGAAGTACAAAAGAGAGAGCAAAACAGCCATAATACTGAGCGCGGTGTTGGCGATAGATGGATACTCGCGGAGGCTTTGTGCAAAAAAAATGCTCGAAACGGCTATCAAAAACGCAATTGTGGCTAAAAAGATGGCTATTTTTTTGAATATAGGGTCGAAATAGACAAAGTAATAAATAACACCAAAAAACAGAATATTTGCGTCGACATACAAGTGCGACACGTACATTGTATTGGGGATTCGAAAAACAAAAATCAATAGCCAGGAAATTGCATCAGAAAGAAATGAAAGTAAAAAAAATGCCGCTGAAAGTTTTAATACTTTATCCAGATGCTTGTAATTGAATCCTGCCGCCAATAAAGGCAGCAGGCCCGTTAGCATACTTAAATTACTTGCAAAGTTAAATGCTGTCATCTTGTATCTTGTTCAAGTTACAACTTAACGTCCAGTCAGTGGATTGTTGGGGCAACCAGGATTTCCGGGACATGTCATCGATTGATCAAGAATAAGATGTGCCGTCATGATAGTGTCGCTTGCAGCTATAGTCAACTGATCGTTACCGTCGCTTGTTGCGCCAACCACAATCAGGTGTTTTTCGCCTTTTTCGTTGTGCCCATGATAAAAGCGGATGCCCATGCATCCTTCCTGCGCTAATATTTTATGTAATACTTCTTTTCCAAAAAAATGTGATACAGGATGATCGGGATGCTTGTCCCTGTGCGATTTGGTCCAGCTTGCGGCTACATCTAAATCAATTGGTCCGCCTTCCTTGCCGGTAAGGTGTTTTTTGTCGTTTGGTGCTTCCATCGGTTTAAATTAAATTGAGTTTATTGAATAGTTTTTGATAAAACTAATATTAATAAATCAGTAATTCAAAGCGCCGACTTTCTTTTAACGTTAAACCACCTGGTGTTGCCTTTGCATAACATGTTGATTGTGAGTGTTAAACTTTAAAACAGTGCTTTTTTTCTTTAAAAAAATTGCGTGCAGCTACGCAGCAAAAAGCGTAATTCTACGTAGCCTTAAATAGCCTGGCTCAAGCGGAAAAAAAGTTTTTTTACAAAAATGCAAACATCTTTTAATCTGGATTGTATCAGTAATGCGAGATTGTCTTTTTAAGAGGGCGACAAAAAATATTTGCTTTTATTAATACTTATTTATAGATTCACCTGTAACTACGTCAATGACCAACTCTACTAAAAAAATCGTCATATTTGATGATGATGAAGACATTTTGTCCATCTGCAGCTTTATTTTAGAAGAGCAGGGCTGGAAAGTACACGCATTTACCGACTGCAACAAGATTGCTGACAAAGTATCGGGTATAATGCCGGATGTAATTCTGATGGACAACTGGATACCGGACGATGGCGGCATTATAGCCACTCAAACGCTCAAAAAAAGTGACGATTTAAAAAATATTCCGGTAATTTATTTTTCGGCCAACAGCGATATTGAATTGCTGGCCAGCCATGCCGGTGCCGAAACCTTTTTAGCTAAACCGTTTGACCTGGAAGAATTGGAACGCGTAATTAATAGTGTGCTGCTTAGCGCGTAGGAATAGTTTATTTTATCTGAACCGTGATTAGCTTGATTAAAGGATGATCAGGATATAAGCATGAATTGCTATTGCGACTTTAAATTATGAATACTTATACAACAAAAAAGTCCCCGGTTGGCCGGGGACTTTTTTGTTGCATGGAAAATTTTAATTGGCATCGCCGCCCGGACCACCGGGACCACCGCCTGGCCCACCGCCGCCGGGGCCATCGCCGCCGTTGCGGCGGAAACCGCGGCCTTGTTGTTGTTGTGTTGGCGCTTTGCCTGCAAATTTCTGTAGCCGCAGCGTAAACGTTGCTAAAAAGTAACGCGAAAGTCTGTTTATGTGCGTTTCGGTAACGGTGCTGGCGTTGGTTACCGAAGTAAAGCCGGTGTTTTGGTTAAATAAATCAAACGCGGATACACGAATGGTACCACGATGATCTTTCATAAACCGGCGCTCTACGTATAAATTTAAAATATTAGGATTGGTAACCTTTATGTTGGCCGCATAACCGTAATTGGTTGCCTTGGTATAATCATAACTGAAAGTCCAGTCGCCAAAATAATTTTTACCATTTAGGCCAACATTCCATGTCCTAACATTGCTGCTGCCGCTTAATAACGGATTTTGTATCGAGTTATCGGTTTTGTTTACCGAATAATTCGTCAATAACTGCGCGTCAATTACATTGGTAATATCAACCCTGAAACGAACTTCGGGGGTCATTATCAGGTTTTTTGCTATGTTTTTTTGAGTGCTTTCCGCCAGCGAGGCCGAATCAATGTTTGAGATGTAACCCACATTGTTGGTATAAGTAACCGTACCATTTAACGTTACCGAAAATTTGCGGTTGTCCCATGGCTTCGAGTAGGTTAAACGGCCCGAAGTAGTATAATAGCCATCGGCATTTTGGTATTGTGTTAAAATAGTGTTTTGAAAACGCTTATCGGTATACACGCTCGGATAAGTAATAGTGTTGGTAGCCACATAGTTTGATACTTGCTGATAGGTGAAATTAGCAAAGAAAACATCGCCGGTAGCAAAACTAAAATTATTGTAACGGACAGAGAAATTATTGGTAAACTGTGGCTTCAAATTGGGGTTACCTTCCACCGGATATAATGCGTTAGAGAAATCAATAACAGGCTGCAATTGCGTAAATTGCGGCGAGCTACTGGAGCCATTATAGTTTATACTGAATGCCTTACTGCGCGAAAAGTTGTATACAAACCGGGCGGTTGGTATAAAGTTAAACGTGTTAACATGTGTTTGCGCGCCCGTAACCGGCGAACTGCCATCCAATGTGGCTGGTTGAATGCCGATACCTAACGTATAATTGTATTTCTTTTGGATGAAACGGTAGTTTAAACCCACCTTATTGGTTGTAAAGGTATAATTGTACAAGTTGCTCAGTGCGCTGTCGTTCCTGAAAGCCGGGTTGGCGGCGTAAATCAACGTATCGGTAGATTTATCGTTAGTGGTTATTGCACGGTTAAACGAGTAGTTGAGTTCGAGGTACGACAGTTTACCGATAGGCTCGAGATACGAAAAGTTTATACCGTAGCTGTTTGTACGGCTATAGGTATTTATCATTTGATTTGCCGGTGCTGTTGCTGCTACTCCCGGCGGATAGGTGTAAACAGGGTTTTGATAACTCCAGCTTGGCGCCGAGCTTACTGTAGCATTGATGCTTAAGTTACGGCGGTGCTTAAAGCGGTGATTATATAACGCAGTTAATCCGTAGGTAGGAGCCTGCGAATTGCCATTGGTAATGGAAGTGTATGCCGAGCTGCGCGCGCCTTTTCTTGTCTGGCTAACCGTATCCAGTTCGAACGTATTGGTGCCGCTGTAGCTAAAGGTTGGTGTAACTTTTAAATAGTTAACAGTATCGGGTTTGTACTCCATGTTCCAGGTAAAGCGATGGTTTATGCTTTCATTGTTTTGATCGCTTATTTGGGTCTGTTGCGATGGGTTGCCGATTGAAGTATTTTGC
>JABDBM010000006.1 GCA_013288685.1 Bacteroidota bacterium | reverse complement strand
GCTGGCGATCCTAACATAGGTCAAGTTATTGCTGCATTTACCTACAATGGTAAACAGCTTACAAAGGCAGTTCTTTCTGATGTACCTTATAACCCGAGTAGCCCTGACGTTGAAACAGATTTGTTCAACTACGATTCACAAGGCCACTTAACAGGCACAACCATTTCGCACACCATTTCGAATAGTTACGACGAAGTTAGTTCGTCAGTTACCTACAATGGGGACAATATTAGCGAAATCAAGTTTTATACTGCCGGCAATGTACTCGACAAAGACATCAAGTTAACTTATCAAAATGGGATGCTTGTCAATTGGTTTAACAATAATGAAGTGAAAGACACTTATACCTATGACAGCAATGGCAACAACACTAAAGAAACCGCCATTGAATATCAGTCTGGTACGCCCGATGGCTTTGTAAGTCTTAACACTTCAACTACGTTTGATAGCAAGTCGAACTTAACCCTCGCCTTTCCGCTTTGGGTTTACTTCAGAGTTTACCGGGAAGACCAATGGGCTGGATACACCCCAGGAAAGAACAATCCAATCACATCGACTAATGGAGGTACAGGTTTTACTTACAGCTATCAATATAATAGCAATGGTTATCCATCTGCAATAAGCTGGACGGATTCATATCCGCAGTCTTACCAATACGAATACACACAATTAAATTAAGAATCATGGACTGTGCTATCAAATGGTAGGACTGTTCTTTAACTTATCGCAAAGCCTACTCTGGTAGGCTTTGCTCCTAAATTCAACAACATGAACAAAGTAAAGCTAATTTTAACTTTCTGTTTATTATCGTCGTTAAACCTAAAAGCTCAAAACATCTCACCAACAGATCTATTTCAAGTTTATAAAGTTTGGCAGATGGATGACCCCATTTATTATAAGTATGCCTATCAATTTGTGATGACAGTTGACAAACATCGGACTCTTGCCTATCCACCAATTAAAAAGGATGGCATGACCCTCATATTTGGCTATAAAGTTGATATCGATAACTGGTACAAGGCACATGAATATGAATTATCATTGATAAATGACAAGACCAGTCCAGTCCCTAAAATCGTATTATATTCATTCACAGACCTTAAATTATGGAATTTGTATAACGAACAAATGGAAATCATGAATGCTAAACGTATAACAGAAGGGACATCTAATGGAGGACATCAAACAATTTACAAAGTGAACGACATTGTTATCTTCCTGAGGGACTTTCCGCCTGGCATCAATGGCGAGGACAGAGTTTATCAAGTACAACTTGGTCACGAACCAACTAATTAACCGTTAACAAAGCGCTTAACTGATTATCGCGCTTTTTTCGCTATCTTCACAAGGAGCCTACTAAGTTGGTAGGCTCTTTTCAATTCTTTTCTTATATTAGCTTTAATGCAAGACGTAGAATATAAACTTCTCTGGCTGCTTAATGCGATGACATTGCCAATAGCGCATACAGATGAACGTTACTATTATGATGGTCAGCGTCAGGAGTTTTTCTTTACCATAAAGGTTAAGGAATCCCCCAATGCTTTAGTTATCTTAAATATATACGATTTACAGTATTCACTTGAAATAGAAAGCGATATAGCGGTTAGGCTTGAACGCATAAACGACGAAAGTAGCGAAATTGTAGAAATACCGAAACTGAATGTGGATGACAAGGTGGACATTCAATTACAATTTCTTTCTAAAATAGAGGGAACCTATTGTCACAATGATTTGCTAAAAGCAGTTTACGATCAACAAGATGCCTGTGCATTAGATGAAATACCTTTGAGAAATGCTAATCTTGAACCAATGGAAACCTATTGGGATTACTATAAATTAAAAACTGTATTGCAATATCTTACCAGATTTACAGAATCTATAGGTATCAACTTGCGGGGGTAGTGTCAAGGTAAGGGGTAGTCAACTTAAAAGAAGAATTTACAATTCGGTAGGCTCTTTTAATATCTTTGTTTCATGAGCTTAAAAGTACCATTAGGTTTTGACAAAACTAACAATACGTACGTTTCCCCTTTAAATGCCACTAAAATTGATTCCTACCAATGTCCCAGTTGTGAAGGTGATTTGACTTTTAGGGCAGGAGATATTAATGTCAAACACTTTGCACATAAAAAAGACACTGATTGTTCTTATGACAACCTAATTCATAAGCTTGCACAATTAATTATTCTTGAAAACACTGAGATACTTGTTAATGATGCAATCGTAAAATACACTAATCCAAGGCTGGAAGTCACAGTTGGAAACTATCGATGTGATGCATCTATTGATACAGACAGGTATCCAGGATTAATGATAGAGGTTGTTGTCACTAATGCTTTGACTAACGACAAGTTAAAGGCTTTATCAAATCTTAATATATTGGAAATCGACCTTAGAGGTTATGCACCAATTGATGACTTTGATACTTTGAAAAAGTTAGTACTCTATGCACCTGAAACAAGAAATCTGATTACAAGAGAAAGAGAACCAGATGAGGTTAAAAAAGATGATTTGTTTAAAATAATAGTTGGTGTTTTAATACTATTTGCTGGACTTGGAGCAAGAGTTTATTATAAATCTCGAAACAGAAAGAAACGACGTTATTAACATTTAATTTGACTTCACTTCAGTCAGACATCTTACAAAGTGTTTTATAGCTTAATCGTTTATAACCCTTAGAATGTTAACAAAAGTTATTCACAGAGCCTGTACTTATGTCATAGAAGTGTCAGACAGTGGTTATTATGTGAGCAAGTTTATTTAATTGTTCTTGTCTTATACGTGATAAGGTAATAGATTTGAGGAAACAAAAAAGCCCCGAAGGTATGAACTTCGAGGCTTATAAACTTACCATAACATTTGCTGTGTTATGTTTCGCTTTACCATATCAGGAGTTGCTTGCCTGATACTCGTTTTTAAAAGGGAGCAGCGCTCCCTTTGCCATTTAAATCAAAGATAGTCGAACCAGTTTTAGGATGTTAGTTTAAGTTTTAAACATCACCTATAAGTTATAAACAACAACTGTTAATCAGCTTGTTGCGGGTTCGTTTGTGGCTAAGTATTTTTAAATTTAACATTCAATAAGCCCACGCTTGCCTTCCCTCTTTCGGTTGCTTACAAGGGGAAAGGCAAGCTATGCTTATGCCTGGCAATCGCACAGGGCCTTTCACACACAGGTAATAAGGCGTGATTCCATTCCTAAGCTAACAACAAACCCGCCAGTTTACGTTCGGTTCAACAAGCTTTCAGCACGTTGAACGCTCACCGGCAAAGCCGAACCGTCATGCCTGTTGTAGTAGCAAAGTCATTTCATCACATGAGCTTTCTTTGTCCTTTTATAAGTTTCGCTCAAGCCGTTCGTATCCAATCATACTTCGCTTCGCTCATCCTTCATGCCTACTCACGTTTTCGCCTCAACCTTTAAAAGGCCAATCGCTCATTATAATTTTACTCGCCTTCGCCGACGCAAGAGGCTTCAAAAGCGTCACAGCTATTGCAGTACCCATGGCTCTGGCTTAAAAAGCAATAGCGCCGCCGCTTTTTTGTGAAGCATTCTTTGAATACGCATCTTCGATGCTTTCTCTTCAAAGACCTCTTGCGTTGCTCGCAGCCAACTACGTTTCTCTCCGTTGGCTTTTGACGGCTCGGGTTATAGTCTAGTTATCAATAACCGACACTTGTATTATTCCCTTATAAAATTGCAGTTTGAAGAGAAGCTGTCGGGAGCAAATGGGCTTAGTTTGGCTGGACGTTTTTATGGTTTATTGTCTTTTTCTAACACCCTCTTAAGCACATTTGCCAAAATATCATAGGGTAAATATATGTATTGTATGCTATCTTCTGTTGAAACTTTCGCCCTGAACCCGCTGATGTTTCTGCCATTGTAAATCAAATGTATAGGGCCATGCCGGTATATTGCTTTAATTCTGTCCGTTCTTCGATCACCAAAAAAGGCCTCTTGTGAAATATCAGAGGTTAAAAATGTAATTGAATCGTCCTTGATAGCCATGATTGCCATTTTGTAATCAGGAATCTGTTTAACCTGTTCTTGAAATTTGCTCAGATTAATATTTCCTGCCAATCTTTCTTTCATGGCGTTAAATTGGCTTTTCTTCGAATTTATATTGCCATCTGCGAAAGAATCCAATACCAAAGGTGAGCGGGTTAAACCTAATTTGCTTGCGGATGAAAGCTTTGGCATCGAAAAGTAATAATAAAGCACAAACAAGCTTGCAATAAAAAGTAAAAAGCAACGTGTTTTCATAAGGATTTTTCCATATAGTTTTTAAATGTATAGGAATTTATAACTTCGTCGATAACGGTTTTGTAATTATCAAAAATAAATTTTTGCATGTCTTCATTAATAAAATCAGCTTTGTTAACCCCATGATAAGACATGTAAATGACGTAATATTTAAGTTTTGGCAAATCGTTTACGGTAAACATTTTATCAAGCAACGATTGATTAGTTATGATCAACAGCAAATGTCTTTCACGGATCTCTTCATTATCTGTATTATCTACATTTAACGTGCCCGTTTTAGCATAAAAAAAATATTTATTATGATATCTGGAAAGATAAGGTGCCAATAGTTTGGCTGTCCCGTTGCCAAAAATAACGCCGTTGAGCTGCCGTAAAACATTCTCCTGATAAAACTTAAAATAGTTACCGGGGGTGTTTTGTGAAGAATCATGTGCATAAATCTTAAAAAAGCTATATGCAGGTTTTCGAAGGGTTGTTGACAGTGTGGATATTGCGGTATCACGGTTAAGCGTAGCTAAGCGCATTCCCGCTATTGCCATCGCTAAGGGTGTCATGTTAACAGGGAAGGCGCCTAAAGTTGGCTGAATAAGACCATTGTATATATCTGGTTTACGTTCTCTGTCCTGCATATAAAAACTCGACAATTCTGGATAGGCCCATCTAAAGTATCCGCTTGTTTGACCCTTGCTGTAGAGTTCGCCAAATATTTTATCGTTACCAAATAAATTTGGCGGGGTTTGATTGTCTTTTATTATTGGAAGCCCGAAATTTTGCTTAAGCCCCTCAGCTAATATCGAATTTGTATTTTCAAAATAATTTTCCGCTTTTTCTATTCCCCATTCATCTTTGTTAATAACATATTCCTGTCCTTTATATTTAATTGCCGGAAAATATTTTGAACGCTGGGCAGTAACATTTAAAAACAACGGGCTGCGCCCTTTGTTAGGGCCATCCATCAAACTTTGCCTGCTCCTTGAACCTAAAAAAACCACAAGCGAATGAAACACATTATTTGAATACACCAAGTAATTGGGCTCCGAAAAGCTTATACTAGGATCTCTGTCTAATTTCCATCCATGGCGCATTTCCAGCGATTTGTGTCCATATTCGTATATTTGTTGTCCGATGTCCCTATCATCAACCGATAATGTCTCCCAACCAAAATCAAAAAGTTGAGAGGTAACTGCGGTAAATAATATCGGTTTAAATGACGACGCGGGCCCGGAGTTGATATTCAAAAGCGATTTATTACCGAAAAAATTCCGTTCTTCGGATATAGTACTTTGTTGGATTAAACGATCTCTTGATCTGTTAAATTCTTTCGGATTATTTGGATCAACTTTGGCGGATCGATTGTAGTCAAACAAGCTACGAATACGCCCAAAGCCGTCAATAGCCACCGCCGAATAATCAAATTGCCGTTCGCCGGCAATACTTAAAACGGTTGTTTTTATATTCTTGTTGTCTATGCGGCCCAATTGGGGGTTAAGTTTTTGATTAATGATTGAAAGTTGCTTCTTTAATAGGACATCTTTATAAAATCTTGATCCTTCATTTATTTTTAGAATATTATTGTCTAAGTATATACCCGATTTATTGTTTTTATCTGCCCATTGCCTTTCATCCAAATGTGCAAACGATAATAATTTTTGCCTTATATTATCGTTCAGAATAAACTTTGAGCGATCAATAGAGTCTATAACCCTATAAAGCGACTTGGTAAGGTCATAATCTATAGATACACGTAAATCAGAGTCAGCGTATGCACTTTCTTCCTTTTTCTCACGTACTTCATTCACCAAATTGGCAAAGTTATAACTCCACATAAACTCTTTCCCTAACGGGTACCACATATCCTGCTTGCCGTTTAGCCAGATATTTTTCGCTAAAAAACGTTCGCTATCGTTTCGCAGTATCCAGCCTATTTTATTTTTCATTAAGTGTGAATTTGCCGGGTCCCGAATGTCCAACTCCACACGATCTCCATTTAACAACCTCATAGCTATCGAATTACCATGATAATCAATATTTACAGTGTCGTTTATTACGTGTAACATAGCGTCATTTTCCGCCGATACTGCCTCGTCAGATCGGGCAAGGTAAATAGGTTCGTGTTGATTCGACCAATCAGCTGCCAATTGAGTAATTTTGATATTGGTTGCGCTATGGCTATATTTGTTAATCATTAAGTCAGGAACGACATTAGCAATCACCCCCTCTATCGGCTCCCCCTTTTTGTTAATTTTAGGCAAAATTATTTTCCCGGCATTATCGGAAATAAACCCAACCTGAACTTCCGGCTTTTCGGCTAACAGGCTACCTTTCCATTTGTTTGCAGTATCTCTGAACGACCTCACAGAATAATAATTATCATTTAATACAATATGATAATAATCGCCGCGATGCCTTAGGTGTATCAGTTGATCTGAGTTCCATCTATTTTTTGATGTTTCGAAGTTGTTCAGCAAACTAATAAAAAAAGCATCTTTGGTATTGTTTTTAAAGCCGGCAACAATCGGAGAGTTTTTCATATATCTGGTAACCAGCGTATCAGCATTAATATTTTCAAGTTTGTCCCGGTTATCATACTGATAGGCGCTAAAATCATTGTTTATTGAATCTACCTTTGCAACAGTTTTATTCAGAAGAGAATCTAATTTAAAAACATTGGTCTTAACGTTAGCCCTGGTGGAAGGCAGCCACGCAAAACACGCAACGCACATTAGAAATGTTACCAAAACCAGCCCCAGCTTTATTTTACGGGAATTACCGGATTGGGCCGCCTTGTTTCCTTGTATCCAGCTATTTAAAATTACCAGCGAAAAGACGGCTACAGGGAAACCCACTGCAATTTTACTAAGGAGGCTAAGAAACGGAAAATCCTGACCGAAAAAGACAATACGATTGGTTGCCGAAAGCGCAACGAAAAAAGCGATCGAAAAAATGAGAATAAGCCCCCCCAACGTCGAAAAATTAAATGACTCCGTTTTGATGTCGATTTTTAAAAAATATGTTAAAACCAATATTAACAACATAATTAATAAAAAAAATACGATCAGCGGCGTATGCTCGGCAATAATATATCTTGTTATTACCAAATCCATCGTTTGGGTGGGGTATGAGCTGCCAAAATCAAAATGTGGTTGCAGATCGAAATATTTTGTGTGAGGAATATTACTATATTGATTTATAAACCACTGGTTATGTGCAGAGCGCAGAATAAAATCCAAATCAGATGATTGATAATCCACTCCCTTAACCAACGATTGTATTTTGATATCGGGCTGTTGAATCTCGGCCCGGTATTTTAAATAAAGTTTGCCGTTGTCGAAATTTTTAACCGCCTGGCCCAAAAAAGTAATATAGCACACCACAATGACCACGATGCCTGCTAACGAAGCAAAGATATTTCGGACTATTTTCAACCAATACTGGTTTGTTTTAATCAAGAGGGTGAATAAGGCTAAAATAATAGCTGCCCCAACGATGTACATCATTGTATGTTCAAACACGGATATTAATAGCACACTTTCATATTTCAATAAAAAAAATATAATAATTATACCCAGAAGCATTATCCATCCATAGTTTTTTGATTGTTTGTTGACGGCCGAGCCAAAAAAATAATGAATTAAACTGCAAAGGCCAAAAATTGCCCCAAAGCCACTGTCTTTAATCATCAAATACACAAACGCAGTTATCCAAAGCAATATTTTTGCATAATTCTCAAACACAAAACTATGAATCCAATCCATTATCGGAGTCCGCGTTTTGCCAGGTATCCCTTCGGCTTTAATCAACGAGGTGGCAATAATATACAGCAATACAGGTAGAACGATGTTGGTTAAGCGTTCAGGAAAATGCAGACGGGCCAAACCCAGCATAAATAAGAGAAGCGTTAAATATGATAACACAACCCAATAGTGATAACGATACTTTACTCCGGGCGCTTTTCTCAACCGGTGTTCGTGATGATTATAGTAAAGCCTGAACAATACAATTAGAATAACTGGCGCTATTGTAGACCATAGCGTTACCCAATAAACACTTTCGCCATCAGTTAACAAGCTGAAGGTGTTAAAGCCCATGCCTTCGGTAGGAGGAAAGGTGCTCATACGCCAAGCCAAAATCAACCTGACAAATGAAAAGCAAAAAACAACTATATAAATTGAAAGCTCAATTAGCGGCAGCGTGGCAGTGCCCCTATTTTCGTAATCTTCTTTTAAGTTATAAAACAAACCGCGCCGCGATAACCGGAATTTTAGCGTATCAACAGCCACCCGTGTGCACATCAGCGCAAAAAACAAACCTATAAACCATTCAAAATGACGTAAATTCAGGGGGTTTGTTTCGCGCATATTTCGAAACCGGAATAGCCATTGTAATTGACTGCCTATATTTTTAGTTTGTAGGTGGATCACTGAATCAGCCGGGTAGGGTTGGCTATTGTTTTTGCTATTTAAGTAGTTTAAATCTTTTATCTTAAAAAACAACGAGTCGGCCGGACTGCCTGCTTTGTAACGAACTGTAGCATTAATATGGTTTATATTATTTTCACTTTCGAAAATATTAAACAGATAGCCTCCTTTCAACTCGGTATTTTCAAGGTAAGCAGCGGAAGAAGTGATGAACAGACGATTATCTTGCACTTTATCTTTTTCGTCATCACGCAGGTTATGCATTTTGGGCAGTTCATATAATAGACGCACTTTTTTATCGTTAGGCAAATCAACCGTCATTACGTCGGATTTCGATAACCCTATGCCTGAAAAAAATTTCAAACCCTTTGTTAACGTTATATTGAACAACTGATCAGGATTGTAGTTGCCTGCGTGATTAACTGTTACGCCTGTGCGCGCGTAAAACAAACCGCCGGGGAACAGACGTAACGGACTGCGGTTGCTATTTTGATTATCCCGTATTTGCTGCCGTACTAGTAACGCACCGTTAAGCAGTAATTTTAAATCATCAGGCAAAGAGATATGCGGGGTTTTGAGCAATATATCCATTAAAGGATACCCGGCATTTATTGGCTGCGTAAATGCACTTGTATCCTTAATGCCATTAACGGTGCTTATATACAGGCTATGCTCCTTGTTATTATCGTTCAGGTTAACTATTGCTAACTTAAACAATTCTGTTCCGCTTTCTTCTATCGTAAACCCAGCGGTAACGTCTTGATCGATAATATTATTTTTCAGGATATATGAATCGTCATCTTTGTGGAAAAATTCATCTATTTTTCTTGTAAGCCAATTGGTTGGTTTATCCTTGCGTTTGTTACTTACATAAAATGGTTCGTAATATTTGGTGATATTCAGGCTGATACCATTACTTGGGGAAGACTCCAGGGCAACCTGTCCCGATTTATCATCCCATAAAGCCTGATTGGTGCTATCTGATCGCACCAGATAGAGCTGTTTTTCAAACTCAAATCCTAGATGTTGCAGCTCGTGATATTTAGTATTGCTAAAAATATCCTGGTTAGGATAAATATAACTCCTGGCCGTAAACAAAGCCAAAACTGATAAAAAGGCAAAATAAACTATAAATTTCCAACGGTTAAATTGGTTCACCTTATCTGCGTTTTTGTAATTTAACCAGGCCAAAGCCACTAATCCTGCTATTCCGGCAGTTAAAAGGTATAGGATTTGAGGAACAAACATTTATTTAAGGTTTAATGAAAAATCTATCCAATATCAATTTTAAATTTGTTACGCCAGTACGCGCCCCTTTAGCAACTATATTTGAAAGATTGCTTGACTGCGACATACTGTTTTCTACAAATTGGCTGTGCGGGGTGCTGCTGATATCAAGGTTGTTTAATAAGAACGTATAGTTCTCATATTGACCAGGCTCACCGCCGTTTAAGAAAAATTCAGCATAGTCAACGGTATGGAAAGTAATATTAAACAGGTTCTCGTACAACCAGGCGAAATCAGCATCGTCCAGATCATACCGTCCAAATCTTAAATTATTAATTTTTGCAACAAAGTCCGAGATAAAATATTTATTCATTCGCCCGAAAAAATCCTCGGTTCTGTCAAGCCGCCCAATTTTTTGAGCAAGCAAACGTAACGACTCGAGATGGATGTTATTGGTTGCCGGGAATAAACCCGCACCTATTTTTTCGTTATAATCCTTTATTAAAACATTCAGTTCGTTAATTACCTGCGGATTTTGCCACCCATTCTGCGCCGTTTTAACGATGTAGTTGGTGAAATAAGCCATTGGCAATTCATTGGTATCCTCATTCAAAATTTCTCGCTGAAAATTAACTATTTCAGGCTCTCTGATTTTTACCAGTTGCTGCCCCAGGTTGAGTGACAGGAACAACATCGCCATTTTATCAAGCAAATTGGGTTTTATGGAACCATCAGCTGGATTAGCAAAAAACCTTGTTTTCTGGATATTTGTTAAATATTCCCCAATAGCAACATTAACTTTATGGGAATCATCCCATAGTTTTAACACATCTAAAGGCTTTCCCCGCTTACTATCAAACGCAGCAGCTAATTCAATAACATTATCTACTTGCTGATCATCCTCTACTTTAGTAATTTTTCTTCGTAAATGTTCATATACCTCATCAGCTTGCACATTTTCGCTAAACAAGGTGCCGATGTTATCAAGAGAAGCCTGGTATTTACTTGCCTGTGCACCAAAGTCTGAACGTTCAAAATCAAGCCGTTTATAATAGCCCAGCAATTCCGTTTTATCTACTTGTTTCCCCGATGAGTTTTTGAAAAAGGCTGCGAGTTCAATAGCAGATATTAGTTTTGTGTTTTGATCACCTTTTCCGATATTACTCAATTGAGCCTCTAAACTGCTATAAATATTTTCGGGACTTACAGCATTAACAAACAAGCTGCCTATTTTATTAAGATCACCCCCAAGAGCCTTTAATTTATTTTCAAATTCCGTCTTATCTCCCTCAAGCTTATTGTAATAAATAGATAATTGCTGCCCATCAATCCTTTTTCCCTGTTTATTTTTAAAAGACGCAGTAAAATTAACCGAGAATTTTATCTGCTCCTTTTCATTCCCGCTGCCAATGTTATTTAGCTGCGTCACCAAGTGACTGTAAACGTCTTCGGGTTTTAAATCGGCAACAAACAAACTACCAATTGCATCGAAATTCTTTTCATAACTTTCGGCTTTTTCTTTAAAAGATGCTTTGTCTTTTCTAAGGTTATCATATTGGGTAGTTAACCATGCTCCATCCAATGTTTGCCCCTTCTTATTTTTAAACAAAGCCGAAAAACTAATCGCAAATTTTATTTTTTCTTTTTCTTTCTCCTTATCAATATTATTTAGTAGATCGGATAAATAGTTATCAATCTCATCTGGTTTTATTTCAGCAACAAATAGCCTTGCAATCGCGTTTAGCTTTTCCAAGTATTTTTTAGCATTTTCCTCTTCGCCCCGGAGATTTTTGTAATTATCTAACAATATCTTATCATTTAGACCACTGTTTTGCCCGCTTCTAAAACGACTTGCGAATTCAATAACTTTTTCAATGTCCTGGTTTTCCTCAATTTTTTTCACTTCACTTAACAGGTAATCAAATACCTTGTCAGGTTCGTCATTTATCGCATCATTAAGCAGGGTCTTAATTTTTCTTATTTCATCCCGCCCTTTTTGTGATTCCTGGTCTTTTATGCTTTTCAAGGTTTCCCCAAGCGAACCAGAACTTTTTTTTGTTTCTACTTTTTCGTCGTAAAACGTTATAAGTTTGCCTAACTTTTCCTCTCCGGCACAAGTCTTTATCTCCTCCAACCCCGAAAAGACGGTGTCTAAGTCATTAATTTCGGGGATGGCTTTATTGTACTTACGCTCCTCTTCCAAAATCCCCAGTAGTATATCTATTTTTTCTTTATCACTTTTATAATTGGTTTTACCAAAGGAGTGGAAAATCTCCTTTGTTGTTCTGATTTTCGGGATGGCCGTGCTTTTTTTTCGCTCCTCATCAAGGAGTTCTATCAATTTCGACTCGTTTTCAGAATTGATGATTTTTTGATAAAAATCGATTTTATATTTGTCGTCGGGCTCCTTATTCGGATCGTTTTCTTCTTTTTTTGGTTTTCTCCGCCATCTTTTAATTCCTTCATGAAATGAAAATCGCAAAGATGTTTCGTTGTTATAATTTCTTTGACGAACCCAGGCCAGCAGTGATAATACGGAAAACCCAAAACAAAGAAAGTCTATCATAACCCAAATAGAAGTCCTCTTGCCGTCTAAATTATGTTGTATGTAACTTTTTGCCGTGCTAATCGGTTCAATAGTTATTTTGCCATAGAAAGTATCCCGCGCGGTATCGCCAATCCTGAAAAGCCAATTATTATTAATAAAGTAAACGCCAGGGCGGTCATGTAATTGATGAAGCAGGTATTGGAATAAAATTTCGGCCCCGCTACGCGGATTATCGGGGTGCTCGGGCTCATTATATACTTTAATTCCCAATTTGGCAGCAATTTTATTTAGATTGTTCTTGCCAATTTCCTCACTGATCCCAAATTCATTTTTGAAAAATGTAGTTTTATTGCTGATAAATGGATAAGGGTTTTTGTCAACATAAAGTGTGTCGTGTCCGAAACTGGCTTGAACAATTTTCGGAGGGATTGGTTGATTAACACCAATTGCATCGTCAATCAATTTTGAAGCATTAATTTCTTTGTTATTTTTCGATGTGCCGTTTAATTGTGCAGTTATTTCATCAAGTGATGCTCTTAATTTTGTATAATCGATTTTGTCGATTTTTATATCCTCTCGCCGCTTTATTGAAATTTTTCCATTTTCAATCGTTGCGGCTATAAAACCGGGGATTGCATTGGCCTTATCTATTATGTCGTAAACAATTTTGGCAACCGAAGTATTCAAATCAAGTGATTCATCTTGAATTTTATCCGGGAAATCAGGGTATATGATATGCGCAAGAGAATTAATGGCTTTGTTGCCTAATTTATGATTTTTCAGGCTATCGGGGATCGAGAGTTTGCCTGCTAAAATTGAGATGCTTCCGGGTGTTTTTAAAACAAGTTTATTATCATTATCTCTTGTCAAACCGATATCCGAGGTGCCTCCGCCAGAATAATAGCTAAAAACACCATTCTTAGGATTGCTTATGAAAGGATCTACATCTAAAAAAGGATTGTTAGATAAAACCTGGTTATTTTGCACGTGCCCAAGTTCTAACAGCCTGCTAATAGGGTCTTTCGTTTCATTTGTTGCAATACCTGTATCTGACTGTTCAGTTTTACCAGCCGGCGGCGCAAATAGCAGAAAGCAACTTATTATAAATAATGAAATTGCCATAACTAACAGCCAATTTCTCCCCTTGTTCGGGACGATTTTATTGTTTTCCGTTTGACGTTGCGGGGTCAAATCAGGCTGACCTTTAGCTGGGGAGGTAGCATTTCCCCTTTTTTGCACATTCGCGGCAGTCCTAACCTCATTCTTGTTTCCCATTTGAATTTAATTATACCATAAAAAACTAAATACTTTTAATTAAAGGTAAGCATCTGCCGATGGCGGCGGTTCGTTACTTTTCCCAGGTTGTTTTTTCGGCGCTACTTCGTCCTTTTCTGAGTCGTCATCAAGCGCCGGCAAAGGCGGTTTTGATTCAGGATTGGGCTCGGTTACCTTTTGTTCTTTTGGTACATCCGGTGAAACCAGGGGTGATAGCCATTTTTCTGCCGTATCCGGCTTCAGGCTTTTTTCGGGGGGAGAATCGTAGTCAGGCAACCCCGTCTTTTTTGCAAAGTCAGGTTTTTCCTGATTCCGAGCCTGAGCTGCCTGCCCGTGCGTAGGTGTAGATGGCGAAGTTGGGGGCTGGGATGGAATAGGGACTTCCTTTTCTGGCCCATCGGGTGCCGGGCCTGATTTAGGATCAAAACTGATATATGCAAATGGAAATAAGGTTTGTTTAACCATTTCCGATATACTGGCTTCCAGTTGTGGCGCGTCGAGACGGACTGCCCGCCCGTTTAATAATTTAATGAAACCATCGCCGGTAAAAAATAGCCTGAAACCCTCCGGGTCGCTATCTAACGCTGCATTCCAATATTCCCGCCCAGCTATTACCAGCCTGTTGGCATAATTTGCACCATTGTAATTAGCCCCATTATAAAAAAAGCTTTCTCCAATGCTAACATCCGTTTCCACTATGCCGGTGTTTTCGTCTTCTTTAAAAATCCCTCGCAACCAGTCTCCAAAATTCCAGGGCTTTTCTTCTTTTTTATTTTCAATATTTTCGGCATATTGAACAGGTATGCCAACCAATTCCGAATTATAGTTTACCCTAAAATATTTCATATAAAAAGCTCCTGAAAGACAAACCTGTTTTAAATTATTTTCCCTAAAAACTATGCGTTTGTCTTCGGGCAAATCGGTTGTTAATTTATCAGCAAATTTACTTTCAACGGCATCTTTCAACATCTTCAATTTAAACGCCCGGCCAGCCAAAATTATCTGATGAAATTCTGTTACGTTCGATTTAAGTACAGATTTATATATTTCGTCCACTAGTTTATTAACTTTTTCGCTAAGCTTTTCATGACTGGTAGGAAGCTGGAAGCAATTATTAATGAAGGTGTCTCTTAGAGCATTGTTTAAGTGGTATAATGTACTAAATTTCTTCCTTAGTTCTCCGCTATCTTTATATGGTTTAAATCTTTCATGATTTTTTTTAAACGTCTCCATGTGATCCATAAATTGCAAAATCTCCGGATACTTTGTTTTCTTTATTAAGTCATAGATATCTGTGTCGAAATCAAAACACTCGTTTACGGCTTCAATAAAAGCATGTGTAAGAAACTGTCCGCTTCCCGGCAAGCCCGCCCTGAAAACGCTTTCATAACTCACGTTGCTCTTTTTTTGCTGCCTGATAATCGAGAAATCTGTTGTACCCTTACCTGCATCAATAACCAGGTAATGTGCCCCTTCTTTATTAATTATTTTAGGTTCGCGATCACCAATTTTAAGCCCCAAAAATGAAGCATCACTTTCTGAAAGTAATTTAACTTCAACGCCTTTAAATTTTTGGTATTGTTTGTTAAATCTTACAATCCCGTTAAAATCAGTATACAAGTTTTGGATTATTGTATAAACTTTGCTTTGGGAGTACACATTGGGCACCAGCAATATAATATTTACATATTTATCCTTTTGTGGCTGGTCGTTCAATTTATTGAGTATGGTGTGCAGCAGGGCATTTAAGATCATCCTGATATAAACTTCAATTAAAACGGGGTCAAAAACAGATCGCGCTTTACCGAATCCATAATCCCCGGTATCCTGCTCCTGTTTAAAAGGTATATCATCGGCCATCCCCAAGTCACGTTCGGTAAGTAATTCAATCAACTTTAAATTGGGTAATAAAAACAAATTTGAATATATATTGCCTTGCTCGTACTGTTCGGTCGTATACGCAGTTTCCTCTGGTAATAAGGTTTTTAGCAAGGTTTTTTCTTTACGGGCGTTCGGTGGTTCGGCTGGTCTAAAACCGTTATGGGCCTTGTCCACAAAAAAAACAGATTTATAAAAACAACTGGTCTCCGGATTCCTGTCTGCGGCATCACCTTGCCAAAACCTATCCCGTTTATCAGCTATGTATTGATCATGAAATTGTTTAAGTTCTCTTACAATCTTCACATCCTGTGCGTTGTTTTCGCTGTTAGCAAGTTTTGTTCCTATCTGCGAGGCCTCCGAACCAAAATCAATCGCCGCATCATAGATATCAATATTAGCGGCCTGGCTGTAAGGAATGTGGATGATGATATTATAACAGTATTCAACAACTTCATATTCGTTACCTTGTTTTACTCTTTCACAATAAACAATATTTACTTTTAGCTTATTTATTTTGGCCCTGGTTGATATAGCCCGCAGGCTCCTGTCTTTATGCGCCCGCGTAACGCTGATGCCATTTTTATTGTTATAATCCTGTTCTGCCGCAACATGTCCAAAAATGATCTTTAATGAAAGCTCGTTTCCGTCGCCATTTTCATTGATCGGGTCTACCCGATACTTTTCAGAATCTGATAAGAGTTCCAGGCCGTCCATTGATACAAACTTCGATCTGCCATCGATTTTAAACAACTCTGTTTCCCCGCCGGCAGTTGGGACAATAAATTCAAAAACAGCCTGCGCGTTTTTATTATTGTTAAGATGGCAAACGTGCAATCGTCTTTGTCCAATAACTATAGGTAAGTACTTCATAGCTTATTATCGTTAAATAAAATATTATGGTCAGCGTATATTATTCGTTTAGTAACCGGGTCGATGGTTAAAAGCATGTCCTTAGGGTACGAAAAAGAAAAAAGATCGTAAGATAACCGTTTGATGTAAGCAGGTTTCAATCCCTTTTCAACAACATCGGGGCTAAAGCAATTGCTAAGGTGATAGGTGCCGGTATCTGGCGTGTGTGTCATTATTTCATTTTGCAATCCGTTTTGAAATGGGGAGTATAGCTTTCTGAATTTGACGTCACCTTCGTCGCGCGTTTCAACCATGTATAAAAACCCTGGGAATACGCTGTACTTAAAAGAAAAATCATAAATATTCTTGGTATATTCAGCAACTGCTAGCACCCGGAACGGCATTTTATTTACCACCGCTTTATCGCTTCTGGTAATAATCGTCAAATATTTGTGTATGTTAAGATCACTTTGACGGGCGAGTTTTTTTAAAAATCTTGTATTTGCCGAAATTTCTGCCGCAAGGTTTATGTTTTCATTACAAATCTGTTTAAAGGTAAAAACATGATAAATTTTAATCAGCGTTTGTTGGTAGTTAAGTTTTAAAACGTTCCATACCACGTAATCATCAAATAGGTTTATAATTATTAAACAATCAGCCGTACGACGGCTTTGCCCGTAAAAATAGTTTATGCAAGCTAAGTTTCGTTGTACGTTGCTATCGATATTACTATCAGCATGGCTAAGGTTAAACCTGATACAGAACGTGTTATCATCAAAGCCAGCCGCCGAAAACCCCAATGTATCTTCTTGAAATCCGCCAACGCTGAACGTGTAATAGTGTCTTTTCCAAATTCGATTGACAAAGTTTAAAACGGATTTGAACAAACCAGTATAACGTAAGCCTAAGCGCTCTGCTATTTTACACAAATGATACCGGATGCTGGTTCTATATACTTGTTTTAATAAGGGGTGATATGTCCTGATTTGATGATATCCTTCAATATCCATTTCCGGCGGAAAATACGCAAGCTGTTTATCTGTTGAAAGTTCGGAAGAACTTACAATTAACAAATCAAATTCTTCGTGTATACTTTTTAACTGATACTCCCTCTTTTTTATATTGCCATATTTGGCATGAATTGCATGTATTTTCAATTCATTATCGCGGGTATAACTTAAAACGGTGTGTTCTCCGGGTTTAAAATTATAATTGTGACCATAAAGCCAATGACCTTTTTTTACGATATATTCTTCTGCTGTTTTATCGTGAATGCAGTAGATGGAAAACAACATTTTATTTGGTATTATAACGAAATAAAAAAGCAGCCACATTGCAAATACCAAAACCGCAATAAAAACTAATAACCTTATAGCGTAGGTCAACAGTTTCGGGTAAAAGATACAAGTTTGAATATAATTAACCTTCCGGTAATGCTTACCTAAAACCGGATCAATATATGCTTGCTGGAAATATCCGCGTACAGATATATTGTTAGAACTTATAATATGAGCAGTTGGGACGGCGATGACGGTATCGTTGCTAAAATTCACGTTAACAGGTATAGAGATACCGTTGAGTACAATTTTATTCAGATGAAAAAATCCAATAGCGTTACCGCCAAACTGCTTTATATGTGATTTTAGGCTTATTGTTTTATTTCCGGCCGCTGTTATTTCAAAAACCGAGTCCTTAATTGAAGTCGTTCCTGACTGCCCGGTTACGTATTCGTTAAAATATATATAAGGTTTTTCTGATGCAACCGAAGTTTCAAAAAAAGTACCAAGTTTTGAATAATCGGACTGTGGATCGAATGGATTATATAAATACTTTTTTGTTGCACTGGCTATTTCGACCAGCTTTTTGGGAGCGCTTTTTTTAACGGTTTCATAATCAGTCATCCACTGATCATTTTGGTCTCCATCGTCGGTGACAATGATTACAAAAATGCGATGAAAAACCGACAAGTCGGCGGTTTTTCTAGCAAGATTCAATGCTTTAATTAATGAAAATAACCTGATTTGCGAAACGAAGGATAGGCAATATTCATATTGGTTGGTTGCCAGCTGCATTTTTATCCTTTCCAACAACTCTTTTTTGTTAGAAAACATGTTAAACGCCGTATCGGTGTGATGAATGAATGAAAATTCAAAGCGGGGTTGATTTTTGAGATGCGAAATCTGCTGGGTCGTGGTGAAGATGCCCGAGTTGAAAAATATAAATTTATCGCTGTCGTAATGAATATGATTAAGCGGTTTAAAGGTGTTTGTATCGTTAAGCAAACGCTGGTAAACGCTTTCTGCAATAATTTGCCTCCGGTTCGTGTCCCTTTTGTCGTGTGCATTCCACACCATAGATCCTGAGTTGTCAATAGTGATTATATACAGGTTTCCAAAGGAATCAACGTCCCTGTATTGACCTACGCAAGGCTTGGGAATAAATAATATAACAAAAAAAAGCCACCAGATTATTTTTCCCACAGAAATATTGATTAGGCTTTCTGTTGGTTTTCCTATAGAAAAAAAGTTTTTACCTTGAAATTTGCAGACAATAAATGACAAGTAATGCATCTTCTGAAATAATAGTGAAACAGGCCAAAGGTTGATAAACAGCTGGTGAAAAACGTTTTACAGCTATTTAAAATTGAAAGTATTACTTTATTTCGATATTACAAATTAATTTAAGTAATATTCAAAAATACCTGAAATTTTCAGAAGTCTTCCTGCGCAATTAGTCTCTAAAATTCTTTAATCGATTACGTAATTAAACGTTTTAACTTCATTTTTCGCCTTAATCATTGGACTGATGTTAAATATTCCCTTATAAATAGTGCTTTTACAATGAAGTGTCGGTCGTCAAATTCCGGCTCTTTAAATCCTGCACATTTTATAACAGCGCTATGTAACACTATAAGACATAGAAATAAAATGTGTTAACACCTATGAGGCAAGAGAGAATATATAATTATTCCACAAAGTTAGGCGTGAGGCTGGATACATTGCAAGGAATTTCCGGCATAAACGCTCCTATGGCAACCGCGCAGCCAATTTATTCCGTTCCTCCTTGCATTTAATCCAGCCATAAGCCTGCCCTGATTCCGTAATTAATAATTCACATTATGGAAACTGTTACGAAACTCACCAACACTTACAATGACATTTACCAGGAGGTAACAGAAACAGTAATTAAAGCATTAGAAGAAGGTACAGTAATTTGGCAATGCTCCTGGAATGCAACCGGATTACCGAAGAACTTTCTCACTTCAACCTATTATCGGGCATGGAATATCTTCATTTTAAACTTTCACACTTTTAAACATCAATTTCCTACCACCGATTACCTTACTTACAATCAAGCTAATAAATTAGGAGGAACTATAAGAGAAGATGAAAAAGGTGTAAAGATCATCTATTGGGCAACAATTGAATTAAAAAAAGAAAAAGGTAAAGCCACTATTATGAACGCCAAAAACCCTGATGATACCAATCCAGTGAAACTTGTACCCAAAGCTTACACAGTTTTCAATATAGCTGAAACTGAAGGAATCAAATACTCGAACGATAATTCGATAATATTATCAGATTTAGAAATGATTGATAACTGTGAACGCTTAATTAAGGAAATGCCGATGCCTCCTAAATCCAACTTACAGGAGAACTTGCTTACTATCAAGTTGCACCTGATTTAGTGGTTGTACCATCATTAACTAAATCAGTGTCGGCTGAAGGATATTATAACACATTGTTTCATGAGTTGGCCCATAGTACAGGCCACACTAGCAGGTTAAACAGAAAAGAGCTAATGGAACATGATGGGTTTGGCAAATCCAATTACGCTAAAGAAGAACTTACAGCTGAAATGACAGCAGCTTATTTATGCGCTGTAACCGGAATTGGTCAACCAACAATTGCTAATAGTGCAGCCTATATTGAAAACTGGCTAAAGGCTTTAAAGAACGATAAGAGTTTGATTATTATGGCTGCCTCCCAAGCGCAAAAGGCAGCAGACTATATCCTTAATATCTAACAACACGATATCCGTCTTTTCTAATTTAAAAGGTACATTTATAGGGCATAGCCTAATTATATGGTGGTCATCAGGATTTTTACCTTTTAAAGGCAAAGGAAAATGGTACTAAACAACCAAAGCAAATATCTCGATTTGCGACAGTTGGGTACAAGGGGGGGAAATAACCCCTTTTATTGAAAAAGTGTAGCAACGTAAATAATCTATCTACAACTTCAATTCAGGAATTATACATCTGTTATAAGCGTTAAATTTTCAATATCTTTGAATTAAACTAAACTCACAAGATGAAACCTAATACGCGAGCAGCCATTGCATATATCGCAGCATCATTTATATCTGGTAAAACCGGGTCAGCAGTCTATGATCAGGCGCAAGCGAGGTATATATCAATAAGTGGAACTGTAAACAAAAGCAATGTCAGCGTTTTTGACAATGAACAGTCCTGCCATGTTTCTGGCAGCGTGAATGCCGGAAATCTGAATTTATATCATTACGGAGATAAGCATCACATCAATCTCCAAGTGTCTGGAAATAAATTTAATGGGTATGATCATGGTAACTCATGCCATTTTTCCGGTATTGTTACGGGCAGAAGTGTGTCATTATACGATTTCGAAGAAAAAACGTATTTCAACTATAGTATTTGATCAGGATTTAAGTCCGCACTTTAAAATATCAAAGCTCGATGATAAGAGCAAACAAAGTAAATTCTTGCTATTGCTTTAAAAGGTACATTGGGATGGAGTGATCATATAATTATGCAAGCAAAGTTACGCTTATCGCTGCTGTAGCGTGCAAAAGCTTGCCGAGCATAAACCCTCAGGCCAAGAGCGCAGGCCATTTATATCGTTTCCTTTTGCACTTGATTGCGATAAGCGTGGTGTTCGCCTTCATAATTAATTAATCAACTAATCAAAATCAACTATGGGAGTATAAAATGCATGAAAACTGCGCCAAAACTGCGCCAAAAGCATTGTAATTGCTTGTAAAAACTGCTAAATTGCCGCAATAGGACAATTAATCATCCTGTTGGAAATTATCAATTAACTTATTTCAAAATCAGCATTTATGGCCTAGATAAGCGATTTAAGCAATAAAAAAGCCCCTTAGTAAAGACTAAGAGGCTGCAAATTTCTGTGGTATCAGCTGGAATCGAACCAGCGACACAAGGATTTTCAGTCCTTTGCTCTACCGACTGAGCTATGATACCGCTTGGTTTGGGATTGCAAATGTAGACTTTTTTTTGTCGTTGTTAAATTTTTTTTGAAAAAAGTGATTATAGCCCTGATAATGAATAAAAAAACTTATTCAACCACGCTCCCAATTCACTTATTCAACTTAATTCACCAACATTTCAACCGTAAAACATTTCGACATTACAACATAAAAATTAACTTTGAAAAAATTACTATGCACGCATAATGATTACTCAACTCCTGTTTATCATCATCCTGGCGGCGGCTATTTACCTTTTCAGCAAAAATGCGGGCAAGGTTCGGCGCAATATTTTGTTGGGCAAACCTGCCGACAGGTCTGATAATCCGGCCATGCGGTGGAAAACCATGGCAAAAATTGCTCTTGGGCAAACAAAAATGGTAAAACGGCCGCTGGCGGCTGTAATGCATTTTTTTATTTATGTGGGCTTTATCATCATCAACCTGGAGGTGATGGAGATAATGATTGATGGTGTATTTGGCTCGCACCGCATTTTTTCAAAACCCCTGGGCAGCCTGTATGGCTTGTTAATTGGAGGATTCGAGATTTTGGCAGTATTGGTGCTCACCGCTTGTGTTATATTTTTAGCGAGGCGCAACATTGTGCGCTTAAAACGTTTCAGCGGCGTGGAGATGACCGAATGGCCAAAATCCGACGCCAACTATATCCTCATCATCGAAATACTGTTAATGACGGCCTTTTTAACCATGAACGCTGCCGACAGTAAATTGCAGTTGCTAAACATCGGTCATTATGTAAAGGCAGGCAGCTTTCCCGTTAGCAGTTTTATCGGTCCCTTATTGCCTGATAGTGCCGGCGCTTTGGAAATTATTGAGAGAGGATGCTGGTGGTTCCATATTATCGGCATTTTGGCGTTTTTAAACTACTTGCCATATTCCAAGCATTTTCATATCCTGTTGGCATTTCCAAATACATATTATTCAAACCTGCATCCAAAAGGTGAGTTTACCAATATGGCTGCGGTTACCAACGAGGTAAAGGCGATGCTCGATCCATCTTTTACCCCTGAAAGCACAGGCGAGATAGCACGGTTTGGCGCCAAAGATGTAACCGACCTCACCTGGAAAAACCTGATGGAAGCTTATACCTGTACCGAATGTGGCAGGTGTACATCGGTTTGCCCGGCCAATATTACAGGCAAGCTGCTATCTCCGCGAAAAATAATGATGGATACCCGCGACCGTATTACCGAAGTGGGCAACAACATAGATAAACATGGCAAGGACCATCAGGATGGGAAGACCTTGTTAGACGATTACATTACCCGCGAAGAATTATGGGCCTGTACCACCTGCAATGCCTGCGTGGATGCCTGCCCGGTAAACATTAATCCACTGGAAATTATTACCGAAATGCGCCGTTACGTGGTGATGGAAGAATCACAGGCCCCGGCCAGCCTCAATAATATGTTTGGCAATGTGGAGAATAACGGTGCGCCATGGAAATATAGCGCCGCCGATAGGTTGAACTGGGCCAATGATGATGCCCGCTAAAATAAAGAGAAACGAAATGTTACAGGACGCAGCGACTATTGAAAATAAGTATAAATTATTTGTGCAGGGAGTTTCTGCCTCCAAACAAGTATGGGGGCTGAAGGACAAAAAAGGATGGGCCAATTCTAATTCAAGCGAAGATGAAGAGATTGGTGTAATACCTTTTTGGTCGGAAAGGGCATACGCCAAAGCTTCTGCCCGTAACGAGTGGAAAGACTACATACCTACATTAATTCCGTTACCGGAGTTCTTGGAAAGTTGGTGCGTAGAAATGGCTGAAGCCGAAACACTGGCTGGTATAAACTGGGATGCCAATATGTTTGGAAATGAAAGTGATGCTTTGAAGTTAGCATTGGATATCCTCAATCAGTTAAATTCTATTAATTCGGCAATTGCATTTTTAAATTACGGCAGTATAGACGAGTTTGTGGCAGAAATCAATGAGTCAATTGATTAAATTACAAAAAGGAGCTTAAACTATGAACCAAAAAATTCCAACCATGGCCGAAATGGCTGCCGAAGGAAAGAAACCTGAAATATTGTTTTGGGTAGGTTGTGCAGGCAGTTTTGATGAACGGGCACAAAAGATAACACGCGATATTTGCAAAATACTAAATCATGTAGGCATCAGCTTTGCTGTTTTAGGCACCGAAGAAAGCTGTACCGGCGACCCGGCCAAACGCGCCGGGAACGAGTTTTTATTCCAGATGCAGGCCATGTCCAATATACAGGTGCTGGATGGTTATGAGATAAAGAAGATAGTAACCGGTTGCCCCCATTGTTTTAATACAATAAAAAACGAGTATCCCGACTTGGGTGGCAATTATGAAGTGATCCATCACACGCAACTGATACAACAATTAATTGACGAAGGCAAGCTAAAGGCCGAAGGTGGCGAAAGCTTTAAAGGCAAACGCATCACCTATCATGATCCTTGTTACCTGGGTCGTGGTAATAATGTTTACGAAGCCCCGCGTGCGGCTTTGGAAATATTAGATACCGAACTGGTTGAGCTAAAACGCTGCAAAAGCAATGGCCTGTGCTGTGGTGCGGGCGGTGCCCAAATGTTTAAAGAACCCGAAAAAGGCAATAAAGACATTAATGCAGAACGCATGACCGACGTGCTGGAAGCAAAAGCCGATATAGTTGCCGCCGCCTGCCCGTTTTGTATGACGATGCTGCGCGATGGCGTAAAGCTGGAAAACAAAGAGCAGGAAATACAGGTGCTGGATATTGCCGAGATTACCGTTAGAGCGAATGGTATATAGTCATTTCGTTACGCTTTCATTGGTCATTCGTTCCGCTGTCATTTGTCAAAGCCTGTCATGGTTCAGACAGAAACGAACACAACACCGTTCGAAAACGAACAAAAACGCGCTGTCCACACGATCTCAAACCATTGATTATAAACCAGTTGCAAATTTGGCATAAAATTGCGGTAATACATACATCAAACGTGTAAAACCATGATTAAAAACTATTTAAAAACAGCCTGGCGCAACCTTATTAAAAATAAGGTGCATTCCTTTATCAATATTGTGGGCCTTTCGGTTGGGATGGCGGTGGCCATGCTGATCGGGCTTTGGATATGGGACGAGTTATCGTTTGATAAATTTACCCCCAATTACGATCATATTGCCAAGGTGATACAAAACGTAACCAATAATGGCGAGGTACAAACCTGGCAATCGGTACCGTATCCGCTGGCCGAAGCTTTACGCAAAAGCTATGGATCTGATTTTAAAGCAGTAGTGCAAACAGCAGGGCTGGGCAACCACGTATTGGCGCTCGATGATAAAAAATTAACCCGTAACGGCGTTTTCATGGAGCCGGCTGCGCCCGAAATGTTTAGTCTTGAAATGCTGAAAGGCACCCGCACGGCACTCAACGACCCTACATCATTATTAATATCTGCCGCTACCGCCAAAGCCTATTTTGGCGATGCCGACCCGATGGGCAAAACGCTTAAAATTGACAACCAGACCATCGCAAAAGTAGCGGGCGTTTATAAAGATTTTCCGCAAAACTCAACCTTCGCCGATTTAAGCTTCATTGGCTCGTGGCAAATGTTTTATAACGCCAACGATTTAAAATCAATGCGCGAACCCTGGCGGCCAAATTTTTGCACCTTGTATGTGCTAATGGCCGACAATGCCGATATGGCTGCTGTATCATTAAAAATACGCGATGTGAAGCTGCACAATGTAAGCGCCGTGCTGGCTAAAAAGAAACCCGCTTTGTTTTTACACCCCATGAACCAATGGCATTTATATGATGATTTTAAAGATGGCAAAAACATTGGCGGCCGCATACAATATGTATGGCTTTTCGGCCTCATCGGTGTGTTTGTATTACTGCTGGCGTGTATTAATTTCATGAATTTAAGTACCGCACGGTCCGAAAAACGGGCTAAAGAAGTGGGTATTCGTAAAGCAATTGGTTCGTTGCGCAGTCAGCTCGTTTACCAGTTTTTTAGTGAATCATTATTGTGCGTGGGTATTGCCTTTTTGCTCGCCGTGCTTTTTGTGGAGTTAAGCCTGCCATTTTTTAACGTGGTTGCCGATAAACAGATGGGTATTCTGTGGAGTTCGGTTATTTTTTGGGTGCTAAGTATTGGCTTTAGCTTGTTTACTGGGATTATTGCGGGTAGCTACCCTGCTTTTTATCTATCATCTTTTCAACCGGTTAAGGTACTTAAAGGGTCGTTCAGGGTGGGCAGGTTTGCCGCTATACCGCGTAAGGTGCTGGTGGTGGTGCAGTTTATAGTTTCGGTAACGCTTATTATTGGCACAGTTGTTATTTTTCGCCAGATACAGTTTGCCAAAAATCGTCCGGTTGGTTACAGCCGCAATGGACTGGTATCTATCCCGGTAGCTACAGGCGACATCCACAAAAACTTTGAAGCCGTAAAAGATGAACTGTTTAAAACCGGCGCCGTAGCATCCATGGCCGAAGGCGATGTGGCCCCTACCCAAACAGCCGGCAGCACCAGCGCCATTGAATGGCGCGACAAAGACCCTAACCTAAGTGTCGATTTCCAACAGACAGGTGTTTCGGCAGACTATGGAAAAACCGCAGGCTGGCAATTTAAAGAAGGCCGCGATTTTTCGAAAGAATTTTTGACAGACTCATCCGCCGTAGTCATCAATGAGGCGTCTGTTAAGTTTATGGCGCTTAAAAATCCATTGCAGGAATACCTCACTTATTATGGCCATCAGTTTAAAATTATTGGCGTGATAAAAGATATCATTGTCGATTCGCCTTACGGACAGGTAAAACCATCGGTATTTTTCTTTAACAAAGGCGCTGGTTATACTGCGTTACTACGTATTAATCCCAATTTGAGCGCCAGCACCGCCTTAACCAAAATAGAACCGGTATTTAAGCGCTTTAACCCGCAACAGCCGTTCTCGTACACTTTTGTGGATGATGAGTACGCCAAAAAGTTTGGCAACGAAGAGCGTATAGGCAAACTGGCCTCTTTTTTTGCTGGCCTGGCTATCCTAATCAGTTGTTTGGGGTTATTCGGCATGGCTTCATTTATGGCCGAGCAGCGCATCAAGGAAATTGGCGTACGCAAGGTATTGGGCGCCTCCATATTCAGCCTGTGGACCATGCTATCCACCGATTTTGTTGTTTTGGTTGGCATTTCCCTTGTCTTTGCATTTCCTATCGGCTGGTACCTGATGCACAACTGGCTGCAACATTTTGATTACCGCTCCGATATCTCGGTTTGGATATTTGTGTTTACCGGGTTGGCCGCTATTTTCATCACGCTGATTACGGTTAGTTTTCAATCTGTAAAAGCGGCGTTGGCAAATCCTATAAAAAGTTTGAAGACGGAGTGATTGAGTCGGAAAAGTCAGTAAAGTCCGGAAAGTAAAAGAAAGCAGAAGAAAGACCTCCGAAGTTTTTGAAACTTCGGAGGTCTTTCTTTTAAGAATTTAATCAATCATCTTTTTTAACATGATTTGCCAGGAAGATACTGTCAGCCTGTTTTCGTGTGATCGTATCGAGGTGATTACCTAACTGGTATGTGAACACGGTAGAATCCTTTTTTCTTTTTGAATTCACATATTTGTAATCAATATCCAACACGCTATCGTGTATTTTTTTCGAATCAAAATAATAATGATCTTCTTCGCCATCTAACTCGCATCCATCATAGACCACTACTTTGAAACCATGGCCTTTTTCTTTTTTGGGAGATTGCCATAAAGTTGCATGGTCATCTTTACTATAAACTACCCAATCGGGTGGAACTATAGAAATACCAAGCTGTTTACGTCTTTCATTCAATTCGGGACCAAACTTGCTTTGGCATCTTGAGTTTTTGAATTTTGTTATTGAATCTACGACAAAAACGAGCACTGCGATAAAGCCTAAAACAGCGACGAAAATTTGTTGTAGTTTCATGGGGCAATTTAGATTGTGTAAGATTTTGCGTGTGATCGTTCAAAATTATCGATTTTTATACCATAAATCAAGCTTTTTCACCACTGACTCCCCAAAAATCACTACCCTTCTAATCTCCCCTCAATACAGCGCGTACAAATTACCATCCGTCGAACCAAAATACAGTACCCCATCCTTAATCACCGGCGATGAGTTGATGCATCCCAACGATAAGCCTACATCTATCGGCCGCAGCTTTCCTCCGGATCTTTTTAGGGCAGCGTCAAATTTTTCATTATTGATGGAATGGTCGGGGTTTAAGATATCGTATTTATCCTGGGTCACGGCATCAGTGGCAAAGGTCCATTTGGTGTGGCCGGTGTTTACATCCAAAGCAATCATGGTGCCCACAAATGTGCCCTGGTAAAGCGTGGTGCCTGCAATAGCAGGCGATGCAAAGGTTGCCGAGCTGAAGCTTTGCTGATAAACGGTATCACCCGTCATTTTGTTAACGGCTATAAACCTTTTGCTGCTACCCGACGAATAGATAAGTTTATCGCCATACACTACCGGGGTAATGCTTATCCAGCCACGGTCGTTAAACTTTTTCCATATTAGCTGACCGTTAATTGCATTAAGGGCGTACACATACGAATCGCGGCAGCCAAAGTAAAGCATATTGCCATCAATAATGGCCGAGCCGGTTATACCTGTTTGGTTATGAATAACGGTATCAACCCCTGTTTTAAACTTCCAAACTTCCGTGCCGGTTTTGGCATTCAACGCGTGCATGTAGGTATCCCATCCGCCAAAATAAACATTACCGAAGGCTATGGCGGGCGATGAATGGATAACGCCGTCTGTTTTAAAGGCCCATTGTTGTTTACCTGTTTTGGCATCCAGCGCATAAAAATAACCAGACCCTGATCCAAAGTAAACCTCGTTGTCATACACCACCGGCGATGACAGCCAAAAATCCCAGCGATCCACAAACAACGAATCGGCAGGTTCCTGACCGTGCAGGTGTTTGCCCGAAAAACGTTTTTCGCCCGCGGTTTTAAATAACCACTTTACTTTCCCATCGGCAGCATTTAAGGCATAAAAATTACCATCGTGGCTCCCAAAATATGCAATTCCGTTAACCACGGCGGGTGATGAATACACAGCGCCATTTGTTTTGTAGCTCCATATAACGCTGCCAGAGTTTATATTGAGGCAATACAGGCTGCTGTCGCCGCTGCCAAAGTATATTTTATCGCCGGCAATTGCGGGCGATGAATTGACATAGCCATTGGTTTTAAACTTCCATTTCACCTTTGGCGGCGAGTTTATAGCAGCCGATGGGTAAACACCTGTGTGCTTCTCATTGCCCCTGAACATACTGTACGACACAGCAGGCGTCTGTGCTGCGCACGAATAAATGCAGTTGGATAGCACTAAAACTGCCAGGGATTGTTGTAAAAATTTTAACATGATATTATTTTTTGTACCAAAGTAGCCCTATTGAATCGCGCAGGCGATTCAAAAACGATTCATTTATGTTCAAAAAAATGGCCGCGGCTGTCCAATTCAGTAATGCCCGCTTGATATTGCAGTAATTCATATATTTATTAACCATTAAAAAACAAAAAAACACCATGGACGAGTATTTAATATTAATGCGGCTTGACCTGATTACCAAAGAAGCACAACCATCGCCCGAACAATTAGAGAGCTACATGAAGATGTATCACGATTGGGTAGGCGGTATTGCTGCGCAAAACAAATTTGTTGGCGGCACAGGGCTTGCAACCGAGGGCAAGGTTATAAAATTTGGCCCCGTAATTACCGACGGGCCTTTTGTGGAGATTAAAGAGTCGCTGGCCGGTTTTATCACCATCAGAGCTACCGATTTGGAAGATGCCACCAATATTGCCAAACAGTGTCCAATTTTGGGTGGCGAAGGTAATAGTGTTGAAGTAAGAAAAATACAAGGCCACTAAAAAAGTTGGCAGTTTTGAGTAGGCAGTTGGCAGTGCTTGATGAATAAACGCGTCCGGCTGTCCGCAAGTTTCGATACTTCGTGGCGGACGGACGCTTTTAATATGCTTAGTTGAAACTTTAACCAATTGTTCCAAATGATGTGAAGAGAATGACTAATGACCACACCATCCTCCATTTATTCAGAACGGAATACCGTAAAATAGTATCGGTATTATGCCGCAGGTTTGGCTTTGCGCAAATGGAAATTGCTGAAGATATTGCCAGCGAAACTTTCCTTACGGCTACACAGGTTTGGGGTGTGAAGGGTATTCCGCCAAATCCAATGGCATGGCTTTATAATGTGGCAAAAAACAAAGCGAAAAATCACCTGCAGCGCAATACGGTATTTGAGGAAAAGGTTGTTGTGGAAATAAAAAATACGACTACCGATTTTTATGAAACCGATATTGATCTTTCGCCTCAAAACGTGATCGATAGTCAACTGCAAATGATGTTTGCCGTTTGCCACCCATTGATACCTTCCGAGGCTCAAATAGGCTTATCATTGCGAATTCTTTGCGGTTTTGGGATCGAAGAAATTGCCGATGCATTTTTATCCAATAAAGAAACCATTAATAAGCGCCTATTTAGAGCTAAGGAAAAAATACGGGAGGGCGGCATCAACGTGGAAATGCCTGCTGAGGCCGAGATTGATGAACGGCTCATACCCCTGCTCACTACCATTTATTTACTTTTTAACGAGGGTTATTATTCGGTGAGCCAAAACCAAACACTGCGTAAGGACTTATGCCTGGAGGCCATGCGGCTATGCACCATGCTGGTTGAAAACAAGGCGACTAACAAACCACAGGTAAATGCATTGCTGGCGCTGATGTGTTTTCATGCTTCGCGATTTGAGGCGCGGCAGGATAAAAACGGAGAAATAATTTTGTACGACGACCAGGATGCCTCCCTGTGGAATACCGACCTGATTAGCAAAGGCGGCTACTTTTTAAATTGCGCTGCAAACGGCGATAGCGTCAGTAAATACCACCTGGAAGCAGGTATTGCCTATTGGCACACCCAAAAGGCCGATACAACTGAAAAATGGGAGAACATTTTGCAACTGTACAATCGCCTGCTGCAAATGGAGTATTCGCCAATAGCAGCGCTTAACCGCACCTACGCCCTGGCGAAGGCTAACGGTAAGCAGGCCGCTATTATTGAAGCAGAGAAGCTGAATTTAACCGGCAACCATTTTTATTTCGCCCTGCTGGGCGAGTTACACACCGGCATCAATCCAGCGAAAGCGAAACAGAGTTTTAAGGATGCCAGGGCGTTAGCAAAAACAGATGCAGATAAGCAGGCAATGCAAAAAAAAATAGACGCGCTTTCTGCAATGGATATTTGATATCCAATTCCCCAATTAATTAAAAGTAAAGCCAAACTGTACATTTAAACCAACGGATGCATTAGCAGCATTGCCGAACCTTGCCGGGAGCGATAAGGCTATAAAATAGTTAACATCCTTAGTGCGCGCATAAACCTTGTTAAAAACCGGGGTAAAACCATAACGTCCGGATGTTTCAAAAGCCAGGCGGGTAATGATGGTAAAACCATGATCAAAACGGAACATGGTGCCCGGGTCGAACAGCAAATTGCTCATTTTACTGGTACCACCTGCCGATTTGATGGTTGGCGTAAACTCATAACTAAAGCCAAACCTGTCGCTATACAACACATTTATTCCTACCGGGAAGCCAATACTGCCGGTAGCGTGCGAAAAATTATAAGCAGTAGTATTACTAACGGTAACAATAGGAACAATAAAGCTTAAATAGCCTACTGTTTTTGGATAGGTTTGTTTCGTAACCTGACTTGTGCCTATTGGCAAAGTTGCCTTTGCCGTATCGGCTGCCTGGCCCAATGATGCAGATGGTAGTAACAGGCTTATCATTGCCATTATTATCAAGGCGCCCATCAATTTGCTTAATCGCGAACTTTGTTTTTTTGTTGAAAATAAATGTTTATCCATATTAATTAACGTTTAAAAAGTTGTTACAGGTTGTAAAGAGGGTAAAGTTATCGTTATATTTTAAAATATATAACGATAGAAAAGAAAACACTCTTCTTTCCGACTTTTTAAATGAGGCAAGAAGTTTAAAGTTTGTTATTATTGGTTGAGTAAACGGGTTTCGTTTTCTAAAAACGCGGCAAAGCGTTGTCGCATTTCGCGGTGATATTGTATCAGTTGCATTGCTTCGGAGGTTAAGGTTGAACCGCCCCCCTTTTCGCCACCGGTTTGTGGTATTACAACGGGAGCTTTCATCTGTTGGTTTAAGGTATTTACCAGTTCCCAGGCCTTTTTGTAGCTCATTTTCATTTCCTTTGCTGCCGCATTGATGGAGCCTGTTTCGTTAATACGTTCCAATAGTTCAACAGGGCCGGGGCCAAAAAAATGTATTCCGCCCGCCTGTAGCCATAGGCTGCCATTTACTTTTACCTGTATACCTTCCTTAAAAAGGTTTTTTATTGAATCGTTCATTAGTAATTCAGTTTTTCTGGCATGCTTTATCTTGATTCCCATTAAAAAATCAGCCTCGTTCGTGAATTGCCGTTTGCCTATGCTTTAAAAAACCGCCTTCCCGTTTCGAAAAAACAGTTTTTATTTCGGCAATAATAGATAATGCAATTTCTTCAGGACTGGTAGCGCCAATATCAAGGCCCGCTGGTGCAAAAATGCGGTCCATATCTGCATCGGCTATAGCCAACCCATCGCTCGCTAATTCATTAAAAATCTTTTCCGACCGTACCCTTGGCCCCAACATACCCACATAAAAAGCGTCTGTTTGCAGCGCTTTTGGCAGGTTCCGTTTATCTGTTTTATAATCGTGCGCCATTAATACTATAGCGGTATATTGGTCAATACTGATACTATTTAACTGATCGTACCCAAATACGGCATCAACAGTATCGAAAAACTTCGCATTTATTTTCAATGGATTGGACACCATGGTTACCCGCAAGCCAATTTCTTTTGCCAGGCGGGCCAGCGGGTAAATATCATACTGGTGCCCCATCAGCACTAAATTAATCTCTGGCGGCAGTATTTCAATAAATACCGCCAGTTTCCGATTTTCCGGTAAATGAACCTCAAAGGGGGCCGATTTGCCAATTTCAACCTGGTGACTAATTTTTTGCAACAATTCATCCGCCACAGCGGTATCCTCAAAAACAGCAAGATCTTGCTTGCCGGTATATTGAATTACATCGCCCGCTTTAATGCCGTTCCATACACCATTTACCGCAGTGATGGTTACTAAAATATGTGCTTGCCGGTTTGCAGCTGTACATTCTTTTAAAACTTCAATAGGGTTGTTTTTATTTTGATATTGCAGCGGGGTAAACAGTACATCAATTACACCGTTACAGCCAAGCCCCACTCCTATTTGGTAAGCGTCGTCTTGCGTGGTGTCGTAAGTGATTAATGACGATTCTGATTTTGCGATAGCCAGTCGCGCACGTTTCAGGGCGTCACCTTCCAGGCAACCGCCGCTTATACCGCCTATCCACACGCCATCGTCGGTTACCAGCATACGGGCGCCGGTGCGCCGGTACGAAGAGCCTTCCACCCGAACAACTGTAGCCAATGCGGCTTTTACCTTGTTTTTATCAATATTATCGTAAGCGCTTATAATGGCTTTTATTTCTTTCATTTATTAAAGGGCTGTAAACCGCAATTTTCTTCTTCTTAAAAAAAATAAAATTACGGATTATATCTGCCGGATACAAAATTGATACATTACTCCATGTGGGGCAGTAACACACTTGTGACTATTTATATTTAACTTTGACATAACCAAAACACCCCAATTAAATGAGAATTGCCCTACTTACCCTGCTTTTATGCGGCCTTTTTTTTGAGAGCCAGGCACAATTAACTACCGCCAAACTATTTGCTGACCATGGCGTTTTACAACGCAACCAGGATATACCCGTTTGGGGATGGGCCGGCAAAAAAGCCAAAGTAACCGTTGCATTTAACGGCCAGCAGGTAAGTGCCAAAGCCGATGACCAGGGTAACTGGAAAGTGATATTAAAAGCCATGCCCGAAGGTGGCCCCTACACCATGACTATATCTGCAGGCAAGGAAACCCTTACTTATACTGATATGATGCTGGGCGAGGTATGGATATGTTCTGGCCAATCAAACATGGAGTTTCACCTGCGGGATGCGCTGGGTTATAAAGCCGAACAAAAAGCTTCGGCACAACAAACCATTCGTCAGTTCCAGGTGCCCGATACCATGAGTTTGGAGCCGCAAAAAGATATTCGCCGTGGCCAATGGGTAAAAGCCGACACCAATACGGTCGGCAATTTTACTGCTGTTGGTTATTTCTTTGCCAAAAAACTATCGCAACAATTGCATGTTACCGTAGGCTTAATTTACAGCAACTGGGGCGGCACCCTGGCCGAAGACTGGATAAGCAAAGAGGCCATGCTGGCATCGCCTGAATTAGGCACAGCTGCAAAAGCCCTGCCCGATACCTGGGACGGAGTAAGAGCGCGTATTGACAAACAACTGCGAGCATACGCGTACCGAAACAAACCTGTTGTAAACTATACCCCCGACGAACTCGCAACACAGCCCGCTACATTTTTTGCAGATTGGCAACAAGGCAGTGCACCAGCCTCGTGGGAATGGATGGGTAAGCTGTACGGCTACCGCGGTGAGGGCTTTATGCAGCGCACCATTAAGTTAGATAGCAGTTACGCTAACCGCACATCGGTATTAAAATTAGGAACTACTGATGCCGATATGGCTTTGTACATTAACGGAACGCTCATAAAAAAAGGCAACTTGCCTAATACATTTCAACTCGATTTACCGGCCGGCACCTGGAAACCCGGCAATAACAGTGTGTTGATTGATTTGCAATCGCAACAAAAAAACCCGGCCTGGTTAGGATTAGGTATCAGCGGTTTGGCGAGCGATATTTATGTTAAGTTTGCCGACACCACCGTTAACATGGCCGATAACAACTGGCATGTAATGCCCGATTTAAGCAAACCTTATCATTTTAACTTTTTGCCGAATAACACTGCATTTACGCTATACAACAGCATGATTAGTCCGCTAATTCCTTACGGGATAGCAGGCGTGATTTGGTACCAGGGCGAATCGAATGCGGGCAATGCCTATCAATACCGCACCACCTTCCCACTCATGATTACCGACTGGCGCAGCCGCTGGAAAAAAGATTTTCCCTTTTTGTTTGTTCAGCTAGCCTCATTCGGCGGCTTTCAGAACGCCAATGTAGGCAGCAATTGGGCCGAACTACGGGAAGCCCAAACCATGACGCTGCAATTGCCCAATACCGGCATGGCCGTAACAACTGACATCGGTGAGCCGCTTAATATCCACCCGCGCGATAAGGCAGATGTAGGCTACAGGCTGGCCAGCAAAGCCCTGGCCGATGTTTATCACCTGCCCGGATTTGCTGAAAGCCCGCTATTTGCTTCGGCTGATTTTACAGGCGCTGCTGCAACCGTGAGTTTTACCCATGCCGACAAGGGCCTGATGGCAAAAGATAAATATGGCTATCTGAAAGGTTTCGAAATAGCGGGTGCTGATCATAAATTTTACTATGCCCAGGCTGTAATAGTTGATGGGAATAAAGTAAAAGTATGGAGCAGCCAGGTACCGCAACCTGTTGCCGTACGCTACGCGTGGACAGACGCGCCTATTGATGCTAATTTGTACAATGTGGAAGGTTTCCCGGTAAGTCCGTTTAGGTCGGATAGCTGGAGGGGGACTACTGATTCGAACAAATTTGAATAATGTTGCTCGGTAAACTTAGTATTAGAAACTAAGTTTACCTATCGCTTGCTGGCCGACCTGTTATTTTCGCTCCACCCAGCTATTAAAAGACGTACTTTTCCGGGGGTTAAAGAATCCCTTAATACAATCCGGATTACGAATGCATATTTGTATGTGGCTTTTTTCAAAAATACCGGCACCCTTGTAGATTGGGCCGCCTTCGGTGAATACGCAACGGGTAGATTCAAAGATCTTCAGATCGCTAAAACCTTTATTAAAAATATCTTGCTTATAGCGGTCATAAATTTCATCGTGCATGTATTCAATAACTGTACAATCCAACACCCTTAAAATTCGGTCTTTATGAACGTCGTGCGAGAGGTTTTTATTTTGGGGCAACTCTCTTCCAACAATTTTATAGGCATCCGCCATCAAATTATAATATTCCTTAAGCAACTGCACATACCTGGAATCTAACAAGTCGCAACAATAGCCAAGTTGCAATATCGCGCCAACAACAGCCGGAGTTGCTATCTCGCCGCGTTTTTTCTTTTCAGTAGCCCACTCCATTGCGCGGTCATGATTATTTTCCCAAAAATACATACCATGGCCAAGCCAATCGTATGGTTTTTTGCTTTTTTGGATAGAACTTGAACTGTTTATGAGTTTTTGTTTCACAGTCTCGTCGCAGCCGTGAAAGCCAATAATAAGGTTAGGGCGCGAATCGTACATCAGACTTTTTTGATCACCGATTCTAAAATAGCATAATCTTTTGTAAACTCACCTTTTTCGTCCATTACCCCGATACGTATAAAACTTTGCAAAGCCTGTTCTTTGGTAACACCTGCTTTAAGCTTTTTCTTGGCTAAATCTGATAACCGTTTTATATCCTGATCACTCATTGGGGATAATTTTGATATACAAATATAGAAAATTTATCAAAAATTGTTTTAATTGATTTTTCGCCACCCACAAAAAATGCGTTCCGTATCTCACCCCGGAACGCACCATCAACATGTTTTCAACTAAACCTCAAGATCCCTGTTAACTGATCTTCGGCATAGATATAAGCAATACGGTGCCAAAAGTTTAAAAATCTGTATTTCAGACATTTATTAAAAATATTCAGATAATTGAGTGTATCATAACCGAACAAGGTACGTACGCCATCGTACATCAGAAAATAACTGTTTAATCAAACAATCCGCTGCTTAAATACTTCATTCCTGAATCGCAGGCTACTGTTACTACTGTATGGCCGGGTCCCAATTCCCGCCCTATCTCAATAACAGCTGCAATGTTCATCCCTGTTGAAGTTCCTGCAAAAATACCTTCTTCGGCAGCCAATAGTTTAACCATGTTGCGTGCTTCGGGCTCTTCTATCGTGCGTACCTCATCGTAACTCCCGCTATTTAAAAACGGAGGAACGAAACCTACGCCAATACCATCAATTTTATGTGTACCCTTTATTCCCTTTGATATAAGCGGAGCCGAGGCCGGTTCCAATATAATGATACGGGTATCATCACGTTTTGCCTTTAATATTTTTGATACTCCTGCCACCATACCGCCGCTGCCAACAGCACCGCAAAATGCACTGATGGGCGCATTCAATTGTTGTAATATTTCGCGGCCCATTGCCTGGTAACCATCAATTACGTCCGGGTTTTCAAACTGCCGGGTTAAATAAGTGCCTGGTTGCAAACCAATCTCCTGCGTTCGCTTAATCATCCTGGGGATCAGGTCGGGTGTTATCTTACCGCCGTCGCTTAGCGTTATTTCAAGTTCGGCGCCAAACAGTCTCATGCTCTGCAGTTTTTCCTTCGCAAAGGCATCAGACGAAACTACATAAAAACGATACCCTTTAACCGAACAAACAAAAGCTAACGACGTACCGGTACTGCCACCAGTGCACTCAACAACAGTCATTCCCGCTTTTAACGTACCTCTTTTTTCAGCATTTTCGATAATTGATAATGCCATACGGTCTTTATAAGAGCCGGTTGGGTTAAAATATTCCAGCTTTACATAAATGTCGGCACAGTTTTCGGGTACTATTTTTTGCAGTTTTACCAGCGGGGTATTACCTATGGCCGCTATAATACTTGGGTTATGGGGGCTATTATTTGTTTCCATTCGTCCTCATGCTTAAAAAGACAGTAGCTATTTCCTCTATTCCGTCAACCCTCTCAAATAAGCAATAGTAACCGGTATTTGCGTAGCATGGCTCGGGCTTTCATCCTCAATAAAATAGTGTTTAATGCCTACTGCTTTGGCTGCTTTTATAATTTCGGGATAGTTGAGTTGCCCGGTGCCTACAGCTACATCGTTATTGGTGCTGGTACCGCCGGTAAGGTCGTTTGCAACGCCTTTGCGGATATCTTTCAGGTGTACCATTTTCCAGCGGCTCTTGTATTTGTACAACAGTTTAGCCGGGTCGCCACCGCCATGGAAAGTCCACATAATATCCATTTCGAACGATACATATTTGGGGTTGGTATTTTGTACGATATAATCAAACAAAGTTCCATCGCCGTAAGGGCCAAACTCGTAGCCGTGATCGTGATAGCAAAGGGTGATGCCGTTTTCGTGAAGAATCTTTCCAACGGTGTTAAAATCGGCAACCGCTTTTTTGGCGTCGTCAATAGTAAAATCTTTACCATGAGGTATCCATGCAACCATAATAAATTTGGAGCCGTAGGCCTTTGCCTCGGTTACAGCGGCCATTGGGTCCTTTAGAATCATATTATAATCCCAGCCAATAGACGGCATTGTTAACCCCCTGTCGGTATACATTTTTTTGAATTCTTCGGCAGTGGTGTTTTTAGGTGTTGATCCTTCTATTTCGGTTATGCCAAGCGCTTTAATGCTGTCAAGCACCGGCCCTAAGCCCCCCTGCAAACTGTTGCGGTAGGTATAAAACTGAACGCCTATGGCATGGGTAAATAATGGTTTTCCTGATTGAGCGAAGCCAGTGGCCAGTGATAGCACGAATAATATAAATAGGGATATTTGTATTTTTTTCATTTTTGTTGATTGGTTGATTAAGTTGGCTGAAGTTAGCAGGATGGAAAATTAAAAAATTAAAGTGGCGCATACAACTTAATAACCAGTATCTAACCTAATAGTTGCCAAAACAAAATAGTAATAAGCGCCAAATACCAATGAACTAATGAACCAGTGAACCAATAAACAAAAAGAAATATTAATGCAATATAATGACATTGTAAATTACAAGTTCTAACATTTAAGTCTTACCTTTGCCCGCTCATTACCAATCATGAGTGATCAGATTAAACATGAATGTGGCGTAGCGTTTATTCGCCTTTTGAAGCCCCTTTCTTACTATCAGGAAAAGTACGGAACTTCTCTGTACGGACTAAACAAGCTTTACCTTTTAATGGAAAAACAGCATAACCGCGGCCAGGATGGCGCCGGTATTGCAACCATTAAACTGGATATTGAGCCTGGCAAACGTTATATTAGCCGACACCGCTCCATGGCATCCAATGCCGTAGCCGACATTTTTGAATACGTGCAAAAGAAGTTTGCCGATGTTCAGAAAACCAGTCCCGAAAAAATGGAAGATGCCGAATGGTTGAAGCAAAACGTAAGCTTTGCCGGCGAAGTTTTGTTAGGACATTTGCGCTACGGTACCCACGGCAAAAACAGTATTGAAAACTGCCACCCCTTTCTACGTCAAAACAACTGGATGACGCGTAACCTGGTTATCGCCGGTAACTTTAACATGACTAACGTTGATGAACTGTTACAACAGCTTTACGACCTTGGTCAGCATCCTAAAGAAAAAGCAGATACGGTTACCGTACTGGAAAAAATAGGTCACTTTATTGATACCGAAAACCAGGGCTTGTTTGACCAATATAAACGCGAGGGATTGGACGACAATATCAAAATAAGCAAACTGATTGCTAATGATATGGACGTGGCTAAAATACTCCGTAAATCGGCCAAAAACTGGGATGGTGGTTATACCATCGCCGGTATATTGGGCCATGGAGATGCGTTTGTGATGCGCGATCCATGGGGTATAAGGCCGATGTTTTATTATTATAATGATGAAATAGTAGTTGCCGCATCAGAGCGCCCTGCTATTCAAACCGCTTTCAATATTCCTATTGGCGATATCAGGGAAGTTAAACCAGGGCATGCTTTAATTGTTAAAAAGAACGGCCGCATAAGCGAAGATATGTTTAGCGAACCGCAGGAGAAAAAAGCCTGTTCGTTTGAACGCATCTATTTTTCACGCGGCAGTGATGCTGATATTTATCGTGAGCGTAAACAATTAGGCCGTTTGCTTTGCGAGCAGATTTTAAAAACGGTTGATCATGATATGAAGAACACTGTGTTCTCCTATATCCCGAACACCGCCGAAGTTGCTTTTTACGGCATGGTTGAAGGTGTTCACAAGTACATCAAAAAATACCAGCGCGACCGCCTGCTGAACCGCGACGATAAAATTAGTGAAGAAGAATTAACCGAGGTGCTAAGCATGGCCCCCCGTGTGGAGAAAATAGCCATTAAAGATGTAAAACTGCGCACCTTTATTACGCAGGATGCCGACCGCAGCGAAATGGTTGCTCACGTTTATGACAGCACCTACGGGCTGATTAAAAAGAACGATGACACCCTGGTGATACTGGACGACTCTATTGTTCGCGGCACTACCCTTAAACAAAGCATCCTGAAGATACTGGACAGGCTTGGCCCTAAGAAAATTGTAGTGGTATCATCGGCCCCGCAAATACGTTATCCGGATTGTTATGGCATTGATATGTCGCGGATGGGCGAGTTTGTGGCTTTTGAAGCTGCCATTAGCTTACTGCGTGAGCGCAAGATGGAAGATGTGATTGTAAACACTTATGAACAATGCAAGGCGAGCCGAACCAAACCTAAGGAAGAAGCAATTAACCATGTAAAAGCAATTTACGCGCCGTTTACCGATCAGGAAATATCTGACCGTATTGCCAAAATCATTACGCCTTCAACTATTAATTGCGAAGTAAAAGTATTATATCAAACCCTTGATAACCTGCATATAGCTTGCCCAGGCCATACCGGCGACTGGTATTTTAGCGGTAACTACCCTACCCCTGGCGGTAATAAAGTAGTAAACCGCGCCTTTGTGAATTGGATGGAAGGGAAAAATCAAAGAGGGTACAATTAAGTCGGAAAAGTCAGCAAAGTCCGGAAAGTCAGTAAAGACGGAAAGAAAAGTTTTTACTACACTTTGCGGACTCTACCGCAGCTTCTTTCGGACTTTACTGACTTTCTCTACTTTCCGGGCTCACCTATACCCCAAACTGGCTTAAATGATGATCCAGGTGCTTGGTGTTAAGTTGATCCCATTCCTGGTTAGTCAATTTACCAAAAAACGGATGCGGTTCGTTGATCAAGCCATCGTAACCCAACTTTGGTAAGCGGGCCACCAACTCAATCAGTTTAGCTTTTTCTTCCTCAAAATCAACGTCCCAGGTTATTTTGGCCTGCGGAAGGGTAGGCATATTTTTTTCGAGCGGACCATCGGCTAATATTTTCTTTTTGGCCATCTTACCAAATATTAAACCGATAAAAGCACGTTTCAATTTAAGTTCGCCAATTGCAATGCGAATAAATGGCTGGCAATGGGTTAACATTTGCGCCGCATTCATTTTACCCCACAAAGCGGGTGTGGTAGGCGTAAGTTTGTTTATACGCTCAATAATTTCGGCATTATCGGCTGGGTTGAATACACTTTTCATCGCTGAGGTTTAAAAATGGGATAATGATAGGAAAAAAGAATCACAGATTTATATGATTTCACTGATTAAAAATCAAATAAAGAAATCTGTGTAATCATATAAATCATTCTAAAAATCAGTGATTCATAAATCCGAAACGGCAGGCCCTCTTGAGCACCATTGAAAACAAACAAAAGCGAAAAATCGAAATTCCCAAATCCGAAATCCTACGCTCCTGCCGGTGCCGAGAAAATAAAGTGCGTCACCAGCTTATCAATCAGCACAAACGAAGCTATAATCAGCGCTATCCCTGCAACCTGGTTAAGACGGTGTACAAACCTGGCTGATATACGATCGCGCAGTTTGTTGGCATAAAAAGCTTTGGTAGTATCAAGGCCAAATTGAACAATAAGGATGGTCAAAAACATAATCGCTATTTTAAGCGACCGGTTAGGCACCCCCTCATGATAAACGGTACTTGCTGCGCCGATTACTATCGTCCAGTGGAAAAGGATAGTGGGATTAAAAATGCACATCACAAAGCCTTTTAAAAAATAGCCGGCGCGGTGCAGTTTGGTGGGTACCGTGTTGGAATAACTAATTTTCGATTTTTTAAACAGGTAATAAACGCCAATGGCAAATAGTATAGCAGCGCCAACTTCACCGGCATGAATTTTATCAGGTGCTGACACTTCAAAATACTGCGATCCAAATAATATAGCCCCCACAAATACCATATCACTGCAAACCACTCCCAATGCCAGCGCAACACCTGCATGAAAGCCCTTCTCAATACTTGTTTTTATTAACGCAAAAAATACGGGACCGGTTAAAAAAGTAAGTACTAATCCAAACCCAATACCCGAAATAACAGCTTCTATCATTAATGTAGGCTAATTTTCCGTTCAATTAATAAACAGGACACGAATATGCGATTTATTCTGATAAACAACCAAACTTAAAATTGTGATTAATTAATTAAAAATATGACAGAATTATAAAAAATAGTTAGTTTTAGTGCTTTTTAAACCCTGTTTGCACCAAACAGCACAATTAAAAACAGATCATTACAAATGGCATCAGCTTCAACCACAGCATCCCCGGTTAAAAAAGGGAACCCCATTATTATTGTTGGGGTGCTTTTTTTTATTTTCGGATTCATCACCTGGCTAAATGGCGTGCTGATACCATATTTAAAAATAGCATGCCAGCTCAATAATTTCGAAGCTTATTTGGTTACTACGGCTTTTTATATTGCCTATTTGGTAATGGCCTGGCCATCCAGCGTTGTATTGCGGTTGATGGGTTTTAAAAAAGGTATGGCCGTTGGTTTGTTGATTATTGGCGCAGGTGCGCTCATTTTTATACCTGCAGCATTAACGCGGCAATATTGGGTATTTTTAACCGGCTTGTTTGTACAAGGTACAGGCCTGGCTATTTTGCAGTCGGCATCCAACCCTTATATCACTATTTTGGGGCCAGCCGAAAGCGCGGCAAAGCGGATTAGCATAATGGGCATATTTAACAAGGTGGCTGGTGTTATTGCCCCTTTGATACTTGGGGCAATAGTGTTGGAAGGCGCCGACGCGTTAACGAAGAAAATAGCAACAATGAACGCAGTTGAAAAAGCTGCCGAACTGAACGCTCTTGCATCGCGGGTAATATTGCCTTATTCAATTATTGTAGTTGCCCTGGTTTTATTAAGCATATTCATATTTTACTCAGGCTTACCCGAAATTAATGATGCGGAAGATGATGCAACAAATACCGTAAAGCCTGGTGCTAAAACCAGTATTTTTCAGTTTCCGCATTTGCTTTTGGGGGTAATAGCATTATTTCTGTACGTGGGAGCTGAGGTACTTGCTGGCGATAGTATTATCCTTTACGGTACGTCCTTAAAAATAGCCTTGTCTACAGCAAGGTTTTTCACGTCCTGCACATTGGCATTTATGATAGTTGGCTATCTTATTGGCATTATTACCATACCCAAATATATTTCGCAGCAAAAGGCATTAGTTGTGTCGGCCATATTGGGGCTGCTATTTTCGGTAGCGGCTATTAGTACTACGGGCATCATATCTGTTATGTTTATTGCCTTGTTAGGCCTGGCCAACTCATTAATGTGGCCTGCTATTTGGCCACTGGCATTAGCCGGTTTGGGCAAGTTTACCAAATTAGGATCTTCGCTGCTGGTAATGGGAATTGCCGGGGCAGCCGTTATACCGCCATTTTATGGCTACCTTGTTGGTCAGTCATCAAACCGGACGGCCTATTTGATATTATTGCCAATTTATGCTTTCCTGCTATTTTATGCAACCGTTGGACATTCAATTGGCCTAAGCGCCAAAACAAAAAACTGATGATAAACACAAAATTAATGCACTTACTATTTTTAAACTAAATTAAATGGAACAAAACAAATCAAAAAGTTACGGCACCGCGTTGTACACCATCATCACCGTATTTTTCTTCTGGGGCTTTTTAGCAGCCTCTAATGGTGTATTTATACCTTTCTGTAAAGTTCATTTTCACTTAACTCAATTCGAGTCGCAGTTGATTGACTTTACATTTTATGGTGGCTATTTTATTGGTTCGCTGATACTCTATTTTGCATCACAGGCCAGTAAGGTTGATATTATGAACAAACTGGGCTATAAAAATGGTATCATTTTAGGTTTGGTTATCTCGGCAGCTGGCGCCCTGGGTATGATTCCGGCAGTTGCATCGGGTTCATTTGGTTTTATATTAGCCGTTTTCTTTATTATCGCCATTGGTTTTTCTTTACAACAAACGGCGGCAAACCCATTTGTTGTTGCGTTAGGTGAACCCGAGACCGGCTCCAACCGGTTAAACTTTGCCGGCAGTATCAATAACATCGGTGCTTTATTAGGCCCTGTAGTGGTAGGTGTGGTTTTATTCGGATCGGCAACTGCTAAAATTGAAGCGAAAGACGTTCAAATATCATCGGTAAATAACCTTTATTATATGCTTGCAGGTTTGTTTTTAGCTGTAGCCCTATTCTTTTGGTTCTCGAAACTACCAAAGGTTACCAGCGACGAAAAAATTGAATCGAGCACGAAAGCCAATACGCCGCTGTTAATTATGTTTTTGGCATTCCTGTTAATATTGGCGGCCGATCCTTTAAGTAAAGCGGTAGGCATACCCAGTCAATATTTTGTTTATGCATCTTTAGCTATCATTGTATTTACACTTGTAGGTACCATTTTAGCCGCTAAAAAGAGTACAGAAGGCTGGGGCGCCATGCAGTATCCCCAATTGATATTGGGTATGCTGGCCATATTTACCTACGTAGGTACCGAGGTTACTATCCAAAGCAATTTGGGTTCGTTACTAAAAACGCCTGAGTTTGGTTCATTCCAGGAATCGGATATTGCACCATATATATCCCTGTATTGGGGTAGTTTAATGATTGGCCGCTTTGCCGGTTCAATAGGCGCCTTTAACTTGTCAAAATCTACCAAAAATATTTTGTACATCATTATACCGTTCGTAGCATTTGGTATTGTGTTATTGGTAAATGCCTCTACTGGTGTTGATGTAAGTAAGCTTTACATTTATGCAATTTCTGTAGCTTTACTTATCGTAGCATTCTTTATCGGCAAGCAAAAGCCTACCCGCACCTTAACTGTATTAGGCATAGCAGGCGTAATATGCATGTTAATAGGCCTTTGCACCCACGGCAGCGTAGCAACCTTTGCATTTATTAGCGGTGGTTTATGCTGCTCAATTATGTGGCCTTCTATTTTCTCGCTGTCAATTACCGGCCTGGGCAAATATACCAGCCAGGGTTCGGCATTTTTAATTATGATGATTTTGGGTGGTTCAATTATCCCTCCATTACAAGGCAAAATTGCCGATGGTGCCAATAATGTTATACCGGGCATGAGTGGGTTGCACTTCTCGTACATTGTACCGGCTATCGGCTTTGCCTATCTGGCCTATTTCGCCTGGAAAGTAAGCAGGGAACTGATAGCTCAGGGTATCGACCTTGATCACGTTACTGCTTCCGGCGGGCACTAATTTTTTGTCATTAAGTCATTGGGTCATTAAGTCATTGGTTGGCACCTATAATTGCCGATATCATTTGATTTAATGACCCAATCACGTATTAGTCAAACTGACTTAATGACCCAATGACTTAATGACTTAATGACCCAATGACTAAACTCACCTTCGACCAAATATTTATGAACCTGGCTAATGATTTGGCCAAGCGCTCGCATTGTGTTAAAGCACAGGTAGGCGCTGTATTAACAAAAGATACCCGTATCATTTCCATAGGCTATAACGGACCACCGGCGCATACACATAATTGCGACGTAGAATGGCCGTTGACCGGCTGTCCGCGCGATTCTAAGGGAAGTTGTTCACTTGCTTTACATGCTGAGGAGAACGCTATATTGTATGCCGTTAAAAATGGTGCGAATCTGGAGGGGGCAACCTTGTATACTACTCTATCGCCATGTTTACCTTGCGCCAGACTTATCTATTCAGCAGGGGTTAAAAAGGTTTATTTCGATAAATCGTATGCTGCTTATAAGGGTCTGATCAGTGATGAGGGGGTTGATTTTTTAAATAGATTTGGCGTTACCGCGATGCGGTTTGTTTAGGTGGGCATTATGGCGATTTAGAAAAACCCCGCCCCTTGATGTCCTTTTTAACGCAGTGAGAAAACTTTTACGCCACGCAATCGAACTATGCGGGGCGAATGAACAATGCAAATTATCTATGCATGGCGTTCGGGTAGGTTTGTAAAGTTTTCTCACCGCGTTCGAAATGACATTTTTTTAAAATTCCGAAATCACAAAAACGGTTCCACTCTGCTTAATGCAAATAACAGCTGTTCGCCGGGCGTCAAATCCGTATTATCTAATATAATTGCATCATCAGCCCTTACCAGCGGGCTTTCAATTCGGGTGGTATCCTGATAATCGCGGTGAGCCAGGTTTTCAAACACTTCTTCAAGGGTAATTTGCGGGTTTTTAGGCAGCAACTCTTTGTAACGCCGTTCGGCGCGGATTTTAGGGTCGGCCGTCATAAAAAACTTAACAGTAGCATCCGGGAATACGGCGGTGCCAATGTCCCTGCCATCCATTACAATGCTTTTTGTTTGGCCCATACGTTGTTGCTGCTTTACCATCTCCAGGCGTACTTCGCGAATAGCAGCTACGGCACTCACACTTTCGGCCACATGCATCTGTCGTATTTCTTCCGATACCTCTTCGCCATTTAAAGTGATATGCGTTTCATAATCGCGCGAATGAAAGTTTAGATGAATATTTTTTAATGCTTCGGCAATTTTATCGTGATCTTTCAGATCTATTTTATGTCGTAAAAAATACAGGGCTACAGCACGGTACATGGCGCCACTATCTACATAAATAAAATGAAGTTTTTTAGCAAGGGCCTTAGCCAGCGTACTTTTTCCGCACGAAGAATAGCCATCAATGGCCACGATGATCTGGTTATTCATTGGGTGCGAAATTAAGGATTTTGTTGATTAGTTGATTAAGTGAGTGGTTGATTAAGTTGGATTGTTTGACTCCGTTTGGATAACTCAATCCAACTTAATCAACGCAATCCAACTTAATCTAACTTAATCAACTTAAATTCGCACTATGAATTTCTCAAAAACCGACCTTCAAAAAGAAATCACCTATAAAACATCGCGTAGTGGTGGTAAGGGCGGGCAAAATGTAAATAAAGTGTCAAGCAAGGTTGAACTGCTGTTTTCAATCAGCCATTCGGTGCTTTTTACCGACGAAGAAAAAGCCTTGTTAAATGATAAATTGCAATCGCGCTTTAATAAAGACGGGTTGGTGCAGATAATTTGCGATGAAGAACGCAGTCAGTACCTGAACAAAGAAAAAGCTGTAGAAAGGCTGGTTTTGCTTTTAACCCGCGCGTTGCACGTACCTAAGGTGCGCAAAGCCATAAAGGTTAGTAAGGCCGCCAAAGCTGCCCGCGTAGCGCAAAAGCGAATAAATTCGGCGAAGAAAGAAAACCGGAAAGGGAAGTTTGGGGAGGGAGATTAGATGTTGGAGTTTAGAGATTAGTTAAGAAGACATCCTGATCTAACCTCTTATCTCCAATCTCTTATCTCTCTACTTAAACCTATAAATCCCTGTTACGCTACCCCATTGATGCGATTGTACCATTTCTTTAACATCTTTGGTATGGAAAATAGCAGCAACATCAAAAACAAAACGATTGGTGCTAAAGGCTACGCCGGCTTGCTGACTAAATATAAAAGGCTCCCTGTCTAATGCTATTTCCTGGCTGTTGGGGTCGTTATGGTTATCGAACAGGCCGCCCTGTATGGTGGCATCGTAGGCCACGTAATTAAACATTGGTTTATAGTAAAAGAATAACTCATGGGGGTGCAAAGATCCGGTGTAACTGGTTTTGCTGGCGGTACTTTGCGTGCTTACCGAATTGAACAGTTGGTTAAATGAACCTATCCTGATTAGTGCGCCTGCCCCGGCGCCGGTAAAGCCATTGCCCAGGTTTGCATAACTGGCCAATGAAACATCTATCCAACTCCCACGTGCAATCAGGCGGTTATATTCGGCCGAAAGGTTAAGTTCAGCATCATTTTTTATCTGGTATTGCCAGCCGCCCGGGGTATAAAAGCCGAAGTTTTTGTGCACCCAGGTTTGCAGTTTTTCGGCGCCCGATGCGGGGCCTGTTGTTGCCAATTGTGCGCTCAGTTTTAAATTACTTTCGTTTTTATACAAAAAGTTTAATGTGGAACCCACGTATAAGTAGCCGGCAAATGGCCTGTCGACGTATTGAGGTCCGGGTACAAAGCCCGATTGGGGGTTAAATATCTTTTGCCCCAACTCAAAACCTAATACTTTGTTGGCTAATTGGGTGTTGCCGTTAACATCAAGCGCATGGCGGTAATAAAAGAAGATGCCATCTGTATAATACCTGTCCGAGCCCTGGCCCAGGTATGAATCGTTATCCGTTTGTATACCAAATTCCTGGCTATGTGATTGCGCAAACGCACCGGCAGTGCATAGCAGGCACATCAATAAGGTTAAAAGTTTAAATCTCATCCGGGGTTAAATGTTAAGGTTACTAAAGTAGTAAAAAGCTACATTAAAAGGCATAAAAAAACCGGGACAGCCAAACTGCCCCGGTTTTGTATTTAAAACTTAAATTTTGCTAATTAGTTTGTACCGTAACCTGGGTTTTGTACCAGGTTTTTGTTGGCATTTAACTCAATTTGCGGTATAGGGAATACCAGTTTTGGAGAGAACGCCGTCAAAGCGCCTACGCTAACCTGGTTAGCTGCAGTTGATGTTCTTTTTGCATCGTACAAAAAGAAACCGCCTTCAAAAGCCAATTCATGTACCCGCTCGCTCATTACATCATCAATAGTTACTGTGGTCTTTTCAGGAAGACCGGCGCGATCCCTGATTAATTTGATATCGTCATGGACCATACTCAGAGGGCCGCCCGATTGGCCTAAACGCAAACTTGCTTCGGCACGGATAAGGTAAAGCTCGGCTAAGCGGATAATATGCACGTTACCGTCAACGTTATCAAACTTGTCAACGCGCAAGTTACCATCACTGTCGGGTTGGTAAATCCCACGCCTGAGATCATCTTTTTCAAAGCCAGCAACAAAGCTGTCTTTAATAACGATATCGCCACGGCCTGCATTATCAGCAGATGCATAGAATTCGTTCATTGTGTTAAATCCTTGTTGCGGGGTAACCTGCATCATAAATATATCTTCAGATGTATTGTCAGAATGTATCTGACCAGGGTAAGGAAATTCATCGGCGTAGTTGGCGTTCAGTTGGAATGCACCAGAACTGATCACGTTCGAGGCTTCGATAATGGCATTTTGATAGTCACCCTTTTGCAGGTACAAACGGGCCAAAATAGCGGCTGCCGAATATTTATTAGCGTAAAAGGTATTGCTTGCGGGCAGTTTAGCTTCGGCATCTTTTAAATCAGAAATTGCCTGCGCGTAAACAGCTGCAACCGTTGCTCTTTTTACGTATGAGTCGTTAGTTACCGAAGTAGTAGGCGTTAAAATAATAGGCACAGCCAGATTACTGGCAGGGTCGCCGTCATTCCAGTCGCGGCCAAATAACCTGGCAAGGTCGAAATAAGTCATGCCTCTCAAAAATTTAGCTTCACCTTCTGACCGGGCCGCAGCACTGCCCGCCTTGCTTAGGTTGGCCAGCACGTTGTTTGTTGCATTAATTACCTGGTAACCATCGTACCAGGTGCCGTTAACGCTTCCGTTATCGATAGTAATGGCTTGGTTAACCATATCTGTTTGGGTTTGGAAAGTTCCCCTCCAGTCGTAAACTGTCTGCGAAGCCATCATATCTGCGTATATGTACACGCCGCCGCCATATAAATCTGCTAATACCGCGCGGTTGTAGGCACCTACCAATGTTACCTGCACGTCCTGCGCCGTTAGTATAGCCGAAGCTTGATCGATCGATTGATATGGCTTTTGATCAAGTTGTTTGTTACACGCGCTAAGTATTAATAACGTACTCAGAGCTGTTATGTATATTTTATTATATCTTTTCATTGTCTTACTATTTAAATTAGAATCCAACATTTAGTCCAAAAACAATGGTGCGTGGCTGAGGCGCTGAGTAAAAATCATTACTCATGGTAATGTTATCAGACAGGAAGTCGGAACTTACTTCAGGATCCCATCCTTTGTATTTGGTAATCAGGAACAGATTACTACCGTTCACATAAATCCTCAGCTTGTCGATCCCAACTTTTGAAAGCAGTGCTTTTGGAAAAGTATAACCAAAAGTAGCTTGTTTCAAACGGATATAGTTACCAGTCTCCAGGTATCTGCTTGATGCGCCCGTGCCGTTTGCATAAAACAACCTTGGTTCCGGAATATTGGTAATATCGCCAGGTTTATTCCAATAGTTTAACTGATCGATAGTTTGGTTATCAAATCCATTGCTGGCCTCAGCGCTCATGTACTGGCCACCGCCGTTATAAATTTTGTTGCCAAATGAACCGTAGAAAGAGAACGAAAGGTCAAAGCCTTTAAATGAAAAATTATTGGTAATACCACCTGTAATGTTAGGCTGGGCATTTCCTAATACGGTGTTTTGCGCAGCATTAAAATCGTTGGTAGTGCCTTTATTTAAAGTACCATCGCTGTTTTTAGTATTTAGGTAATACAAGGCATCGCCGTTTGCCGGGTTAACACCTGCGTACTCGCGACCATAAAAAACGCCAATTTGCTGGCCTTCTATAACATAGTTTAAATCGCCAAGGCCTTTAATTTGCTGACCATCTAAATAAGTTACTTTATTTTTGTTGTAGGCCACGTTAAAGCTAGTGCTCCATTTAAATTTACCAACAAAGTTTTCGGATGTTATCAATGCTTCGAAACCGCGGTTGTACATTTTACCTAAGTTTTGACGCTGGAAAGCAATACCGGTAGTTTCAGGAATATTAACATCTAAAAGCATACCGTCAACACTTTTGTTATAGTAGTCTAAACTTCCGGATAAACGGTTGTTGAAAAAGCCCCAATCCAAACCAATATCAGTTTGCAAAGTTTTTTCCCATTTTAAATTGGGATTGCCTATTTGCGAATAACGCTGACCAGCAACGCCGTTATAGCCGGCAGTACCTGTAAATAAACCCAACGGGCGATAGTAATCTTTACCGGCATCGCCGGTTAAACCATAACTTACCCTAAGTTTAAGGTTGCTTAGTGATTGGAAACTTTTTAAGAAATTTTCCTGGCTAAGTACCCAACCTATTGAACCCGCCGGGAAATAACCATACCTGTTATTGGCACCAAAATTTGAAGAACCGTCAGTTCTGGCACTTACAGAAAGCAGGTATTTATTATCATAAGCATAATTCGCTCTTCCAAAATAAGATACCAGCACACCTGCACTTTGTGTAGAGGTACCGGCATTAATTAACGCGGCAGATGCTATAGTCCTGTATGCATCAGACGGAAATTGCTGGCCCGAAACGCTGTTGTTGGTGAAGTGGTTATTTTCATAACTAAAACCACCTGTTGCATCCAACGTGCTTTTGGTTCCTATGGTGCTTTTATAGGTTAAGTAGTGGTTGGTTGTAAAATGTACCTGAATGGCCTCGGCATTAGTCCCCGAACCTGTTTTTGTACTGGTATTACGGTAGGTTAGGCTGTTGGCATAGCTATCCTCGTTTTGGTTAGTTTGGTCGATACCAAAATCCGAATGCCAGGTTAGGTTTTTAATAATTTGCAAATTGCCAAACATTGTACCGATGGTATGGTAAATATTGGTATGCGTATACTCGTTACCAACGCTGATAAGCGGGTTATAATAAACCGGGAAGCTGCTGCTTGAGCCTGGAGGCGTACCGCTGATTAATCCCGAACGCGGATCAATTACCGGTGTAACGGGCGATAAAGCTACTATTTGCAGCGGAGTGTTAAACCCATCATCATTAGCCAAACGCTCGTTATACACATGCGCAAAATTCAGATTAGCTCCAACCTCTAATATTTTTGAAATTTTCGAATCAACATTAACCCTGCCGCTGTAACGCTGAAAAGCGTTCCCTTTTAATATACCGGTTTGGTTTAAAGCCTGCCCACCAAAATAGTAAGTGGTTTTGTCAGTTCCGCCCGAAAAATTCAGGTCGTACTGTTGCTGGGGCGCAGTTTGAAAAGCTTGCTTTTCCCAATTAGTATTATTTGCGGTCCAGTTGGTACTGCCGGCCGAGTATTGTGTAAATTTGCCCTCGACGTATGCTTTATCAGCAGCCAGGGCATCGGCAACTGTAGGAAAATCTGCCGGATCTGACGCTTGATCAAATGGAGCGGCCCCTACAGCAGCGCGTTCTTCCATTGCAAGCCATTGTGTGGTATTTAAAAACTGGCGGTGCCTTGATGGACCGCTGAAACCATAACTGGCCGAAAGGTCGACCTTTGCTGTACCGGCTTTACCTTTTTTGGTGGTGATTAATATAACACCTGCCGATGCGCGCGAACCATAAATAGCCGAAGCGGATGCATCTTTTAAAACTTCGAACGACTCAATATCATTAAAGTTAATATCGGCCAAAGGATCGGTTGCAGCGGTTAGGCCCGAAAGATTATCCTGGCTTATAACTATACCATCCATTACTACCAGCGGTTGGTTATCGCCGTTTATACTGGCAACACCACGTACCCTAATGCTGATACCCTGCCCCAATTTACCGTTATTGGCCTGGATATTTACACCGGCTGTTTTACCTTGCAGTGCCTGCTCAAAAGTGGTCACTGGTGTATTAGCAATATCTTTAGCTGATACCGAACTAATGGCACCCGTAATACTCGAACGTTTTTGAGTACCATAACCAACCACCACTACTTCTGTTAATTGCTTGGGATCATACTCAAGCGATGCATTTAATGTTGAACCGGTGATGGGCAAATCGGCCTCTTTATACCCAATATACCTAAATACCAATGCCTTTGCCGCATCGGGGACTGTTAAGGTATAAAGGCCGTTCAAATCGGTTTGGGTACCGGCTGATGGTGCTCCCTTAACGGATACCGTTACCCCGGGCAACGGTAATCCGTCCTTTTGATCTGTTACCTTACCTTTAATTACCCTGCTTTGAGCAAAAGCAAAGGAAAAACAGAAAGATAACACAAAAAGAATGTGTAGTTTTTTCTTCATAAAATCAATTAATAGTTAATTATAAATAAACAAATATATTTTATACGGCAGTTACGTGTTGCTTACCTGCAAACTGATAAAATATAGATAGAAGCTAAATTTAGATAAAAATTGCAAAAAACATAGGCCTTTACGATAAGAAATGTAAAAAACAACGTTTTTTGTTATAAATATGACGCAATATCAGTACTGTTATTTCTTTAATTACGTTGCCTGAGTACTAAAAAAAAGGCTGGCATTGCCTTAAGTTATTAAGGGGTAAATGGGAAGTTTTGGAAAACAATAAATGGGGTTATTCCCTAAATATGGCCATTTTGGGCACAATGCCGTCCATCTACAGGGCTAAAGTTTTCCATTTCCAAATACAATCACAATTTATTAAAAATATTATTGATTTTCAATTAAAAAGCAGTTGGTAACAAATTCGTGACGATCTGGTGAGGGAGTTCATTGGTTCATTGGTTTGCTTTGACAGCGTTTAATTGAAAAAGTGATTTGTCATCCTGAGCGCAGCGAAGGATCTTCTACGCCCGGCAATAGCCCACGTGCATAGTTTGCTACGTATGTCTCAGAAGATCCTTCGCTGCGCTCAGGATGACAAAAGGAAAAAGTGGTTTTCACTAACATCCCGCAACAGCATGAATTACAGCCACAACACCAGTGAGCTAATGAACTACTAAAAAATCCCCTTCTGCATCAGCAAACTGGTGTCTTTTGGTGAAAGCTTTGCGATAGAGTACGTTGGGACAGCAGCAATATCCAGTTCGTCAAATGCATCAACCAGGTTTGAATAAATGGAATGCCGTGCCGGTTTAACCAGTACAATCAAACCTTTACCGGTTGCCGCCTTTACCCGTTTTCCGGTTTCAATAATTGCATTGCGCATGCCTTCGGCGGTATTGGTAACTGTAGGTTGTATAATTGGCTTGTCTTCCAGCCCCAGGTAATACATTATCTGGTTGCCTTTGCCCAGGCAAATGGTCATCGTGCGCGTTTCGGGAGCACCACCCTCCTCGTTGCCCATAGGTATAACCATCGTCATTTCGCGGGGCTTTGCAAGCGATGTGGTGAGCATAAAAAAAGTAATGAGTAAAAATGCCAGATCGACCATTGCGGTAAGGTCAATACGCAGCGGCATTCTTTTAACAAAGCGCCTGCCTGTTTTTGAAGGAGAAGAAATTAACTCGGCCATGATTTTGAAGATTAAGGTTAATAATTTGGTTTATTTATTGCCGGTAATTGTTTCAATTACTTGTTTGTATAACGTTAGTATCTAATACTTATTGCATCATTGTTGCAACAATAATGCGCCAGGGGCTTAATTTGAGAGTTTTTTTATTTTATAATAATTTTAAGTTATATTTAAATTCTAAATCTTTAATTAACTTATTAACCTTAACAACAACTTTATCCATTATGAAAAAATTAGTTTCAGTGCTAATCCTGATTGCCTTTTTTGCCTTAAAGGCTTCAGCACAATTCACACCGGATGCTACTTTCGGACAAAATCCCGCAACATCCATCATCTACACTCCAAGCACAATATCAGTGCCTGTGGGCTCTACCGGAACATGGTCAATTACAAATGGCACAATTACAAGCTCTCCAACTGTACTTAGTTCCGTAACTGTTAAATGGAATGACCTTTATACCGCATCTACCGGCACACTCACCATTTCTTATACACCGCCGGGAGGTGTTTTAACAACCTACCCCCTAACTTATAATATAAAGGCCTTAAAAAACTTTACACCGGGACCAATATCAGGTTCGCCCACACAGACTTTGTGCAATACAGCCACTTCTCTGTATGCCATCCCGCAGGTAGCCTATAATTTCAGCCCGACCACTTATGCCGATGGCTATGAATGGACTATCCCTACAGGATGGAAATACCCTGATGGTTCTGTAAGTGACGGAACAACTGTGCATAACCTTCCCACCGGCACCAATGGCCTGTACCTTAAACCCGACGGTTGCCACGGCGGTACCATTAAAATACGGGCTTACACGCTAAATGGCGCAACATACGTAAGTTACAGCAACATGGTACAATTAATCGTAAGTACTACCGACGGGATAACGGTTACAGGGCCTGCAACTGTTGTGTGCGGCAGTACGGCTCCGTTAACTTATAGCTTTACAGGCGGCAGTTGCGCCAGCGCAATAAGCTGGACGTTACCTACCGGCTGGACGGGTACGAGCACTACCAACACCATTACTGTTACGCCAACCGCAGTAAACTCAGGCCCGCAAACCATAACAGCAAATGTTACTATGTGTGGGGGCGTTATACATAAACCATTTGTTACAACCCCGGCTTTATTCGACCCGGCTCACCCGCCGCTAATTACAGGGGCCACTACATTATGTTCGGGAAGCACACAAACCTACAGTATTGCCCCCGCCACATCGGGCTCAATTGTGTGGTCAGTAACCGGAACCGGGGCCACTATTCTTGGCGCAAACAATGGCTCAACCGTTACCCTTCAATATGTAACACGCGGAAATGCAGTTTTAACGGCAACTGTAACGTCGCCCTGCACCGACGGTAGCGGCAACAGCAATATACCCGTTCCAGGTTTTCCTATTTGTGTCGGCGTGCCGGTTAATCCATCAACAACCGGCACTGTAAGTATTTGTACCCAGGGGGGTATTGGCAATGTAGTGGTTACACCCGACGTTTGCTCCACAGCTTACACTGCTTATTCGAACACTGCAGATTTTTTTCCAAATCATGCTAATCCGGATTATGACGCAAGTATAACTTCTATAAGTGACCATCGTTCTTTCCAGTATATAATTGGGGCCTCGGGTACAACTAAGCCATTAACAACCGATTTGGGTGTAGGTACTTATCATATATATTTGTTTGCCATTAACAGCTGCGGCTACAGTACACAAAGCAACGTTATTATTACAGTAAAAACCTGCGGAGGCAGAGGCGGCGCAGCGTTTACCGTTTTCCCAAATCCATCGTCATCAACGCTTAATGTAGCTTATACAACAGATGAAGCAACAACCGGTGCTACAACTACAGAACAAACCGCTGTTGTAGCAAATAACCTTAAAAGCTATTATGTTGAGCTCTTAAATGCCAAAGGAGCAGTGGTAGCAAAAGGCTGGACAAACAAGACCGGAAAATTATCAATGGATATTAGTAAACTGGCTAAAGCCACTTATTATGTTCATATACATCATGAAAATGAGGTAATTAAAAAACAGTTTATAATAAACTAAGCCTAAAGCAAAAGCTGAAGCTGAAATAAACATTTCAGCTTCAGCTTTATTAAACATCAATAAATAAACATACCTACCATGCCCGGATGAACACAGTGCAAGGCCAAAAAAGGGCATATTGCGCGCACCGTGATACCCTAATTTAACGGTTTAAACATAATTATTTCGCCGTTCCCTCACCCATTTTATACCACACGCACCCAATATTAGCCGTTACACAACGGGCCAATAAATACCCGATAATTGTTTACCTTTAAAATTTTAACCAATATATCGGGCATGTTAAAAGCTTTGCTGGTTGATGATGAAGTGAATAATCTGGAAAGTTTGGAATTCTTGCTTCATTATGATTGCGAGGGAATAGAAGTTGCGGGCAAAGCACAAAGTGTACCTCAGGCCCGGGAGTGGTTAAAACACCATACTGCAGATGTAGTGTTCCTTGACATTAGCATGCCCGGCGAAAATGGCTTTCAGCTATTAAACAATCTCCAGGAGCAAAACTTTAAAGTTGTTTTTGTAACCGCTTATAATGAATATGCCCTGCAGGCCATAAAAGCGAGCGCCGTTGATTATATTTTAAAACCTGTAAATATTACTGAACTACAAAAAGCTGTTGAAAAAGTAAAACGAGCGGTAAGCAGCCCGGCAGCGGCCGATCAGAACCGGGCGTTGTTACAACATTTGTTGGAGTCGGTCGGCAAAAAAGAAACTCCTCAAAAAATTGCATTACCGCAGTTGGGGAGCATCAGCTTTATTGAGGTTGACGATATGGTATCTTTACAGGCTGATAGCAATTATACTATCATCCACATGAAGGATATGCAAAAACTGGTAATTAGTAAAACGCTAAAAGATTTTGAAGATTTGCTGGACGAAAATAGGTTTGTAAGGATACATAAATCGTATATTGTTAACCTTAAATATATTAAGGAATACAGCACCATTGACGGAGGAATTGTGAAAATGACAGATGGTAACCAATGGAGCATCAGCCGCCGGCAACTGGAACTTTTTTTGGAAAAGATGAAGGCGGCAAGTTTGATGTTTGGCCGGAAATTGTAGAGAGGCAATGCATTGCGTCTCCCGTGTTTATTACAAGCAATCCAAGACGCAAAGTATTGCGTCTCTACAAAAAAATCACATGCGCATTGCAATTTCCCTATTGCTTTTCAGCCTCACCACATTAGCATGCGGTGCGCAGCCATTAAAATACACTGCATTTACTGTAGATAACGGCCTGCCCAGCAATTATGTTTACCGTTGTATTGAAGATAATAAAGGCTTTTTATGGGTAGCTACCGATGCCGGTATTGCGCGCTTTGATGGTAAGCATTTCCAGGTGTTTACCACCCGCAACGGTTTGCCCGATAACGAAGTGCTGGCCGTGGTAAAGGAAACTAATGGCCGTATTTGGGTAAACTGCTTTAAACAAAAGCCCGCTTATTTTGATGAAGAAAAAAACAGGTTTATTAATGCGAAGCAAGATACAGCCCTGGCCAAAATACAAGAAGGAACCGGGGTAATGTATTTTTTCCCGCTAAAAAACGGCGGTATGTTATTTACCAACGAAAAGGGTTCGTTTGTTTATAAAGATAAAAAACTGCAAGCCGATTCGGACGGTTTCTTTATTCAAAAATATGGGGATGGTAGCAGGCTGGTATATCAACGGGCACGGACCAACTCAAAAACATGGACATCGGCATTTTGCCGTATAAAAAACGGAAAATGTATTGACAGTGCTATTTTACCGAACAATGCTTTTGGCGACCATATTTTAGAGGGCCTAAACGATGGGAAATTTTATTTATTTAGGACCGTCGCAGGCAAATGTCTTATATACAGCAATTTAGAATCAAAACTATCTGACATCAGCGTCGATTCTGTTAGTTTGCCGGAAGCTTTCTCCAATTTTGAATTTACGTACGATAGCTTTTATCTACTGGGCGTTTCGGGAAAAATTTATTTGTTTAATAAAAATACACTACAACGGGAAGCCACCATAAAGGGCGATTTCCTCGTCAATTCTATATACAAGGATTATAAAGGGAACATTTGGGTTAGCACTATCGATAAGGGGCTGCTTCTGTTTAAGCAAAAACAATTTAGTGCCGTTGAAATGCCGGTCGGCTTTACCAAAACCAATTTCTTAAGTATTGTACATAAAGCTGACGGCACACTGCTTGCCGGTAACTACTATGGTGAAATAATTGAGGCCCGACGGAACAAAATTAAAATTAACACCATTCCTCAAAAAGTCTTAATTGCGCGGCAGCGAAAAATAATAATTTCTCAAAACAAAATTTTTACCTTTTCTGAAAGCGGTGTTTATGTTAATTATACCAAAGACCTGGGCACGCCCGCTAAAACCGGAATAGCTTATAATGATAGTATTATTATTGTTGGGCAGTCAACCTGCCTCAGAAAACTAAATACCATTACTGGTAAGCTTACCGTTTTGACCAAAATGAAAAGAATAACGGCAGTAACCAGGGACATGACCGGCAACATCTATTATGGGTCGACAGACGGATTATATAAGTTTAATTATGCAAACAATACTACCCTGGCACTCAATAAAAACACTTCTTTGCTTGGCGAAAGGGTTACCGCTCTTTGTGTAACGCCCGATAACCTGCTTTGGGTAGCAACCGCCGGCAGCGGCATCGTGGTGGTAAAAAACGACAAGGTATTGCTTCACTTTGATGAAAGTGATGGTATCATCAACAATGCTACGCGGAGCATAACCGCAGGCGGGACCGGGCAAGTTTGGTTGGGTACCGTGGGCGGCATCAGCGTTATAGCTTACCATTTGACCGCTAATAAGGTACGTTACGATATCCAGAACCTTTCGGTTAACGACGGGTTGACCGATAACATGATCAACGAAATGGACTACCAAAAAGACACCATTTATGCAGCTACAGGCAACGGCATTTCCATTATTCCAGCCAATATTTCTATCCCCAAATTTAATATCCCAGTGCAATTGACAGGCCTGAGTATTAATCAGCGCGATACTTTGTTATCGCCTGCTTATTCGCTTAACTACGATCAGCGAAATGTACAGCTGCAGTTTGCAGCGATCGAATTGAGCGGGCATTTTAAAAAACTTCAGTACACGCTGGATAAAAATAAAAATTGGATTAACCTCAACGAAAACACGCTAACCATCGAGCTCAATAGCGGTAACCATACTGTTCAGGTAAGGGCAGTGGATGTGAACGGTAATATCAGCGATAAGATACTTACGCTTAAATTTGACATAGCAACGCCTTTTTGGAAGTCGGTGTGGTTTTGGCTGGTCGCAGCCGTTACCGCCCAGTTTATTATTATTAACCTGATAAACCGCTGGCAAAAGAAGCAAAAGGAAGATAAATTAGCTAAGCAAATTGCCGGTGTACAAACTGCCGCGCTTGAACAACAGGCATTTACATCGCTAATGAACCCTCATTTTATGTTCAACGCCCTCAACAGTATTCAACATTATATAAACGTACAGGACAGGCAAAGTGCCAACCGCTATCTCAGCGATTTTGCTTCCCTCATCCGTAAAAACTTCGAAGCCGCACAGCAATCGTTCATCCCCATGGAGCAGGAAATGGAAAACATAAAAATATACCTGCGCCTGGAACAGATGCGTTTTAACGGTCGATTTGCTTACGAAATAACAGTTGATGAGAATTTAGATATTGAAGATTGGATGATACCTACTATGATTCTTCAGCCTTTATTGGAAAATGCCCTGCTTCACGGCATTATGCCATCGTTAATTGATGGAAAAGTGAGCATTGAGTTAAAAGAACTTGATAAAAATCTGTTGATTATCATAACGGATAATGGCATCGGCATTGCCAGCAGCCTTGCTTTAAAGGAACCCAACGGACACAAAAGCCATGGCATGGAGCTGATAAAAAAACGTATTGCTGCATTGAGCAGCTTTGGCGAACATGCCATAACTATAGCTATGTTTCCGGCTTTTGTCAGCGAAAAAAATCCGGGCAATAAAATTACCCTTTTTATCCCACAGGAGTTATTCCCATCCTGGCTGCAGGCTAAGCAGTAGTTGCAGTTGGCAGATTGCAGTTTGCAACAATGAACCGCCACTGCCCACCTTTACCGCTCACTCACTCACACTTGTCAATCAATCAGTTATAACCATCCCTTACACAGGCACGCTTGCCCGGCTGGTTAATTGCAGGTACTTTAACCCTGCCTTAGATAAATTATTCACAATTCATTCCCATACCACCGGGACGGAATAAAACCAATGCTATGAAGAAGTTCCTGTCAATTGTATTAGTCATGCTTTCGGTGCAGGTATTTGCACAAACCAATCCCATCACGGCCATTAACATAACGCTGCCGACAAACCCCGATGCCAATACCGCGAATTGGGGAACCGGAACTTCGGTGTTCGTGATCTCCGCAACTTCGCAAGGAGTTAACGGGCGCGTAAACCCGCATGTGGAAGAAAGCAAAATACTGGTTATCATTAAGCAAAACGGCAAAACAGTTTGCGGTGCTTATACAAGTAGCACCGCTCCCGAAGCGGGCTTTAGCACCTTAACAAAAGTTTGGAGCGGAGGTAGTGCTGCATCATTTTTAGGAAAAGATTGTACGCTGGCACCGGGCGATTATGAACTTAGCGTACAGTTTTTTGGATACGGCGTTGGTAAAACCGTTGCCTTAAGCGATGAAAAAATAAAACCGTTTACCATAAGAGGTAACGATCAGCAAGCAATGCAGCCGCCGCAGCTTATTCTCCCCGCCGATGGAACCGTATTTAGCGAAACAGATATCAAAAAGCCCACCACCTTCAGATGGACACCCGTTATCCCCAAACCGCAGGAGCCGGTAACTTACAGGCTAAGGGTATGGCAATTGACGGAAGGCCAAACAGGCCCGCAGGCCATAAAAGCGAACCAGCCTATCCTTACCAAAGATGTAGACAATTTAACACAGGCGGTTGTGCCTAATTTAATAAACGGCCCCTGCCAGCCACCGTACCTTTGCAGTTTTGTGTGGAATGTGCAGGCGCTTGGGCGCGATGGAAAACCGGTTGGCGGCAATAACGGCACCAGCAACACTAACAAATTTGACTTCGCCTCGCCATGCAGTCCCGATTATCAATTAGTGTTTGATAAGGTTGCCTGTGGCGATGATGGGCTGGTACATGTTAGCGGCCACGTAGCTATAAATCCAAAACCAGGTATTAGCATTACCCAGATAAAACTAACATCATTAAAACAAAACAATTATGCAGGGGCTGATGTGGGCACAAATATTACGTTACCAACGGCTTTAGCTGCGTCTGGCAATAATTACAATTTCAGTTTTATTGTAACCGACAACCTATGTAACAAAAAACTTTTCGTGGGTTATACCATTAACAGCACATGTAGCAGCACGGGTTTAAATTCGGCCACGCCTTGCGCCGATTCGGTAACTATGCCCTGCTGCACCTGTACCTTTTGCGACCAATACAAGGATTGGGGATTCGAAAAGCAAGAAGTAACTTACTCATCAAGCGCGCCATACACTGTCACAGTAAACGCTACTATAAGCGCTCCTAATATCGTCATCAAATCGTTTAAAGCCGAGTTGGTAAGTTTTATACATAACGGAGCCGAGGCTTGTTTTGGCTGTAATAAGGATTCGCAGACCTTCGGCAATTTCACCGGCGGCACATTTGGCAGTTGGGGTAATGGAGTCTTTCCACTTGCAGGTGTTAACACAACGCATCATACACTAAACTGGTTCCTGGCTTCGGGGGCAACTACCAATCTATCAGGTTCGGCTATCAGCATCTCCTTTACGGCGCCGCCAATAAGCCCTTTAGCGTGTTGCGACGATGAAATTGATTTTTGCATCCGGTACAGTTTTACCGATGCTGACTGCCGCACCTGCAGCTTTGTAAAATGCTACTCAATTCAAAGAAAACACACCAACAATTAAATCAACTCACCAAAAAATACTTACAATGAAAAAGCTATTTTATAATATAGGTTTAATATTTACCATGGTGATGTTGCTGGCAAACAGTGCAAAAGCGCAGCTGCCTTTGGTGCAGGGCGATGCGGTAGTAACCCACAGCCCGGCAGTAAATTACTGGACGGGCGCTAACTCGGGCATTGTTTTGAGGGTTATAAAAACAAGCAATACAACGAGCGCCCCCTGGGGCCACAGCTGGAATACAAGTGGAATGACTCCTGCAGGATTAAAACCGGGTAACTATTCTGCCGGACAATGGACACAAACTGATTTAGGCACTATATTCGGTATAACGCTCGATAGGCAGCCTAATCCGAACATTTATGTATCCTCTACACAAATATACAACGCCGGCGTTTCTTATGCCCGTAAAGTTTACTGCCTTTCGGGGACATCAGGCGCTAAATCGTTGGTTTATGATTTTGGCGATGCAGCCCGGTCGTTAGGCAATTTGAAATATTGCAAAATTGGCGGTAAGGATTATATTTACGTGTCCGACTTTCAGAACGGCAGAATTTACAGGCTAACCGGTACCCTCGGCGCGCCTTCGCCATGGGTCATTGCCAGCTCGGTTATGATCAATGCAGCCGGCAACCATTTTCCGTACGGTTTAGCTTTGCGTAAAATGTCAGGCGGCGCGTACCGGTTATATTTCGCCGAGATTGAACAGGCTTATCCTTACGGCACCAATAAAATATGCTATATTGATTTAAGCTCAACAGGAGATTTTACAGGTACTATACAAACTATAACTACGCCAACTTTAACTTTATCGCCAACAACCTGGGCATCCTATACGCATGATGTACCTGTAATAGCGGATATGGATTTTACTGCCGATGGAAGCAGGATGCTGATAGGGCAGCAAACCTGGGCGGGCAACCAAACGGGTAGCAGCAGTAACCTTTTTGCTGTTATTAACCCACACAACTCAAACGTAATTGAACTGGCTGATCCCACCGGAACCGACACCTGGAGTTATTCGGGACACAATTTCCCGGCAGGAAGCGCAGCCACTAACTATAAAAACTGCGTAGGTGGCGTTTGTTATTCTAACAACATACTGCAAAAAGGCTCAAATAATGTAGCGTGCGATACCACCGTATGGTTTACTTCGGATTATAACGTGCTAACCAGCCCATCACAACTGGTTTATGGCATACAGGGAATGAGCAGCAATGGCGGCACTGAAGCAACCTCCATTTTAGTTGATGAGGATGAAGATATTGCAGCAGGGCATTACGACAAAACATATTTGGGAGATGTTGAGGTGGTAAAAGCCGCTGTTGATTGCAGTGGTTGTACGTGCGGCAGCTGGCAATCAAACCCAACGTTGAACGGCAACCCGATTCCAGGCGTGCCTGTTATTATGCATCCATTTCCCCCGCCCATAAATCCGGGAACATCGCAAAATAAATCATTAATAATACCCACTAATGGCACGGCTACTGAATACCATGTATTACAGGATTATCCAATTCAATTTGTGCAGGGTAATGTTTCGGGCCTTATTAATGCAAACTATAAATGCGGTGGAAAAAATTGCTCGCCCAGCTATGCGTGGACTATGGTAAATGCCACCAATGCGGTGCTTGGCCAGGATACTACCCAACAAATTGATTTGTCGAAATTTAACAATCTGTCATGTGGTACCTATACACTTACCATTAAGGTAAAATGCGGCGGTGGCGATAAGTTTTGCGATTCGCAAACCATCCCTGTTACTATTATTTGCGAACCACCAAGCTGCTGCAAAGCAACTATCGATGTCGCCCTAAAAAGTTCCAGCATCAGCGCGGTAATCAATATACCAAATCCAAACGTTTATTCAACCGCAAATTTTAATTATACCCTAAATTACAACGTGGCCATGAGCGAGGTACGGGTAAGTGTGGAAGATTTTAAACTGGTTGCCAATTCGCCAAATTGCCTAAACTGTAACAACAGGCCGGTAACCTGGGGCAACATTTTGAGTGCAACCTTAAATGGTACAGTCATGGCGCTAACCGGAGCGGGCGCCCCGGCTACCGGCAGCCTCCCGGCCGATTACAGGGAAGCCGTTTACAGCACCGGTACGCCACTTGCGCCAAATTCAGCTGGGCTTAACATTAAGCTTTCGTTGCCTGCAGTTACCGAATTGAGCTGCTGCCAGGTGAGTGCTTATGTATGCCTCAAGTTTACATTTAAGGATACCCAATGCCGGGAATGCGTGCAAATGGTATGCGGAAGTATCAAATTGGTGCCAACAGGCGGCGGCGGCAAAGATGATTCGAATCAAAAAACCGAATCGAAAAAATTCGAAGTATTTCATTGATTGGTTTTGATGTATGCTGAAATACTTTCTGTTGCTAATGTTATCTGCCATGAGTATCCGAGCCCAAACCTTTACAGCAAAAGGTGGCCCGCTCTATGATTATTATGGCTATTACTACCGGCAACAATTTAATATCGAAGTGAGCGGGCTACCCACAGTTGCAGATAGCGCCTTTGGGTTGGAAATGGTGATGCTTAATATTCATCACGACAGGGTGAGTGATTTGAAAATAACGCTTGAAAACCCGGCAGGCGCCAGTATATGGCTAACCAACCGCAACGGAAAAGATACCGGGCGAAATTATATCAGCACCAGTTTTTCGCAATTTGGGAAAGATGGTTTAATAAGCAATGCAAAAGCGCCATTTACCGGCAATTACCGGCCGGATGGACAGATGGAGTTTTTAAACAGCGGTCAAAATCCCAATGGTACCTGGAAATTATACATTGAAGATTTAAAGGCTGATGTTACGGGGGCGCTGGACAGCATCAGTTTAACATTTGGCAACAAACCAGCCCATGCCATTATTACTACCCGCTGCGATTTGGCACATATTGCACTGTGTAAGTGTGCCAACGAAAATAAATCGGGTGAGTTGCTGCCGGATATGGTTATTGTGCCGGCGTTTACCCGGAATCAAATCCATGAATATGCATGGAATGATCCGATTTATCCGGGGCAGCTACGCCTGGCAGCCACTATAGCCAATATTGGATATGGTCCGCTGGAAATAAAAGGCACAAAGGAATGGATTTGCGGCGGGCAACGGGTTGACAGTCCGCAGCAATGCCCTGATGGTAACATGAGCAGGCTAAGGGTAAAACAACGGGTTTATTCAAAGCAAAACGACTCGTTAACCTTTAAGGAATATGATGCAGGTACCATGTATTTTGAAAATAAACAGGGGCATAACCATTACCATGTGGATGATTGGGTGGAATTCAGGCTGGTAAAAAAAGTAAATGGTAAAAGGGTAATTGTTGCGCGGGGCCGCAAAGTAAGTTACTGCCTGTTTACCACCGGCATTTTTTATAACAGCGATAAGCTAAGTTATATTAACGGAAAACAATATGGTGAAACGATGCCCAACTACGGTTTGGGTAATTATCCAACCTGCAATTTCGATCAGCAGGGTATAAGCGTCGGCGGATACGACACCTACGGAATGATGTATGAGGGCCAATATATGAATTTACCGAAAGGCTTGAAAAAGGGCATATATACACTCGAAATTGAAATTGACCCTCATCATTGGTACAAAGAGAGCAACAAAAAGAACAATGTTTTTAGTATGCAGATACCCATTTCAAAACAACAGCAATGAAAAAACCGGTTAGCCTTTTGTTTTTATTGTTTGGCTTTGTAACGCCATTGCTGGCGCAGCAAAGCCCAAAAGTTACCGTGAGCGGCGACGTGGGTGTATCTTATGAGTATTATGGTTTGGATAAAATGCCCGAAACCTCAATACCTAATTTTTATCCGGCTCGTAAACCATGGAACCTTTTCCGCTATACGTTTGACCCTATTATCAGCGTTGGCGGATGGAGCATTCCTTTTAATTTCAATTTTACAAGTCCGCCTGCAAATTTCACCACGCCGTCTTTAGGAGGCCTGGGCAATATCGGCAAACAAAGTTTTTGGCAGTTTTTAACCAACCCGGCCAACAGTTTTGGTATCCGGCCAAAAATTGGCACTACCGAAATACTGCTGGGCACTCAATATCTTAAATACAGTGATTTGAGCACAGGCGATTTGGGCATTTTTGGCTATGGGGTTAATTTGTCGCCGGGTAAGTTTCGCATCAAGTTTTTTAATGGTACCTCGCAAAGTCCTGTTAATTATGTAGCACCGGTGTTGCCAAATCCCGGCATTGTTGGGGCCTACCAGCGTAACCAATGGATGGGCCAGTTGGGTATGGAAAAAGAGGGTAAATATTTTGTAGGTTTTAACTTTGTACACTCGGGCGATGTGCAAAATTCGGTTAGTTCGCCCCCCCTCCCTCCTATTTTGCCACAGGAAAACATGGTAATAAGCTTTTTAGCCACCGCCACTACAAGCACTGGCTGGAACTATCATATCGAGTTAGGGCAAAGCTTCCACACAAGGGATTTAACTACTCCGCTATCCGTTTCACCGGTGGAAGATTTAAAACCGTTCCTCACCTCGCATACCTCAACCGATAAGGATAACGCGGTAATGCTGGGCATTGATAAAAAAGGCAAAGACTGGGAACTCGGCGCTAAAATGAACTATCATGGCGCGGGTTATTATACCGCAGGCTATCCGTTTATGAACAACGACCGCATTGAATACCTCGGCAATACCCGTTTTAACGCATGGAAAAAGAAGATTAACGTAGTGGCCAGCATTGGCGAACGCTACGGCAATTTGAGTCATACAGCCGGGCCGAATACTACCAGTCAGCTTATCGCCAATATAAACGCATTTACGCAATTTACCGAACGGTTTAGCCTGAATATGAATTTTAACAATTTCGGTTTTAATTCACCGGGCATTCTGGGCTATAAAAGCGTAAGCAACGAGCTGAGCATAAATCCGGTTTATACCTGGAGCAACACCAAAATGAGCCAGCTGATTAGCGGCACTTATACCTGGAGCAAATACAACGAAACTACCACCAGCGGCACCACCAGTAACAATACCCAAACGGCGTTGCTAATGTATGTACCCACCTGGTTTACCAGCAAATGGAGCCCCGATTTAAGCGTGATGTGGTTTAAGGATATCACCACCCTTACCACGCTCAACCTGCTAAATGCAACCGCTGGCGTAAGCTGGAAGGCCAGTAAAAAGTTTAGCCTGAAAGGGCAGCTGCAATACAACCTGAGCACTACTTCTCCATTTACGGCAGATAAAAATTTATTGGGAACATTGAGTTTCGATTGGAAGATTTACCAAAAGCTAAGCTGGCAATTTGCCCTTACGGGGAACTTGTACCACTATGGCAGCGATTTGCCGGGTAGTTCATTATTCCCGGTTTACATAGGTAACCCGCAATATTTTGAGAGTACAATGCGTACAGGTTTACAATATAGGTTTTAGAATAGTCCGAAAGTCAGTAATCCCGATAGGTGTCGGGACCGGAAGTCCGAAAGAAACTGCAGTTGACGTTTCAGTAAAAAGAACTTAATGATATAGAAGAATCAACGATGAAAAGATACTATTTAATAATCACCCTGCTACTCATTGCAGCCACTGCTGCCCAGGCGCAGATAAACCTTAACCTGGCTTTAAACAGCAGGCCGCAACCCTGGTTGTCCGAATGGGGAAATCCTGTTAATGGTATAATGATTATTACTTATACCACCGGCGCCGCAGGCGGCGACCCCAATATTAAAATACGGACAACGCTATTAAACGAAAGCGGGAATGTGATAGGTCTGTCGAACATCAATGCAGCACGGCCTTATGTGTTACGCCCGGGCGTAAATCAGTTTACGATGGCCGATGCCTTGCAATTACAAAATTTAAACCTATCCGGTAGTATAAAAAACCAAATGCAAAGGAGCGGCCGCCTGGCATCGGGACAGTATCAATTAATGGTCGAGCTGACTAACAACACCGGCGATGTGGTGAGGGCAAAACAAACCCGTCCGTTTTTTATGACGGCCTATCAGTTGCCGGTTTTAATGCAGCCGGCCAACGGAGCCGAACTGGATGCCCACGTCGCGCAAAGCGTAATCACCTTCCGATGGACAAGCCTGGTACCCAGCACGCAGGAACGACCTGTTTACCGGGTGCAGGTATTCGAAATTATGCCCGGTCAGCAACCTATGCAGGCCTTTCGGGGTAACCGTCCGCTGCTTGATGAACAGGCGCCGCAGGGCAGCACACAATATATTTGGCGCACCAACCTGCCCATGCTTGATTCAACCGCCAACAAGCAGTTTATATGGACGGTGCAGACGCTTGATATTGACGGACAACCCATACCCACCAATGATATGAATGTGCAGGGAAGAAGTGAACCGGCCATATTCAATATTGTGAACCAAATGGGAACGATAAATAATGCCGTAAAAAAGAAAGATTAAGTTAAAAAAGATGAACAAATTTTCGATGCCCCAGCGGGGCTACCTATTTGTAGAAATAAAAACGAAGCATTTTTGTGCCCCGTATGGGGCTACCCTTGTGCAGCATTGCCAATTAGCCTTGAAAGATGAGGGCGGCACCTACGGAGCTGTAACCTTGTTAGCTGATTTTCTATAAAGAGGTAACCCCGCTGGGGCATTAAAGCTTGCAGGTAGAAGGCGGCTACCATAACGTACATGCTTTCAATACATTATTGATTGATAAATACATAGTAGAAAAACGATGAAACGCATTATCTGCATATTTTTACTGGTTTGCCCATTTTTGCGGCTATTGGCCCAGGTCAACCCGGATGTAAAACCATCAACCCTGGTTTTCCATGTGTTTTATGATGATTTTAAAACTGCGCGGCAAATTCACACCATGGGGTTAGGCAGTGTGTTGCGCAACAATCTTTGGACCAATATCGGCGATATGCAGATGGGCTTCGGCGCCAATTACTTGAAAGGTATTACCAAACATATTGATTTTATAGCCTCGATGGATGGTAGCTCTACCGATTATCTCTACAAAAACGGACTCTATAACGGCAGTAATAAATTTTTGCTGGATGTTAATGCCGGGGTCAATATTAAACTGCTAAGCGATCAGTACACTGTTGTCCCTTACCTTTCAACCGGCGCCGGGTTTTCGCTTTACAAAAGCCAAACAGGCTTTTATATCCCTATGGGAGTGGGTTTGCAATTTAATATCTTTCATGATGCCTTTGTGTTTACTGATATGCTGTATAAGCGGGAGCTAACCTCGGATTTAGCACATCACTTAGAATACAGCATTGGCATTGGCGCCAGTTTTGGCAAAAAGAAACCAAAGCCGGTACCGCCGCCAGTGATCCCGGTTACGGTGATAAAGGCAGATACGCCGGTAATCGCAAAAATACCGGTTAAAAATATCATCATATCAGTAACAGACGAGTTAACCGGACTACCTCTACCATCCGTCGAGGTATCATTGAATGGTCCGAATGGTAAATTAACTGCAAAAACGGATACCAATGGGCATGTAGTTTTTAGTGACATAAAAGCTGCTGATTATATTATAAGCGGCACATTGCACGGCATTGCTACTACAAGCCAATCCATCGCAAAAAACAGTTTTGATACAGCCGATAAGGCAATCAACATTAATATTACACATAACGACCCCCGATTCACCCTGGCCGGCGTCGTCATCAATAAAACTACCAACCAGCCAGAAATAAAGGTAACGGTGAGTTTGATTAACCTAACCCAAAGCAGCAGTATTGACACCTATAACCAGCCTGGTGATGGCTCATTCAATTTCCAATTGGAACCTAACAGCGATTTTACCATATCCGGCAAAAAGGGTGGCTTTATTTCGAATATTGAAAAGGTAACTACCAAAGGACTAAACCGCAGCACAACGCTGTATGTAAAATTACAATTAGGTATTGAAGAGGCGCTGCCTGATAAAACCATTAAACTATCCAACATTTATTACGATTTAGGCAGCTCAAAAATCCGCAACAGCGCATCATCCGATTTAGAAAAACTGGCAAAGTTTTTAATTGATAATCCGGGTTTAAAAATTGAAATAGATTCGCATACCGACAGCCGGGGAACCGCTAAAAGAAATTTATTATTGAGCCAGGCAAGAGCGCAGGCGGTGGTTGCCTATCTTCAAAAGCAAGGCATCAGCAAAACCAGGCTTATCCCAAAAGGGTTTGGAGCCACCAAATTGGTTAACGGCTGCAAGCCAGGCGTAAAATGCACCGAAGCACAGCATGAACAAAACAGAAGGACGGAGTTTAAGGTGATTGTTAAGTGATTGGAGGTTAGAGGTGGAGATTAGAGGTTAGCAGGGAAAGTAAACGCTAATCACTGATCTTCAACGTCTAATCTCTTCCTCACCTACCGCTCAAAATAGCATTTCTGCGTAACAAAAGTAAACGAGAGGCTTACCTGCGCAAAAAAGTAGGTGTCGTGCGGATTTCCATCACCGCGTTGCGAACCGGGTGCGCCAATATAAACTCCCGTCTTTTCGCCTGATCTGTCGGACAGAGCGGCTGAAATTGGCGAGTTTGCATTCTTATTGGGATAATTACCGCTTACATCATCCAAATAATCGGTATTGGTGTAGCGGTAGCCTATATCGGCAGCTATTGTCCATTTGCCTAAAACATTATATTTAACCCCCACACCATAAGGGATAGTTAACGCCGTAACCGGATAGGGTTTACTTTCACCTTCGGTTTCATAACCTCTTACTCCATATTTTTGCCCGTTGTAAACAGTACTGGGGTAGTAATTAAGCGCGCCAACGCCTAAATATATATAAGGTGTAAATATACTTTTACTTACATCAGGGATATATTTCATGAAATTGAATTCGCCTATTACGCTCACTTCAAATAAAGTAGTGGTAAAACTTAAATTACGGGCGCGCAGCTGAGCGCTGCTTGAATTACTGTCGGCAGCGCTGATGATACCGAAAGCGTAATTTAATTTGGCCGAAAGGTATCCATCAAAATTTCGTTTTACAAAGGCGCTAACGGCTATACCACTAACCTTAGCGGGATTTAACTGGTTCAAATCGCCTATATACCCGGCACCGCCGACCGCCCCACCCAGCTCCCAGGTTTGCGCCTTTAAATTAAAGGAAATAAAAACAAAAAGTATGCAGGCTATAAATCTCAGCATCAGGTAAATTTAGTAATTACGGACATCAAGCCCCCATAATAATTTGTTTCTTAACGTTGATAAGTAACTTTCATTATTCAACCGGATAAGATTTAGTTTGAATCCGGCTTTTTTAACTGTGAATCGCATGGTTTTTTCAATAACAGCAGTCCTCGAGTCGCACGAAACCAGGTAATTGGCGCTGCGGCATTCTACATCAAAAGCCAGCGTGCAGCTATCCGGCAATACAATGGGCCTAACATTTAAGTTATGCGGCGAAACCGGCGTAAGCACTAAACTGTTTGACTCTGGGAAAATAATCGGTCCGCCACAGCTTAATGAATAGGCTGTTGACCCCGTTGAGGTGGATATAATGATACCATCGCCCCAATACGAATTTAAAAACTCTTTGTTTAAAAAAACGTGGGTGGTAATCATGGCTGCATCATCGCGGCGGTGAATAGTAATATCGTTCAGCGCAAAATTATCGTCACCAAATATTTCAAGATCGGAATCGATACGAATGAGTTCGCGGCTATCCAAAGTAAACTCGCGGTTAATTACTGCGTGGATGGCTGATTGAATATCGTTTTTATTGATGCTGGCTAAAAAGCCAAGGCGTCCAAAATTGATACCTATTATAGGGATGCCGGTATCGCATATCAGCGTAACCATATCCAGCAAGGTACCGTCGCCGCCAAGGGTAAAAAAAATATCAATAACACCTTTTATCCTGTCGCCCTGCCCCAGCACTTTATAAGGTTCGGTATTAATATTACCCTGCAAATAGGTATGCAACTGGTGGTGTACATAAATTTCCACTTTATGCTCCAAAAGGGTGTCAAATACCTGCTGAATATATGGCAGCACCCCCTGATCATTGAACGGTCTGCCGTAGATGGCTATCTTCATTAGTTCATTAAGTCATTGGGTCATTGAGTCATTAGGTCATTAGGTCATTGATGATATTCATAACGAAAAATTTGCCGTATTACGGCCAAATCACTTTAATAAACAACCAATGACTTAATGACCTAATGACTCAATGACTTCTTTAAAGATTCAAGTAATTCATCAGCGAATCATACCGGTCGCGCGAATTATCGTTATCTCCGGTATGGTTAAATGTAGCTTTTATGTCGTATTCGTACCTTAAAAAGGTGGCAATTATGTTCGAAATCTCTTGCTTATTTACTTTTAGTGTTACTTCCATCCGTGTCGAATCGGGGTGGGTGTATACGTAAGAGCTTAAAATCTGCGCATTATCCGACTCTACGATCTGTGCCATGTGCGCCAGCGAATTATTTTTATTATTGATCTCGAGCACAATGATGCCGCCCGGCTGCTCAACCGATGTTAAACGGGCGAAATATTCTGTAAGGGCGTTAATAGTGATCAATCCCAGGTAATTGCTACGGGCATCCAAAACAGGCACCACGGTTAGCTGCCGTTCATAAAATACGCGGATAACATCATAAATATGCTGATCTTCGAGTACATAAGGGTTAACGAGCGAAAGTGCCAGTGCGCCAACCGGGGTTTGCATGTCGGGTTCAGTAGCAAGGTCATCTTCAGATATCAGGCCTAAAAACTGTTCCTCGTTTACAATTGGCAAATGCCTGACGCGAAATTCGATCATACGGTCGAGCACTTTCTGAATTGTATCAGAAGTGTGCACCGGTTGAATCATATCAGCAATCAGCTCAATTGCAATCATATTATGCTTTTATTTTCTCCAAAAATCCTGCCAACACCTTATTAAACTCTTCGGGCTGCTCCATCATTGGTGCATGGCCGCATTTATCTATCCAATGCAGTTCCGAGTCGGGCAGCAATTGATTAAATTCAACAGCAACCTCCGGCGGTGTAATTTTATCATCTTTTCCCCATATTAATGACACAGGAATCTCAATTTTGTGCAAGTCATCCTTCATATTATGGCGGATAGCTGATTTGGCCATCGCCAGTATCCTGATAACGCTATGCCTGTCGTTTATTATCCTGAATACGTCATCAACCAGTTCTTTGGTTGCTACCGCCGGGTCGTAAAAAGTGTATTCCACCTTTTCTTTAATAAAATCGTAACTACCGCGACGTGGGAACGAACCGCCAAAAGCATTTTCGTACAACCCCGAACTACCCGTTAACACCATAGCTTTCACAAAAGTTGGATGCGCCAAAACATAAATTAAAGCAACATGTCCGCCAAGTGAATTACCCAATAACGTAATATTGTTTAATTGCTTATACTTTACAAACTTATGTACGTATTTAGTTAGGGTTTTTACGCCAGTAGTTAACAAGGGCAAATCATAAATAGGCAAAATGGGTATAATTACCCTGTATTTACCTCTAAAATCTTCAATTACCTTGTCCCAGTTGCTTAATGCCCCCATTAAGCCATGTAATAACAACAAAACCTCACCTTCGCCCTCATCGATATAACTAAACCCGTTGTCCTCTTTAAGCACGAAATCCATATAAATCTGTATAGTTTAAATTCCTTTAGTAGTCCGAAAACCAATTTAGTATAAAATATTGGATATTCGGCTATAAAAATAGTTTATTGCAATTGAGTTACAACAATTATTTGCGGAGAATTAGTTGATTGAGTTGATTTAGTTGGATCAGGTTGATTGAGTTGTGTTTAGTTGATGACAACTAATCGCTTAATCCTGCCCAATAAGCGGCTCACTTAATCAACTTAATCAACTCCCTACCCCAACAACTGTTTCACCACCTCCGATATCGTACGGCCATCAGCCTGGCCCGCTAATTCTTTATTAGCTATGCCCATCACTTTGCCCATATCACTTACCGATGTAGCGCCGATGCGGCTTATCACTTCCTGCAAATAGCCCTCAATTTCAAAACGGGTCATTTGTTGTGGCAAATAAGGTTCAATAACCTTCATTTCGTCCATTTCTATCTGGTAAAGGTCGTCCCGGTTTTTGAGCTTTATATATCTCTGCCGATTCTTTACGTTGTTTTACCAGCTTTTGTAACACTTTAATTTCAGCTTCCTGGGTCAGTTCTTCGGCAGCGCCCCTTTCGGTGCGGGCCAACAACAATGCCGATTTAACAGCCCTTAGGCCGCGTAAGCGATCAGCCTGTTTAGCCAGCATCGCCTGTTTAATATCCTGATCTATTTGGTTAATGAGTGACATGGTATTGAATTAAGTCCGGAAAGTCGGAAAAGTCCGAAAGTCCGGAAGATTGTTTCTGTTTAGTCCGAAAGTCCGAAAAGTGCGGAAGTGCGGAAGATTGTTTATTCTTTAATGCTATAATTTTTACCTCTCAATGTATCTGCCAGCCTGGGTTCTTTCCGTCTTTCGAACTTCCCGACTTTCGGACTACTTCCTCAATATATTCGTGGCAGTTGCCTGTGCTGTTGGCATTACTACCAGTTCGTTAATATTTACATGCGCCGGGCGCGATACGGCAAACCATATTGTTTCGGCTATATCTTCGGCTACCAGTGGTTCAAAGCCGTCATACACTTTTTTTGCCCTTTCTTTGTCGCCTTTAAACCTAACTTCCGAAAACTCGGTTTCAACCGCTCCGGGATGTACAGCAGTAACTCTTATACCATGCGGTAATAAATCAATTCGCATACCTTTATTTAAAGCATCTACAGCATACTTTGATGCGCAATATACGTTACCATTCGGATATACTTCCTTACCTGCTATTGAGCCTATGTTGATGATATGCCCTGTTTTATGCTCAATCATCCAGTTTGATACTACCTTGCTTACATACAGTAAACCTTTAACGTTAGTATCAATCATGGTATCCCAATCGTCAAAGCTACCGTTATTTATCGGATCAAGGCCCTGGCTCAGGCCGGCATTGTTAATCAATACGTTCACCTTTTTCCACTTTGCAGGCAGCCCCTCCAGGTTGCTGACTACCTGTTCGCGGTCGCGTACATCAAAAGTTGAAACAGCAATTTCAACGTTGTATTTGGTGTTTAACTTTTTTGCCAGTTTCTCTAATCTATCAAGTCGACGGCCGGTAAGGACAAGGTTATAATGCTCACGGGCAAATAAATGGGCACAGGCTTCTCCAATTCCGGATGTGGCGCCTGTTATTAATGCAATTTTAGCCATAGATATAGGTAACTATCGCAGCGAAATTATGTTTTTTAGTTTGAATAATAGAATAAAGAAACAAGACTTTTAGAACCAGGGAGCAAGATACCTATCGAGTCAATCTTTTTTTTTGAATCCTGCCTCTTTATTTCTTGCTTCTTTTATCTCGATTTATTGCTTCTCCCGCGCTACTCAAACAGCAGGCTAAAAGTAATGGTGTGTAGGGATAGCTTGCTGATGGGACTTGAAAACGGCTGATTTTCGGGCATCAACACGTTACCAAACGAATTAGACAGCTTTATTTCGGGCGAAAGTTTAAAAAATTCAAAATAAATGTCGCAGCCAATACCTGCTTCATACGATCCGAAACCGCCAACATTTTTAACCAGTTTTTGGCTAAGAGCCGAATTTAAATCGCTTTGTCCTTTGCCAACGGCAAGCGTATATTTTACGCCACCCAGCAAATACATCCTAAAATCCTGAATACGGTCGGATTTTAATTTAAATTCCAAAGGTATATCAGCCGATGTTGCCTGGATCTGTTTGGTTACCGGATCGGTCGATGGCGTTACGTAGCTGTAGGTTATTGACCGGTCGGCAAAAATCAGCGTGGGGTTTGTTCTTACTTCCAAATGGTCCGACAAGCTATACCTGTATAAAAAACCAATAGCAAAACCGGGCAAACTATTTGAATTGATACTTTTTAATGAATCGGTTACGTATTTGTTGTTCAACTGATCGAAATAAGGCGAACGCCAGTCGGGTTTCTTAATTATTTTAAAGCTACTTTGTATGTACGAGAAGGTGAAACCGAAACTGTAATCGTTTTGATCGGCGCCACCACCCCATGCAGGGGCTTGCGCCAGCAGTAAATTACTGCAAAACAAAAACAAAACAACTAACAGATACTTGGTTTTACTCATTTATTACCCGTGTATATTGAACAGATACCAAACGCCAAAGGTCTGCATTTGGTATGTTTAAAACCTACTTTATCCATCAGCGCCACAAAAGCAGTGCCGTCAGGAAAAGCGGCTACCGACTCGGGCAAATAGGTGTACGCCCTTGCGTCTTTCGAAAATAGTTTACCAATTCCGGGTGTAATATAGTTAAAATACAGTTTATATAATTGTTTTACAGGGAAAACCTTAGGTTTCGAAAACTCGAGCACAACTGCTTTGCCGCCTGGTTTTAACACCCGCAGCATATCGGCAAGGCCCCATTCCAGGTTTTCAAAATTTCTCACACCGTAAGCAACTGTTACAGCATCAAATTCGTCGGCCGAAAACGGCAGCTTCTCCGAATCGCCTAATTTTATTTCAAATTGGTCGCC
>JABDBM010000005.1 GCA_013288685.1 Bacteroidota bacterium | reverse complement strand
GGGGTCTTAATTCATTAAAAACAAATTAAATAATTGAATGATAATTTGATTGATAATAAATAAGATGTTGCTAATGGGGCCGGACGTAAAACCGCCCCGCACCATCGGGGTTAAAAGTAAAAAACACGTCAGATGGAAAAAGTAATAAGGCTGATAGCCGGCATAATAGTTCTTGCGGTATTTTCATTTTTTAAAAATGCGCAACTATCAGCCTTAAAAAAAGTGGGCAAAAATTTATATGAACTTAAAACCACGAGTGCTTTAAATGGACCTGATAGGGCCAGGCTGAAGGCAATAATTGCAAAGCAATATGGTATCCGGTCGTTCAGTCAAACCGTAACCGTTCATTACACCCCTCAAAAAGGCCTCAAAGGAAACGGGGTGGCCATGGCCGACGAAAAAATTAGCGATACCGATTTCACGACAACGATAATTGAAGATGGCGACGAAGATGTTAAACAATCATGCATTTTTTCGGATTGCAGCAACAACCCAGCTATTGGCGATATGCTGCAGATTTTATCGAACTATAATATCCAATAAAGTTTAAAAGAAAATATGAAGAAAGCATTAACAATAGGTTTATGCGTAATTATAATTCCAGCGTTCTCGTTTTTTAAAAATACACAGTATACCCCGCTTAAAAAAATCGGAAAAAATCTGTACCTGGCAACCTCCACCGCCTCCTTCCATATAGCGGATCGGCAGAAGTTAAAATCAATAATTGCAAAAAAATATGGCATCAAGTTTTTTACAGCAACGGTTATTATCCATTACTTCCCCGAAAAGACATCGAAGTTTAGCGGATATACCGTTGCCGATCAAAAGTTAAGCAATGGCGTTTTTACGCAAACGCTGATTGAGGATGGCGCCGATATAGAGATAGCGCAGCGGTGTATTTTTAGTGCTTGTACTACCACACCCGAAGTGGGTGATATTGTGCGGGTTTTATCAAACTATAACGTTAGGTAAAAAGTGGTAAGAAGTTTAGATACAAGAATCAAGATATTGAAGCAAGAAATCAAGATGCAGGAAGCAAGACCTTATGACTGATTTCATCTTGATTCTTGTATCATGACTTCCTGCCTCTTGCCTCATTTTATCTTAAACAATGAAACTAAAGAATCACATATTTAATTACTGGGCCTGTTTTCATATTGGTTTTATCGTTTGTATATGCGGCTTTCGGGCATCTGGTAAAATTTATAATATTTATCATAAGCCGAGTAGCCGCATGATTAATAAAATAAACAGCGCCATGTTTTTTAACCGGCCGGCCTCTTATTATGGAAAATTTACGGGCACCAGTGCCGGCTATGGCTTTTTTGCGCCCAATATTAAATCGGGCGGAATTATTTTAGGCGATTGCGATGGAAATAAAATTGGTGCGAGCTTTGAGAATTTTGAGTCGATGATGCGATTTTCGGTATTGGCAACCCGTGTAACCGATTATTTGATTAATACCGCGGATAAATCGGAGATTGCGGATAAACCAATAAAAGAAAAGTATTACGACCTTGTTTTTAAAAGCATAGCAGTAAAAATTTACAACCAAAACCAGTGTATGAAAGATACATCGTACCTGAGTTATAATATTTTTGAATTTCCCACGCTCGCGGCTTACCGGCATGGCTACCGTAACTATCACTTGCGGAAAATAAAAGAGATACAATTAGTAAAGCAGCCGCAATGATCACCAGTATATTTAACGGTGATGTTAAAAACAGTAACAATTTATGGCTGGTGTTTTTTAGATGCAGTATCAGTGCTTTAACCTTAATCAATTACCTGTCACTGCAATTCGATTTTGCCAATATCTTCTCGGCAGATGCCTTTATTACGCCCGATATCACAAATGCCTTAAAAAATCCCCTTCTTCCGTCCATTTATAGTATTTATCGTAACCTGCAATGGTTTTGTAACATAAGCTACGATAGCGTTTTAATGACTTTCAGGATACTGTATCCCTTAGCCTTATTATTACTGTTAGCGGGTTTGTTTACGCGCTTTACAGCCTTGCTCAGCCTTGTATTGCAGCTTACACTGCTTAACTCAATGGATTTTTATACTTATGGATTCGACGAATTTACCACAATAGCCCTGTTTTATTGTTTCCTTTTTCCGGTTGGATTTGATTATTCGCTTGATAAATACCTGTTTAAAAAACAAACTGACACCGGCAATTTCTATAAATACCTATGGCTTTTAAGAGTTCATATTTGCATTGCCTATTTCTTTTCGGGGTTCGAAAAAATGTTAGGCTACAACTGGCGCAACGGCGAGTCGATTTGGAAAATGATTCATGGCTACAATGTCCTATCATTCATCAACCTTGACTTTTTGTACAAAACCCCATTGTTCCTAATTGCCGGGTGGATGACCATTTGCATCGAAATGTTCTACCCCGCTTTTATCAATTTCAATAAAACGCGCAGCTATTGGTTGTCGGCAGTTATTAGTTTTCATTTGCTGATAGCCTTTTTTATGGGCTTGTATTTTTTTTCGGCCTTGATGATTGTTTTAAATTTAACGGCTTATTATATGCCGTTTATGGAAAAAGAACGGTAAATTAGTTTCATTAACCTCTATCGCTAAGGCGGGATTTTCTAATGAAGAAGCTATTTATCCTTTTACAGTTTTGTTTCATAACGATTGTTCATAGCTATTCTCAAAATTCAGCTAATAGCTATAATCCCGAAAAAAAAATGGCGCTGGTTATCGGCGTTTCCAAATACAAATTTGCCGATCCGTTAAAAAATACGTTGAACGACGCTAACGATATTGCCGCCGATTTGAAAAAAAATGGATTCAGGGTAACATTGCTGCTGGAGCCAACGCTGCAAGAAATGTCTGCAGCCGTTGATTTGTTTGGTCAGGAAATGTCCCGCTCTACTGTTTGTTTGTTTTATTTTTCGGGTCATGGCGCCGAATATAGCAGCGAGAATTATCTATTCCCGGTAAACGCCCATCCCACTGCACCCGGAGACTTGCAGTACGAAACCTTTCCCCTTGGCAAAGTTCTCTCCCGGATACATGATAGCGGAATTAAAACCAGCATCATTTTGTTGGATGCCTGCCGCAATAACCCGTTTCGGCTCCACTGGACACGGTCTTATGGGTCTGAGCAAGGTCTTTCTGTTATCGATTCGCCACCAAATGGTAGCTTTATAGGCTACGCAGCAGCGCCGGGTAAAGTAGCATCTGATGGTAACGGGCGACATGGCGCTTATACAGGCGCCATTTTAAAATATATTGATGAAAAAAATCAGTCGATTGATCAGTTATTTAACAAGGTAAATAAGGAAGTACGGGCGCAAACTGATAACTATCAAACGCCATTTAAATCGAGCTCACTGGACGACGATTTTTATTTTTGCCGGGATGAAAGTATTAAAAAAGACTCGCAACCGCCTTTACACGTCATCAATGAAGAATTTTCGTTGTTAAAAGTTGTCAAAAGGCGATTTCCTATGCCGCAGTTAGTAAAAGGAGCTGCTTTACGCCCAATAAACGATCAGGCAACGGTATTTATCAATAAAAGTACATTTGAAGCTAACGATATTATTGAATTGAACCTGGCCCTTACAAAGGATAATATTTGGGATAGAACAACTCCGTTGTACGTTATGGTGACCAAAGCGACCGGTAAATCAAAGGAAATTATTGATGTGCTTGAAAATCAGTATCAGCCCACCGGGTTACGGCATACCATTAAACTATCGGCCAACTTTGGCTCCGGAGTTTACGATGTGCGGATAGGTTTTTATTTTATATCCGAACTAAACACCGAATATCCCCCATTTTACAGCCGGGCTTTTACTATACATATACAATAGCCACCGCGTTTTCGCCGCTAAAAAAGTTGCTTTCACCGCGTAATTTAAACCACTAACCTAATTTTCGTTGTCGTTTTTTTTATAGCGATTAATTTTATAGCAGGATTTAAAGGTTATCTGCTTAATAATTACTGCAATGAACGCTTATCAAAACTCATACAACACATTCGACTCCATGACAATGGAGGAATATGGCTTTATTCACCATGCTTCGGCAGGCCTGTCGCAAAATCAAATACAAACATTTATGCTGGTTTACAACAGCCGTCGCAAAAACCCTTCGGATATATTGCTGGCCACCTTACTTGGTTTTTTAGGCCTGGCAGGCGTGCAAAGGTTTATGACCGGGCAGGTTATGTGGGGCCTGGTATATTTATTTACCGGTGGTTTGTTTGGCATAGGCACATTAATTGATTTAATTTCCTACAAAAGCATTGCTAACGATTATAACCGCCACCTGGCTTATGAATGCTATAATATAGCACGAGCCGCCAATTAATTTCAAAATAAGGGAGTAAAATAATATTAACTGAAAAACTCCCTTAGTCTATCATATAGTTTAAAAAGGAGAAAGCTAAAAGCAGAAAAGCGAAAGGTAAAATACCTGCTTTCTGATTTTAGCTTTCTATGCTTGGGATGCGTCTGAAATCCGAAATCGAAAGTTCCAATTATTTCCCCATTGATTTATCTCGCATTGCCTTAAACTCCGATCCATTTTTCCATCCCGGAAAGGTGCTTTCGTTAGCCAGTTGCAAGCCGGCATTAAAAAGCAGGTTAGCCACTTCGGCCATTCCTTCGCAGTTCATTGAAGGCGAGTAATTGTCTGATGGCTGATGATAATGATTGTCGTTATAGTCCTCCTGTTGTTTTTTGCCCCATGCCTCACCATGTGCGGTGCTTTCTGCGCCGTTATTAATGTCGAGTGCCGGCACACCTACTTTAGCAAAATTAAAATGGTCCGAGCGGTAATAGCCGCCTGCACCGGGGTTTTTATCGCCGGTGGTCTTTTTGCCCTCCTGTTTGGCCCAGCTTTCCGCATAATCTTCCAGTTCGTTCTGGCCTTTGCCGGTTATCGAAAAATCGTTGGTTTCACCAAAATCACCAAGGGCATCCATATTTAAGTCGCCAACAGTTTTGTTGAGTGCGAAGACCGGGTGAGTTGCATAATATTCCGAACCCAATAAACCCTGTTCTTCGGCGGTTACCGTTAAAAATACAATGGACCGTTGCGGTTTCTCTTTTAATTCCGAAAACGCTTTGGCCTCAGCTAAAACAGCCGCTACGCCACTGGCATTGTCAACAGCGCCATTATAAATGCTGTCGCCTTTGGCATCGGCCTTGCCCGTACCCAGGTGGTCCCAGTGGGCGGTATATAATATACACTCATCGGGGCGGGCGCTGCCTTTTAGTACGGCTATCACGTTGTGCGATGTTGAATATTTTAGTTTGTTCTGAATGGTTAAGGTTACGTTAAAGTTAAGCGGTATGGCCTTGAAATCGCGTTTGCGGGCCAAAGCCCTTATATCGCCAGTTATGCCTGCCGCGGCCAATAACTTTTTAGCTGCCTCTTCCGTCATCCAGCCTTCGCCCTTGCAGCGGGACAAGTGCTTATCAGGCTGTTGCAGGTAAAGTTTGGCGCCGGTAAAGCTATTATTCACCACATTCCATCCATAACTGGCAGGTTCAGTTTGGTGCACTATAATTACGGCCGCAGCGCCCTGCCGGGCGGCCTCCTCGTATTTGTAGGTCCACCGGCCGTAATAGGTCATAGTATCGCCTTTAAATAACGTCTTATCGCCCGATTTAAAACCCGGGTCATTAACCAGTACAATTACTGTCTTTCCCTTTACGTCAACGCCAGCATAATCATTCCATTTATATTCGGGTGCTACAACGCCGTAGCCGGCAAATACCAACGGCGATTTTTTTAACTGCACGGTATCTACCTCACGGCGGGTAGACATCACAAAATCAGTAAGCGAACGCAAATCGATCCTGGTTTTTCCGCCGTTTATCTCCATCGTTTGTGATGGGATGCTGGTAATTTCAACCATGGGTACATCCTGAAAGTAGCTCCCATTATTGCCGGGCTCCAATCCCAGCTTTTTAAATTGCGTTGCAATGTATGCGGTAGCTTTGGTTTCGCCGGTGGTGAAAGGTTTGCGGCCTTGTAACGAATCATCGGCCAAAACGGCGATGTGGCTTTTAATAGTGGCAGCTGTTATGGGGCTGTCCATGTTTTTTTTGCGGCAGCCCGCCAATAAAACAAGTGTTGTTAAAAATAAGAGCAGGGTATTGTTAAATCTCATAATTTATCGGTTTTACCAAATGTAGCAAAAAGCGGGAAAACTGCGGGAAGCCCGAAAGATGCCGCACAATTAGCGTCTCTAAATACCGAACTCAAGTTAAATTTACGAAATCATTTTTCATAAAATTATTAACATCGAATGCCCATAGTCTTTACTTCGTTAAAATGACATGCATAAATCATTCTTATTTCTCAAAATTTTTACCGTGTTGTTACAATTTTTTCAAAAATTTTATCTTTTCGCGAAGAATTTTAAATTTTTAACATTGAAAAAAGTGGGGAAAAAAGTTAACAAAAAAAAGAGCAAAAGCGTACAAAGTGTATAATTTTTTCTTATTTATAACGTTGCATTATAAAGTTTTAATTTAAAGTTAATTTTAGGGGTCAAAAAGCAAGAAATGCCCCTTAGAAATAGCTTGATTTCACGAAAAAATGCTGAAAATTTTTCTTATAAGTTTATTAATATGCTCTTGACAATATGAAATTTACATTTTATATTTAGGCTCCTAATTTAATTTAAGCATGGTCCGTAACCGCTTTAAGAAAGTGCTATTAGTTGCACCTAACGTTTTCCCTGATCAGTTAGTAACTGACTACAAGACCGTTAAGCACATTGAATCCGTGAGCGCTATTTTTCCCGCTCTTTTTGAGTTGAGGCCCGATCTGGTAATCTTTGACTACGATTACGTAGGTGAGGATATTGAAAAAGTATTGCGGCGAATTACCAACAACAAGTTTTATGACAGCTTAAAAATTTGCTGCTACAAAAGTACTTCGAATGAGAAGACAGACAGCTTTTTGAAAATGCTTGGGGTTGATTACTTTGTTTTTAAAGAAGACCTTGTAAAAGCTGAGAAAAGCAAGACTGTGCTAAGTAATTTCGGAAACATATTAGATACCTCCGTTTTAAAATGGATGGGAAGTGTTTCGAACTGAATTTGTCTGAACCATGATTTCTGGGAGTTAAGATTGCCTTGATGCTATTTGTTAAATTCCACTAATCCTCAAATCAAACAAATCAGGATTCAGACAAAGGAAATAGTGTCAACTGATCGGTTGGCCGTTCTGTTTTTTGTTTAACAACTATTTTTCCAAAATTCGATAGCGAAATACCCAATAACCTTATTTTCTTTTCTTCTGTTAACGTTGCAGCTAATAGCTGTTTAGCCGTTTTACTAATTGTTTCCAAATCATTTAGCCCTGTACCAAACGATTGATTGCGGGTGATCTGTTTAAAATCGCTATATTTTATTTTCAAGGTGATGGTGCGCCCCTTTAGCTGGTAATGCTGTAGCCTATTGCAAACTGTTACTGCTATTTTATCCAGTTCGGCCTCCATTTCTTCTATAGTAGTTAAATCGTAGGCAAAAGTGTCTTCGGCGGCCAATGATTTTGTTTCGCGATGGGGTTGCACTTCGCGTGCATCGTTGCCGCGTACTATCTGGTAATAAAACCGGCCAGTTTTACCAAAATGTTTAACTAATTCTTCTTCCGTCAGCTTTTTAAGGTCGGCGCCAATATGCAGGCCCATGTTCTTCATCTTTTGGGCTGTTACCTTGCCTACGCCAAAAAACTTTTCAACAGGTAATTTTTCCATAAAGGCTTCAATGGCCGAAGGGCCAATAAAAGTGAGGCCGTCCGGCTTATTCATATCCGATGCCGTTTTGGCGACAAACTTGTTAATAGAAACGCCTGCCGATGCGGTAAGCTGTAGTTCATCTTTTATAGCCTGCTTTATTTGTTTGGCAATATCAATAGCCGAGCCGACATTCAATTTATCAGCTGTAACATCCAAATAAGCTTCATCCAGCGAAAGCGGTTCAATTAAATCGGTATATCGGCTAAATATTTCGCGTATTTTTTGCGATACTTCTTTATAGGCCGCAAAGCGCGGTCGTACAAACAAAGCGTGAGGACAAAGCTGTAGTGCCTGTTTTGAAGACATGGCAGAACGTATGCCAAACTTACGGGCCTCGTAGCTGGCTGTGGCAACCACGCCGCCACGCCCTTCGGGCAGGCCGCCAACAACTAAGGGTTTACCGCGGTATTCAGGAAAATCGCGCTGTTCAACAGAAGCATAAAACGCATCCATATCAATATGGATAATTTTGCGATGATGTTGAGCGGTCCCTTTTTCCATTTTTTGCGAAGAAGGTAAAGTACCTGGGATGTTTGATAATAACCACAAAGGTTACAAAGAAAAAAACACAAAGGGCACAAAGATTAAATTTTTTTTCTTCGTGCCCTCTTATAAAACCCTTTCGTTCTATTCGGCTCTTTCTATTTTACTGTGCCAGGCTGTAATTCACCATCACAGTTGGCAACAACGTGGCCATATCCAACGGTATTTGGTCTGTCGAAAAAATAGGCTTATGATTTTGGTTAAAATCATAAACTGCTCTTTTTACAGCCAGGGTATCGGTGTCGGGCTGGTAAAAGCTATAGGACACCGGGAGTATAAAATCAGTAAAAGCAATACCATCGGCAATAATCCATTTATGGTTCGATTTTTTTAAAGCAGCAATCACAGGCGGCACCAAAACAGCATCGTCGGCATAGTAAACAATTATTTTGGTTATCTTCCCTTTATCATCGGCCGTAAATTTAAAAAGAACCATCCCTGTTGCACGCCGATTAATAATATCGGGCGATACCGTTAAATTATCCTTAAAAAAACGATTCATCACATCTTTACCGCCCTGAAACGGAAATGCCAGCTTGGCCTGGCCCATACAATTTACAGCTATCAGTGTAACTATAGCGGAGAACAGAAGTTTCTTCATTTTTATGTTGATTTATTTAGATTAGGTTGGATTGAGTTGATTGAGTTGGATTGGCTGAGTGGTTGGTTTTAGACTACTTTAACTTAATCAACCACTCACTTAATCAACTCAATAAACTAAACTTCCCTCGGTTCCCTTTTGCTGCCTTCGTAAAGTTCATATTCCAATAAACGGCAATCCAGTTTGCCATTGTAAAATTCAATTTTGCGGGTAGCGCGAAGGCCAATCACTTTTGCCAAATCGGGATTGCCTGTAAAAACGTAACCCCGATAACCCCGGCAATCCTTTTTCATGAAATCGCCCATACGTTTGTAAGTTATCTCCAATTTTGTATGCACACCCAAACGCTCGCCATACTCGGGATTAAACATGATAATGCCGGGTTCTTCCGGTATTGGCGTTTCGGCAAAATCGCAAACGCTAAAATCTATCAAATGGTCTACGCCGGCAGTCTTTGCATTTTTTTCGGCAATGTCAACTGCATCGGCCGATATATCAGTGGCTATGATTCTAAAGCCGGTTTCCTTGCGGGCCTTGTCTTTTAACTTTCGTCGCTCTGTAAAAAACACCGTTTCATCATAGCCCATAATGTGCATAAAGCCATAATTCATTCTGAAAAGGCCCGGGCATTTGTCTGTGGCCAACAAGGCTGCTTCAATAGCGAGCGTTCCCGAGCCGCACATGGGGTTTATAAAAGTACTTTTCCTGTCCCAGTTAGCAGCCATAATGGTTGATGTTGCCAGTGCTTCCAGCATGGGCGCTTTGCCCGGTATTTTGCGGTAGCTGTGTTTGGCCAGCGTTTCGCCCGAGGTATCTAAAAATATATCGGCTTCGGTTTCCTGCCAGTATAAATGTACTGCGGTTTTATTTACTTCGGCACCCGAGTTCGGCCGTATGCCTTTTTGGGCCTTTATCCTGTCAACTATAGCATCCTTTACTTTTACGTTGGCAAAAAGCGGTGTACGGATATGCTCGTTATTTACATTTGATGATACCGAGAAATAGCCGGTAAAATCAATGAGCTTTTCCCATTCAATTTCAACAAGGTTATCGTAAAGCTGCTGCGGATCGGCAGCGGTAAAGCTTTTTATTAAATACAGTATCTGACTTGCGCAGCGCAAATTCAAATTTAAGGCAATAGTATCTGTAACGGTACCCAAAAGCTCGACGCCGGTTTGAAAAACGCGCGTTGGCTTAAAGCCCAAATCTTCAACCTCTTGTTGAAGATAGCCGGATAGCCTTTTGTTACAGGTGATGATTATTTTACTTTGGTTGTGGAAAACTTGCATGATATTTTGCGAATTTATGAATTAAATACGCCCGTTTTCATTTCTTATCTATTAACTTTACATTTTTAATTTTTTGAAACTATGGAAATTAAGGGTAAGGTACATGAAGTGTCGCCAACAACACAAATAACGGAGTCGTTAAAGAAGAGAGAATTGATACTTGAATACATCGAGAATCCGCAATATCCCGAATATATAAAGTTCGAAGCGATGCAGGATCGCTGTGCATTATTGGATAATGTAAAGGTAGGCAGCGATGTTGAAGTATCCTTTAACCTGCGTGGCAGGCCGTGGACCGACAAAACCGGCAAAAAAAGCTATTTCAACTCGTTGATACTTTGGAAGATTAATACATTAACCCCGGCAGGCGCAAGCCCAACACCTGAATATGCCCCACCGGCTGATATCAGTGCATCGCCCGAGGATGATGATCTTCCTTTTTAAGTCATTCACTGCACGTCATAAGGTCATTTGCTTCGCGTCATTGACGCATTGTGAGATGCTATCATTAAAAAGCCCTTTAAATTTATTTTTAAAGGGCTTTTTTTATTATACAAACTTTGCAAAATGACTCGATGACGCGAAGCTAATGACGCGCAGCAAAAAACTATTCCTCCTTTACAATCTTCTTCACATCAACACTGCTGCCTTGCTTTACATGCAGATAGTAAACGCCGTTTAATGGCAGTGCAAAGGCTTTACTAAAATTGCCCCCGCTGCATTTTTCATTCCAAATCACTTTGCCTTCACCATCTTTTAAAAATACGTCGGCTACCGCTTTTGAAGGTAAATTGAATAGCAACAACGTTTTTCCGGTTGAAAATTCGGGTACCAGGTTTAAATCAGTTATTTCAAGTTTGCCACCTTCAACACCTGTAATCTTTTGCAGATCTTCGTGCTCGGGTTCCGATACCCGAAAACTAACACGGGTACTGAAACCCTGGTTGTCGGTGCTTACATAATTAAAATTTTGGGTGTTGCGTCGTTCAAAACGCATGCCTGGCGCTCTGAATGGCCGCTCAGGGCCGCCATCGCGCATAACTATCCCGTTTGGCGATTCGTCATCACGGCGATAAGAAAAATTCTGCTCAATTCTGCGTTGTCTTGGTTGTCTATCTTCCACAATGCTCCTCGTGCTGTCGGTAACTATTACAGTTCCGGTTATCATTTGCCTGCGGTCGGCGCTGCCGGGCCTTCTTTTTCTAAACTCAACAAACTCCTCTCTATGCCCTGCAGTATCTCTTCGTTTAAAAAAATAGCGATGAAACTTGCCGCTATCATTACTGTTCGTGCCAACAGTGCCGCTCAAATGTTTAATATCTTTTAATGCATTGCCGCGTTCGGCTAAAGAAAGATCTTTTATATTCTTGCCGTTTACGGTAGTGTCGCCATTTTCAATCTTTATTTCCAGATCTTTTTGGGTTTGTGCCAGCAATACAGGCGGCAAACCTAATATTACAATTAAGGCCAGTGAAAAAATGAATTCGAAGCCGGGTTTTAAAAAAGATGGTTTCATGATGGGGTAATTTTTTAGCGTGAATTAATAAAAACTACGATGCAATTATTTTTTTATTGCTTGCATCATATCAAAGTTACACAGCAAGGCGAATCAAGGTTTTTTTCTTTTGTCTTGATTCTTGGCTCTTGATTCTCATGCAGGTCGAATTTAGTAAACTGCTATGTTAAAAATTGTTAAAAGCAAAATATGTACATTTATTTAAAATATTTTTGTTTTTTACCATGAAGAAGAGAAGTATAGCATTGATTATTGGCTTGATGGGTTTTGCCCTGCTGGGCGTAATGGCTATGCAATTGTATTTTTTACGGCAATCGTACCAAATGCAATCTGAACTTTTCGACCGCTCTGTTAACGAAGCCTTAAATACGGTGGCATCAAAAATAAGCAAACACGATGCGCTAAATTTCTTAAACGTAAAGGCCCGTGGAGGCGTTGTTGGCCCCCTGGCGTGGAATACCGACGATAAACACCTGCACGATAAAGCATTTACCGACAATACCATCCACACTATTGTTCTGCACAAAAAGCTAACCGGCCGCGAGCGAAAAGTAGCGCTTTTACGCGATAGCCTGCGGCGGATGATTTTGCACAAAAAAGTGGATGATGAAATGGCAAAGATGATGCAAACCGGCTCGGTTGATCTCCAGTTGCATTTAGAAGAGTATACCGATGAGTTTGGCGGTGTGCACGAGCGGATAACCCCGGTGTTGGTAAGGGTGCCCGTAAAAAAACATCAAAAGCTGCACAAGTACGATACAACGCGCTATACCTACAGCGATCCGCAATTTGGCAAACAGGTAATTTCTATACCGCATATTAATGCCCAGTGGCAACAGGAACAAAACAGGAGACAAAAAGAAAAGCAATTAAGGGATGTACAAAACCTGCTTAAAAATGATTCGCTGCAAAATTCCACTCAAAGTAAGTCAACCGTTATCTCAACCCTGGCCGAAGAGTACGGCAAATACGGAGAGCCTTTAAAAATGCGCCTCGATCCGTTGTGGATTGATACAATTTTGCGTTTTGAGATGCTGAATAAAGGAATTAACCTGCCATTTAGTTACGAAGTAACCACTGCCAACAGCGATTCAGTGATTTTTTCGAAAGCCAATGATGCCACAGGTGCTCATCCTTCGTTTGCGGATGGAAACCCCTATCAAACACTCATATTTAGTAAGGATGTAATTAACGATCCGGGCCTGATCAGGATTGCGTTTCCTCAAAAAAACTCTTTGATATTAAACAAGATGACAGCCACTATGGCTACCACCGGCGGCCTGTTAATGGTATTGGTATTCTGCTTCGGGTATACCATTTTCTCTATCCTGAAGCAAAAAAAGGTGGCCGAAATGAAAACTGATTTCATTAATAACATGACTCACGAGTTTAAAACTCCTGTATCAACCATCATGATTGCAAGCGAGGCATTAAAAGATGATGAAATTGCACAGGACAGAAGCCGTGTAGCCAGGCTTGCCAATATAATATATGAAGAGAATGAGCGTTTAGGTAGCCACATTGAAAGGGTATTAAATATTGCACGCATTGATAAAAATGATTTCAAGCTGGAAAAAAAGCCGCTGGATGTTAATGAAATGATAGCCGTAGTGGTTGATAGCATGACACTGAAGCTACAGAAGTGCAATGCCCTTACTTCCTTACAACTGGATGCCGAAAATCCTATTATCAGTGCCGATGAACTTCATTTTTCGAACGTGATATACAACCTGATTGATAACGCCATTAAATACAGTATAGGCGCGCCGGATATTACCATCAGTACACAAAACAAAAACGGGCAGGTTGTTATTAAAGTAGCAGATAAAGGCGTAGGCATGAGCCGCGATCAGCAAACAAAAATATTTGAACAATTTTACCGTATACCAACCGGCAACCTGCACGATGTTAAAGGCTTCGGGCTGGGTTTGAGTTATGTAAACACGGTAGTGAAACGCCTTAATGGGATGATAAGCGTTAAGTCGGAAAAAGAAAAAGGCTCGGAATTCGAATTGAAATTCCAGGTGGCATAGGGGAAGTCCGGAAAGCCAGAAAAGTTCGGAAGTCCGAAAGACGCTGCAAGGAAAAGTCGGAACGAAGGTGCATTGGAATAATTGCTATAAATAGGAATAACTATTAACAAAAAAATCTTTCGGACTTTCGGACTTTCCGGACTTTCGGACTAAAAAACATGAAGAAAATACTACTCGTTGAGGATGATCCTAATTTGGGTTTGCTTTTACAGGATTACCTGCAATTAAAGGGTAAGTTCGATGTTATTTTATGCAAGGATGGTGAAGAGGGCTTGCGGGCCTTTACCAAAAGCGCTTATGACTTGTTGATATTGGATGTAATGATGCCCAAAAAGGACGGATTTACGTTAGGAAAAGACATCCGGAAAATTAATGCGCACGTCCCTATCATTTTTGCTACCGCAAAAGGCATGATTGAAGACAAGACGCAGGCTTTTAATTTAGGCGGCGACGATTATATTACCAAGCCCTTCCGTATTGAAGAGCTGTTGCTGCGTATAAATGCTTTATTAAAACGTGCCAGCAATTCCGAAAAAAGTGAAGAGGAAAAACAAACCCACTTTAAAATTGGCCGTTATGTTTTTGAATACACCTCGCAACTAATCACCATTGGCGATACGCAACAAAAGCTATCTACCAAAGAGGCTGAGTTGCTTCGTTTGCTTTGCCTGCGCAAAAATGAAGTACTTACCCGCGAAGAGGCACTATTAAATATCTGGCACGATGACAATTACTTTAACGGCCGCAGTATGGATGTTTTTTTAAGTAAAATACGGAAGTACTTGAAGGATGACCCCAATGTGGAAATTATTAACGTGCATGGCCGGGGGTATAAGTTGTTGATTAATTAGCTTTTTAAAGGTGTTTTAAAATATCCGCGGAAATAGTATTTATGGCTTTCTTTATTGTTTATGGTCTCAACAAACTCCGCGTCAATATAGCCGCTAATAAAGTTTGAATCAGTATAGTCATGTTGATAAAGCATTAGCTTGCTGCCGGTTACTGTATAAACTATTTTTTCGTCGGGCTTAAACTCCGGGTAAACAACTATAGGTTTGAAATTAAATTTATCCTTCAAGATGTCTACGTCAAACTCGCTGGCATAACCAGGCTGCCCGTCCGCAAAGTTTAACGTAATCACTGCTCCTTTTTTTGTTGCATAACAATAGCGCAACTTATAACCGCCCTGCACATTTGTTTGACAGTTAGCCGTAAAATATAAATGCGTTGTGTCAGCTGCTGTGATATTTCCTTCTTCGACTTTTGAAAACTTTCCATTATCAAGCTTTACCACGATCCAGGGATAGGCCCAGTTTTTTGTAAAAGACAACACACCGGCAGGTACTTTATCGAAAATTACCATCGTAGTTATAGCTTGTGCAATAGCCCGGCTCTTATAAGCCATTGAGCAGCTTAATAACAGATAAAATAGCAGCTTGGATTTTCTCATTCTTCACTTATGACTAACGACTACTGACCCAAGACTTATCACTCATCGTCCATTTCTTCACCAAAATGGATAATGTTGCCGTTGTTATCCAAAATGCTGAACTGTTTCATGTGCCATGGCATTTCTTTTAATGCGCCATCGGGGTGTATTACGCCAAGCGGTTCAAATTCGGCATAAAGTTTATCCACTTCATTTACATTAATGTAACATCCGGTGTTTTTAGGAATGCTCGCATCGGCACAGGGCCACAGATGTATGAAAATTTCGTCGCGGCCTAAAATAAGATAGCCTTCCCAACTGGAGTGAAAGGTAAAGCCTAGCTTTTCGGTATAAAACTTAACGGTTTCATCCTCGTTAAGCGATGCTAAAATGGGTACTGCTGATTTAAGCATGGTATTGTGATATTAATTTATTATTTACGGCCTCTCCTACTAAACACGGTCTTATCTATTCGCGGCGGTTCGTTTTCCGGATAATTATAGGCTATGCTGTTTAAATAATTGGCAATCATCATCCGTTCCTGCCAGGTTAATGTTTTATAGTAAGCAGCATGGCTTTTTGTAGCTTCTTCAGCTGTCAGCATTTTAAAGGCGGTCCTGTCTAATCGATACGAACTCATACATCAAATATACCTCAAAATATTAATTACATGTAACAGCTTTGTTAAAGTGTAAGTTAAGTTTTGCCATTTTTAATAAATAAGTTTGCTCATAACTGATCCATATTTATTAACATGAAACTAAAATTACTCTATTCGTGCCTGCTGGTTGCAGGTACTGCGGGCTTCACGTTCGCACAGGAAACCGTCGATACGGCGATGGTGAGCAAAATTCGTAACGAAGGCTTAAATCATTCCAAAGTGATGGAAACCGCCTTTTATTTAACGGATGCTTCCGGACCGCGTTTATCCGGCTCGCCCGAATTAAAACATGCACAGGAATGGGCCGTAAACCAACTCAAATCATGGGGTTTGGTAAACTCTGCCCGCGAGCCCTGGGGCCATTTTGGCAAAGGCTGGGAAGTGCAAAAAAATTACGCAGCCGTTACCCTGCCTTACTACCATGCAATTATAGCCATACCAAAAGCCTGGACTCCCGGCACAAACGGCCCGGTAACCGGTGATGTGGTTTTAGTAAAAGCGGATACCATTACCGATTTAGACAAATACAAAGGCACCCTAAAAGGAAAAATTGTAATTTTTGATGCTAAACCCGGCGTTGAAAGAACTTATAAAGCCGATGGAGTACGCTATACCGATGCCGAACTGGACGAAATGACCAAACCGCAGGAAGCACGTCAGCGCGGTGCATTTGATCGCAATTCGCCTGCATTTAGGGCTGCTATGAAAGCGCGTACATTCCGTACCGTAGTTAACGCCTTTTTGCAACAGGAAGGCGTTGGCCTGGTATTGAGCCAGGCTCGTGGCAGCGATGGCACCGTTTTTACCACCAACGGCGCATCGTATGCTGATACCGCGAAAGCTGTTTCGCCCGAGCTGGAAACCAGCGGCGAAGATTATCAGCGTATTTTGCGTTTAGTAAAAGCAGGTATCCCTGTAAAAATGGAAGCGGATATTAAAACCCAGTTTTTTACTGAAGATGAACAAGGATATGATGTGGTGGCCGAAATACCCGGTACAGATAAAAAACTGAAAGACCAGCTGGTAATAATAGGTGGTCACCTTGATTCGTGGCATGGTGCTACTGGTGGTACTGATAACGCCGCAGGCAGTGCAGTAATGATGGAAGTGATGCGCATATTAAAAGCAGTTAACTTTAAACCACGCCGTACCATCCGTATAGCGCTTTGGAGTTCGGAAGAGCAAGGCCTGTTTGGCTCGCGCAACTACGTGCTTAATCACTTTGGCGACCCTAAAACTATGGAACTAAAACCCGAGCAGGCAAAAGTTTCGGCTTATTATAACTTAGATAATGGTTCCGGTAAAATTCGTGGTATTTATATGCAGGGCGATTCTACAACCGCGCCAATATTTAAAGCATGGCTTGCTCCGTTTAAAGATTTGGGTGCTACAACCATTACTAACCGCAATACCGGCAGTACCGATCACGTATCGTTTGATGCGGTAGGTATACCCGGCTTCCAGTTTATACAGGATGCTCTTGACTATGGCGCACGTACGCACCACAGCAACCAGGATACTTACGATAAGCTAAGTGAAGATGATTTGAAACAAGCAGCCACCATAGTTGCCTCGTTTGTGTACAACACATCACAACGCGATGAAATGATACCACGCAAGGAGCTACCGAAACCGCAACCGGCCAGAAATTAACACGAATATTATTAGCGTCACGAATCAGGATGAAAAGCCGTCATTGCAATCGCAATGACGGCTTTTTCAATGTTATAGCATTTTGCACCCTATATTATATTATTTTGCCTGCACTGTATCACTTATATAATTGACAGCGTAAAGCTAAATAACCAGGTGAAAATATTTTTAATCTACACATGTTTATGGTAACACGCAAAACTCCGCTGATTGTTTTATTCCTTTTTAGTATAGGCCTTGCTTCCTGCAATAAGGCTGGTGTTGCTCCCGGTAAGGGACAGGACCTGGTGCTTTCCCCGGTTGAGCAACAAGAGGTTGCAGCGGACAATGCGTTTACCTTAAAACTATTTAAAAATTTAGATAGCGCTAACACTACTGCCAATGTAAATCTATTTGCATCGCCGCTAAGTGTAAGCTTTGCGCTGGGGATGACCAGTAACGGCAGTAACGGCGCTACCCTAACGGCTATGCAAAAGGCAACCAGTTTTGCCGGGTTTTCGCTGGCGCAGCAAAATAGTTATTACAATAACATGATTACCAACCTGCCAAAGCTTGATCCTACAACTACCTTAAATATTGCAAACTCCATTTGGTACCGGCAAGGCTTTGATGTGCTGCCACAATTTTTGCAAACCAACAGCAACTATTATCATGCAGAAGTACAGGCGCTTAATTTTAATAATCCGTCGTCGGTGCTCACTATCAATAACTGGGTAAACAAGGAAACCAATGGCAAAATACCCACTATTATCAACAGTATTTCATCTCTGGATTTAATGTACCTGGTAAATGCCATTTACTTTAAAAGCGGGTGGAAAGAGAAGTTTGATGCCTCGAAAACCAGCAAGTTGCCATTTTATGTAACAGACAATAGCCCTATACAGGCCGATTTTATGGATGGCGATGTAGATTATAAAAGATACGACGATAATACGGTACATGTTTTTGAACTGCCCTACGCCAACGATAAATACAGCATGGTTATTTTAATGCCTGCAGCCGGAACGTCGGTACATCAACTTGCACAGCAAATTGATTCATCCAAATGGAAAACCTGGATGGCAGGATTAACCACCGACAAAAGTGATTTGAAATTACCCAAATTTCAATTTAGCTACGGCACTAACCTTAACGGCGCGTTAGGATCATTGGGTATGGGCATTGCTTTTTCGGACGATGCCGATTTTTCGCTCATTAATCCTACAGCCAAACTACACATAAGCGCAGTAATACATAAAGCCTTTGTTGCCGTGGACGAAAGCGGCACTACCGCTGCTGCTGCTACTGTTGTTGCGATTACCGCAACTGCCCCTGCAAACCCGCCGCCAACGGTAATTGACCATCCATTTATATTTGCCATACGAGAAATAAGCAGCGGATTGATTCTTTTTACCGGCACGGTAAGCAATCCGGTTAGCCAATAAACGATACGCCCCACCCCCTGAAGAGCGGCTACTGCGACTTTAATAGCTGCTCTTTTACAGGGGAATAACTAAGCCTACATCCCGGCAACAAAATCTTCCAGTTCCGTATACCACTCTTCGCCGTATTTGCGAATTAGGGGAGCTTTTAAAAATTCATGAACCCGTACTTTTAATTCGGTGCCAAAAGCACAGGCCGGGCTGCAAATACTCCACCTGTCATAATTCAATACATCAAATTCCGGGTATTTGGTAATACGGATAGGGTACAGGTGGCACGAGATTGGTTTTTTCCAGTTAATGACACCTTGTTCGTAAGCTTTTTCAATCGCGCATTTGGTGATGCCGTTTTCAAATATTACATAGGCGCATTCCTTATTTACGTCTACACATGGAGTTGTATAGTCGCCTTCAAAGTCTTTTACATAAGTACCTGTTTTTTCAATGGTTTTAATCCCCTTGGCTGTCATAAAAGGTTTCACCTTAGGGTATATTTCATCCAGAATATCAAGTTCGTTAACGTCCAGCGGAGCGCCCGAGTCGCCCTCCAGACAGCAGGCGCCTTTGCACTTATTTAAGTTACATACAAAATTCTCTTTTATTACATCCTCGTGCAGTAACACGGCCCCAACCTCAATCATAATTATTTTTCTTTTAGTGGATTTAAAGGATATTTCAACTCCTTAGCTCCGGTTAAATCCATTGTAACACTACCCACAACCAGTTCAACATGGGCTTTTACCGGTATGCGGTTATTGTCGTCTGTTATCCAAAGGTACAACTTACTATCTTTTCTGAATACCCTGCCGGGGATAATAGTAGGATTAAATTTCAAACAGTTAAAAGTACCAATAGCACTGCTTATTTGTTCCTTGCCCACATACGTAATGCTCAGCGTATGCACGCCGTCTTCCAAAAAATAATTTAAATCAAATGTTTCCCCGAGTTTTATCTTCGAAATATCAATACTTCGTGAAAAATAGTACGCCGACAGAAAGTCAAACACCTTACCTTTAAACGGGAAAACGCCTTTATTGGCCGTAATTTTGTCGTCATGGTGATTAAAAGTTACATTATCACTATGCTTGTAACTGGCCTCGTGCCGGTTCTCGGTATAAAAATAAGGCTGTAGCGTGGTTTCATCAACGTAGCTTTCGTAGCGGTTACGCACTTTATAAAAAACATCAAATGCGCCGGCAGTTTTACTATCGGCAACGATGTGGAACGCTGTGCGGCCCTCAAATTTTTTATCGCTGTTTTCTACGTGTATAGTAGCTTCGGCGGCAGTAAAAAAGCCATACTTTAGCCTGTAACTTAGTTGTTCGCCCGCCTTAAAAACGGGGTCGCCTATTTTAAAGGTATCCTGGCTAAAACCGGGGGTAGCAGTAATGGTTAAAAAACAAATTATTATCGGCAGATATTTCATAATGTGCTGGTTAGTCTTGAGCGGGAAGTCTCAAGACGGAATTTAACGTCAATATATAGACGTATATTTTAGCCGGATGTCAATTTTGTTTCGGGGACTACGGTGATTATTGATCGCAGATTTCTTTGATTTTGAATCACAGACTTTACTAATTCCGTTACTTTTTTAAGACTGACAATTTTTTCACTCAAAACTTTCGACTCAGAACTTCAGACCCCAGGCTTCGGACTTTTATAAATAGGCACGGTAGAGCATGGTTCGCCAAACATCAGGCTTTTTACTACAGGGGTAAGTTTTTTGGTTAGTTCCACATAAGCCGAAACCGGCACTGGGGTATCCCCGCAACCTTTAATTACAATCCGCTGGTCGCGGTATTGCTCGGTATCCATTTTGGCTATGCTTTTTACAAACAGTACAGTTTCTAATACATCTGCATCCCCAAAAACTACTTCAGCGGCATAAGGCGCCAGGCGGTTAGCTATCAGCATATAGGCCCAGGCGGGTACAATGGCATCGGCTGTGCAGGTAATGGCTACGTTTTTACCTGAATATTGAGCCCAATCATGCGCCTTAACAAACTCCCTGAAATCCTTTTCGCGTAAAATAAGCTCCATGAACAGGTTGTCTTTTATATCGTATACCACACGATCTCCGCTGGGATAAAAACTGGCCGGGTCCAAAGTGACCAGGCCGCTTTGCGCTACTTTATTTATTATATTTTCCTGTATTTCCATGAGTTATAAAAATAAAAAATCCGGGTACAGTTTTAACGCTATACCCGGATGCAAAATTACTTTTAATATTCTTATAAAAACTTAGCTCTGTAATCTTTTACATTCGCCTTATCTTTCAGTGCATCAAACAACTGCGAACCGGCACGTTGCTCAAGCGCCTGGCCTAACTGTTGTTTCTCTCTAACTGCATTGGTTAACGGTGCAGGGTTTACAAAACTATCTACATCAAATACATAAACAGCTTGTTGTCCTTCAACCGCTTTTGAAATTTTGTTAGGTTTCGAACCAAAAACAGTTCCCAATACCTTATACTCGGCTGATGAGCCAGGAATAATTGGATTGGCAAAAACCATGTTTTGTATTGGGGTAACTTTGCCATTAACTTTTTGAGCTACCTGATCTAAAGTAGATGCACCGGCTAATGCTAAATTAAACTTATCAGTCAAAAACTTCGCTTTTACCTTATTTTTCACCGCTTGTTCAATTTGCTTTTTAACCACGTCGAGCGATAAAATACCTTTAGGTTTTATTTGTACCAAATGCGCTATAACATATTGGTCGCCTGAAATATAAACCTTGTCCGAAAAATCGCCAGCTTCGGCGGCATACGCCCATCTAACAATTTCGCGGGCGCTTTCAATACCTAATACGGTACTGGCTACGCCATTTACATCGGCGGCAGTTTTTTTAACCAGGCCGTCTTTTTTAGCCAGGTCGTCGAAATTATCTTTCGTTAAGTTACCTAAAAATGCTTGTGCTTTGCTATATACAATGGTTTGAGTAGCGCTGCTGGCTTTTAACGGCACATCAACTATAGCAACTTTAGCCACTTTTGATGATCCTTTCTGATCTTCAATTTCAATTAAGTGCACCCCAAACTGTGTAACTACAATTTTCAGGTCACCTTTTTTGCCACTGAATACAGCATCTTCAAAAGGGCCAACCATTACACCACGACCAAATGTACCCAAATCGCCTCCTTTAGCTGCCGAACCTTTATCGGTAGAATTCATATTAGCTAAATCAGCAAATGATTTTCCGGTTTGAAGTAATTTCTTTAACGAATCAGCCTTGGCTTTTGCTTTATCAATACCGATAGTGCTGGCATCAATCAATATATGACGCGCTTTTACCGAATCGGGTTCAGTGTGAGCGTCAACCAATTTGGCGATTTTATAGCTTCCGTTTGATAGGTACGGCCCGTAAACCGTTCCGTTTGCCGAACTGAACATAACTGAATCCGTTTTCGGATCAAGCTTGCCTTTGTGTTGGTACGCAAGCGGCGCTTTGGTTTCAGCATTTATCTGTACAAAAAGCGAATCATTAGTGCTGGCTTTAAAATCAACCGCCAATTTATCGGCTTGTTTTTTAATGGCTGCAGTATCGTCTTTTGATGGTGCAGCGTTAAAGCTTACATAATCAAAAGTTCTTAATTCCTGTGCGTTTTTAAATTCGGCTTTGTGTTCGCCATAATAATCCTGGTAATCGGCATCAGTAACGGTTATTTTATTATCAGGAACCGATGTATAGTCCAGTGAAACATATTTAAAGTTTACCAGCTTATTTTTCGCATCGTAATCATCTTTAGCCTCCAGCGAGTTTACATACAGACCATTGGTTATTAATGCTGAATATTTTTCAGACACCTTGTTCTCTATCATTTGAATGATAAAGTCGCTCCATTGCTTGCGCAGCGGATCATCGGCTTTCGAATTATTAAGATTCCTCAAAAAGTTGTCGTATTTGGCACGGTCCAACTGACCGGTTTTAGGATCGCCAAAAGCCTGAACAATTTGTGGGTTAGGGTTATTGCCATGTACCATTTGATCGGTTTCATCCTGACCAACTACTATGCCAACCTTATCCACTTCTTTTTTCAGAATCAACTGGCTGATTTCCTGGTTCCAGGTGGTTTCCTGAACGTAGCCCATAATTTGAGGACTTAAAGCGCCCTGCTGACCCGACTGTTGCTTAAACTGTTGGGCATTTTGATCTGCCTTTTTCTGAAAATCAACATAAGAAACTTTTTCACCATTTACTTCGCCCAGCATATCACGGTCGTCCCTGAAAAATGACCCACCCGAACGGGCTACTTCACCAACAATAAAGGCAAGCAACGCGAAACCAATAAAAAATGCGAGGATCTTTCCCATCCGTTCCCGCAAAAAACCCATTATACCCATTACTTCTATAATTATTTTATTATACTATTAAAAAGAGGGCGCAAGATACAATTTTTAGTAAAATTCTATAACACAAAATTTTGACTAAATATTGTTGGGGTATGGGAGGTTTTTTGGTTGTGTTTCAGGTGCTTGTTAAAAGGTCTTCGGGTTTGATTGTATTCTGCAAATCCCGGGAGATATTTTAGGTGGATTTTGAAGCAAGTGAGCGTAGAATAGTTTCTGGTCCTTCCCAAAAAGCAACATAGAATTGTATTTGTTTTTTAATATTAATTTCCATTTGAAAAACCTTAATGCTCTTTACCGAAAGGGTTTATCCATTGTCCGGCTTACTTTATAAGGTGAAATAACGGCTTTGTAACTATCATGTTGCCTTTATCAACCATAGCATTTTATGGAATAAGGTAAATTTGACTACTTTTTAAGGTCATCAAATTAAAAACTATTATAAAATGGAAAACACCCCTCAAAATACAGCCTTGCTGGTAATGGATATGCAAACCACTATACTCGGCATATTGCCCTCTTCCGAAACAATTAAAGGCAATGTTGCCACTGCCATAGCCTATGCACGCAAAACCAATATCCCGGTTATTTATGTAGTAGTAGGCTTCAGGCAGGGCGGACCCGAAATTAGCATGAACAATAAAGGCTTTGCCGCCAGTAAAAGCCGTTTTGAAGGCATTAGCATGGAAGCGTTTTTGAAGGTTGATCCATCGGTAGCGCCGCTGGAAGGCGAAATAATTGTGACCAAGCGGCGCGTAAGCGCCTTTACCGGTAGCGATTTGGAGGTGGTATTACGCTCAAAAGGCATTCAGCATGTGGTGCTTACCGGCATAGCTACCAGTGGTGTAGTATTATCAACCATACGAGAGGCGTCAGACAAGGACTACCGCATTACCGTAATTGCCGATTGCTGTGCCGATGGCGACGAAGAAGTGCACAGGGTGCTTACCACTAAAGTATTTCCTCGCCAGGCCGATGTGGTGACGCTGGAAGAATGGGCGAGATAATTTTGTAATGGCTTTGTTATAACCATGGGTTTGAAACCTTGAGTGGTCGAAATATGCTTTTTCGAGCGTCAGGGATAGTGCGGTTTAATTTAACCCATAAAATTCAATTAGTGTGCAAAATGGCTAATTCACCAATAGTTCCGATGGAAGGAACCCACTTTGCTGGTCCGGGCGTTCCGCTTTTACATTTTTGGAACACCTGGCACATTGCGGAACATGCTGATTATCAGGTGTTCCATTTTTGGAAAATGGTCAATATTGTCTAACATGCTGATAATCAAGCATTCCAAATTGCTATTTTTTAATACATTGTTGCAACCTATTTATTATCAACACATTAACACTTAATCGGGGATTTTTTTATGTCCCGTCCTGAAAAAGGTTTACACTTTTTGATGATTAATCCTGTATTGAGTTTACACTTTATGCGCTTTTTGCAATATAGTACTGATATAGGTTTACCCCAATGTCTCCGCAGGGCCTCTCGAAAATTTTTGCACACGCGCGGTTTGAAGCCCATCATAATCAGTCCGGGAGTGCAACGGCCTTGTTCACATTCGCCTGCCCAACTTCTTTTACCGCCGTTTTCCCCCGCTTTACCGAAAATTTAACCCGCTTTACCAAAAGCCGCAACCCCCTTGTTAAAATAAAAATTAAATTTGTTTAACAATATTAATAAACAAATGCAAAACGCTATTATAACCGCATCAACCAAAGGAATGGGCCGGGCCATAGCCATCGCTTTCGCAAAAGAAGGCGTGAACTTAGCCATCTGCTCGCGGAATAGCGCTGATTTGACTGCCTTTAAAAACGAGTTAGCAATTATAAACCCTAACATTAATATAATGATTTCGGTTACCGATTGCAGCATTAAACAGCAAGTGATTGATTTTGCTGCTGCTGCCGAACAGCAACTCGGGTTTATTCATATCATTGTTAATAATGCAGGCATTTATGAATACAGCAGTATATTGGATGATGCCGACAGCACTTTTGACAAACATGTAAATACCAACCTGATGCCGGCTTACGAGCTATATCGATATTTTGGTAAAACCATGAGGGCCGCCCGCTGGGGGCACATTTTTACGATATGTTCCGTTGCGTCGTTAAGGCCTATCCCCGAGGCTGGTACGTATAGCGTAACAAAATATGCGCTGCTTGGTCTTAACAAAGTTATGCGTACCGAAATGCAGCCGCATGGGGTAAAGGTAACCGCTATTATTCCCGGTTCTACATTAACCGACTCGTGGAAAGGGATAGACGTTGATAAAGATAAAATGGTTTTGCCCGAAGATATTGCGCAGGCTATTATATGCGCCTGGAAAATGAGCGCAGGGGCCAATACAGATGAAATAATAATTAAACCCGTTTACGGACAAATATAAACTTACACAATTAAAGCAATACAATTATGAACAAAAAACTATATCGCGACGAACACAACAAGGTATTTGGCGGTGTTTGTTCGGGCCTGGCCCAATATTTCGACATCGATGTAACCATTGTACGCCTGTTATTTGCATTTACATTTTTTGTAATGGGCGTAGGTTTTGGTACTTACATTATTTTATGGATAGTGTTGCCCCGCAAGGGATATCCTTATCCCAACTTTAACAATCCAACGGTTGATTACACGGTGCCACCACAACAGCCAACAGGTAATTTTAATGCCGGGCAGCAAGGGAGTAATCCTTTTGGCGGCAATCAGTTTGGCGGCAATCCATTCGGTGGGAATCCGTATAGCAACCCTATTGACAACACGGTGCCAAAACAGCGCTCACATGCGGGTGTAATTATAGGCGCGGTACTCATTTTTATAGGCGCAGCCATTTTAATAGACAATTACGACTTACTTCCCGATTTTGACTTTGAAAGAATATGGCCGGCTGTATTGGTACTGGTAGGCGGCGCCCTCATCGCATCGGGACAGCGGAACCAGATATGGCACTATAACGATGTAAAAAACGACGCAAAAAACGACGCGCCGTTAACTGATAACAGCGAACCGGAAACTGATAACGCTACAACTGTATAATTATTAAACCCTCCCGGTATATCCGGGATCAATATATATAATCATGAAAAACGATAAATTAATTCCGGGAGTGGTGCTGGTGCTGATAGGCGCAGCCATCCTGCTTCATAACTACGGATATGTGCATGTACATTTGTGGAACATATTGCGTTTGTGGCCAATATTTTTGGTTATCGCCGGTATAAACCTGGTATTTGCGCACAATAAATCGCCCTGGGCCACTGGTTTAAAAATAGCCGTTGTGGTTTTAGGCCTGGGACTGGTATTGTTTGGCAATTTTGGCAACCGGTATAACTTTTGGCCAGGAATGCATTACAATTATAACTATAATGACAATAATGATAATGATAACGATGGTATGGATGATAGTGATACCAGCGCTAACGGAACCAGTGTGAAGATGACCGGTGATGGTGTTTTTAACGAGCCTTACAAAGCCGGCGCCAAAACAGCCCGACTTGAAATTACCGGCGCGGCCACGGTTTTCAATCTGTCGGATACTACCAACCAGTTGTTTAATGCTAAAGTGACTGGCAATAACAACAACCACTATGGCCTTTGGAACAGCATGGACGATTCAACCTACGTACTCGAATTTAAGATGAAAAACAAACACGGCTTTAATTTCGATTCGGATAAAAACAAGGTTGATTTTCGCTTAAATCCAAATCCTGAATGGGAAATACATGTGGCTACCGGCGCAGCAAGTCTTAATTTTGATCTGTCGAAATTTAAAGTACGTGAATTAAAATTAGCGGGTGGTGCAGCATCATTTAATGTAAAATTAGGCGCGCCACTATCGCTTACTGATGTTGATATTTCGACCGGTATGGCCGGTGTTGACATCAAAATTCCGCAAAACGCAGCTTGTAGTATCGAAAGCGATTCGGCCTTGTCCGATAATCAATTTGAAGGTTTTAATAAAACCGACGATAACAATTATGAAACTTCCGGCTTTGACAGTGCCAAAAATAAAATACATATCCACATCAGTGGTGGGATGTCTGGTTTTCATGTAACAAGGTATTAAGTTGTTTGAAGGTTGGAATGTTGCAACGTTGTAAGGATGAAATGTTAAATTTGGCTTTCGATAACGCTACAACATTTCAACTTTATAACATACCATGGAACATTCCAACTTTTCAACGTTACAACGTTCCAACAATTCTCCACTCTACATCCTCGTTATAAAAGGTAAACCCGAAGGGCCATTTAGTATTGATGAATTAAAAGCATACAACATAAAACCCGGCGATTTTGTAAAGACCGCAGCTATGGACGATTACAAAGAGGCCCGCGAAGTTGCAGAACTCCGCGAGCTTTTTGGTTTTAGTAAACCACCGGCAATCCCCCAATACTTTGCCGGTTTTGACCAACGGTTGATGGCTTCCGCGCTCGACTGGTTTTTTGTTTCGGGCGTTTGCATCCTTATCGCCTTCATGGCTGTATTGTTTATTAGCGAGAAAGAAGCACGCATAGCGGTTGCTTTTAGTTTGCTGGCAATTATCCCCATCGTAAAACTTATTTACCACATTATAATGGAATGTACCGCCAAACGGGCCACCTATGGAAAGCAAATACTGCGGATAAAAGTTTGCGATATGCAGGGCAATCAAATTAGTTTTGGCCGCTCGTTATGGCGCAACATTGCCAAAATATTCCCGGTGATGACGTTTTTTGTGGGTTACCTGTTTAGCTTTTTTAATAAACAGCAACAGTGTTTGCACGATATGCTGGCAGGAACTTTGGTGATGAAGGATAGGCTGTTTTGAGTTAGTTCATGGATCGTATTTCATGGGAGCGGCAAAGGTCCGGGTTTGCAACAATCGAATAGGATGCAATGCCAATTTACATTTGTTTCCCTAAACCTCCGTGTCTTTGTGCTCGTCACTAATAGCAGCTGTAATAAAATCTTATGTTAGCTACGTGTAGCGTTGTCAAAGCAAAAAAAGGGACAACACGATTTCGTGCTGTCCCTTTTTACTTAAATATTTTAACCAGGTGCCTAATTAGTCAGCCGAAGTTAACTGGCCTTCGCGTGTTGAACGGTTTGCCCGGTGTGAAGCATCAGTAAAAGGTGATTTTTGTGTGAAAATACCCATAATCATTAAAAGCAGGCCAAACACTAACTCAGGCCAAAATGCTCTGTCCGAAAAGGTGTATAACCATGGTGACACCAATAATACAAAGCCCATTACGGTTAACAATAGCTGATGGGTATAAATAGGCAATTGTTTCAAAAAGCCGGTGCTGTTGTTAGAGAATATAGCCATAATTAATTGTAACCAGCCAAAGTATATTGGAAGAAACAAAGCTGCGCTCGAAACATTAACCAAGCCGAATAGCCAGGGTGAAGCGATAAGCGTAAGAGCCACTATATAAGTTAACACTCCGAAAAATGCTGTTGAAATGAATGGTTTCATTTTTTGCGAATTAGTAATTTGATCTTTTTATTTAAAAACGCCTTTTAAGGAATTTTTTTCAAAGGTATAAATTTTGCAATTATCTGTAAACGGTTTGGCAATAAATATTCGCAAATCAACAATAATCTGTTAAATACGATGTAAAACTTACACAGGTATCTAAAATGCTCCTTATCATGCCAAATAAAAATGTATCTTTAACAACTTGCCTATACAAATTCGTTATGAGTTTGCGTTTAAGTAAATAGACCACCATTTTCTGCTAACATTTATGCCCGGTCGATCTGCATCTGCTGAACAATAGACAGCAGCGGGCAAACAAACTTACATTAAACTAAAAATACCATGAGCAAAGACAGACAAGCCGTAAAAGAGAAAAAAAAGCCGGCAAGCCCAGGGGGCAAAAAAGCGCCATCCGATTATCAATCGGGCAAGTCCAATGTGGTAAAGCCGATAATGGAAGCGGCCAAGAAAAAGAAATAATGATAAACAAGTCGATAGAGTCGCAAGCGAGAGAATATGTTTACGACCTGAAAAACTGTGCCAGCGAATTTGGCCAAAATACACTTGAGGGCTGGGAGTTTAATTTGGTTACAGACGTTGAGAAAACGAAAATGGAAAAGGATTATTATCCTACTGTTTCGGCACATCCCGCAAAGGAAATGCTATTTGAAATGCTGAAACTGGTAAAAATGAAGCTATTGCTGCCCCTAAGCACCATCGAACATGGGTTTGACGTTAATTCGGCCAGGCATAAAAACTTAACGCATTTAATTGCTTTTAATCCCAAAATGCATCGTTAGTTTATTTTTTTTAAATCCGAAGCCTTAGTTTAACGCGTTTAGATTTTACTTAACCGTTATTTTAAGACTTCGGTGATGAAAGCCGATTAGCCCTTTTTTACAAACTTTGAGGCTATTAATGAAAATAGGCCCAATACAACCCCGCTAATTATACCCACAACCGGGCCAGTAATTAGCATACCCAACCGCGGATGTATTGCAAGCGCTCCTGGCATTTTCATTGCCATATCAAGGTGATGACTTACGTAACTTTTGGCGAAAATAATATGAACCGCTACTATCCAAACGCAATTGACCAGGCTAACACAAAAGCCGTTTAAAAAGTACTTTTCTGTGCAAACCTTTGCAATAACAATAGCACAAAAAACAAATATCAGGAACCAAAAAGCAGGTTCGATAATTTGAGGGATAAGCGATACCGTGGCGAAAGCCATTATCAATCCGAAAACTGATAATTGAAAGATAATTTTCCAGTTCATATAATTAGGTTTTTATATAAATGTAGAAAAAAATCGGGGAAAACAAAATTGGTTAACGCATCAATTAATGCCCTGCCTGCTTGATCTTTTTTGTTGTGATGCGGATAACTCCATTGATGCCCTTGTTTCCATACAACGCAGGCGGTTGGTTTTTAAGCACATCGACACTTTCAATATCAGCAGGGTTGAGCGTTGTTAAATCAGAACGTTCAGTGCCGTCAACAATATAAAGCGGATGTCCCGCCAAAGGGTCGGTTGTTACGCAGCGAATCACAATATTTTTTCCGGTATCGTTTTTGAGTTTACTATCAGTAGTTAAAGTAAGAAATAACGACTTGCGCGCTTTATCTTCAATTACAGCGCCAGTTTTACTTTGCGTTGATGCGGGTTGTTTGCCATCAGTCATCGTAAACGAAATCGGAACATTATATTGCACCCTAACCGCTCTACCGTTCTGAACGCCAGGTGTCCATTTAGGCGACGTTTGCAAAACACGTAACGCTTCCTGGTCTATATCGGTTGCAACGCCGCGCACTACCTTTAAAGCGCTCAATGTTCCGTCCTGCTCCACAATAAATTGGATAATCACTTTACCCTGTATCCCTTTTTCGCGGCTGTCTGCCGGATATTTTATGTTTTTGGCCAGAAAATTATAAAAAGCATCAATACCTCCGGGAAATTCAGGCGGATTTTCAACCGACGTAAAAAGTGGCTCGTCTATCGTTATAGGTTCAGGCACAGCCTTTCTTGATTTAACGCGCTCTTTTTTTAAGGTATCGGCCCTGCCCGATGTTTTATCTATGGTGGTTTCAAAAGTTACCTGGGTAACCTGCCTGCCGTTGCTTGCGCTCCCTTTATCGCTTAGTGCAGAACTAAGAAAAATATACTGCGCTTTTTTGTTAATGATGCGAATGGTTTTGCTGTTATTAATAGTAGCCGATGATAAGATGAGCATCAGTATAAACAGCGGCGCCGATAAACCGTATTTAACCAAAGCTATGCGGTGCGATTTGTTTTTTTGCAACATCATTATACGCTGTTTTAGCAGGCTATGATTAAAAAACGGATTTGCCAGCTGATGCGCAGGGGCGTTAAATGTTTGGCTTAACAATAGTAAAGCATAATCTGCTTTGTTGGTGCCAGCTTTAACGGCTTGCTGGTCGGCAATAAACTCGTGGATGTGTTTGATGGCAAAACGATAAAAGTATACCACCGGGTTAAACCAGTTGATGATCATTACCGCCTCCACCATCAGCACGTCGGCCGAATGCCATTGCTGAGCATGTACGTGTTCGTGAGCGGCTATTACCTCGTTATTTTCCACATCTTCGCCAAGCTTTACTTTTTTAAAAAAAGAATAGGCTGCCTGCGGTTCGGGCTTTTCTATTTGGCGGTTTATGCTAATTAATTGCCAGGCAAGCCTTGCCATTAAAAAAACAATGCCCGTAAGGTAAACAACCACCAATACCTGGCCTATGGTTATATGCGTATTGCTGATAGGACGGAATTGGTACAGCATTACCGGGCTGCCGTAAATTGTATATTTTACCTGTTGGGTAATAAATAAATTTTTCACCCAGTCGGATTGTATTAGCGGGATAAAAAATGACAACAATGCTGCCGATACCAGGTAAATGCGATTGAGTTGAAAAAATGTTTCCCTGCGCAGCAGTAAAACATAAAAGCAGTAAAACAGCACCAGGTAAATGTTTACCAGCAGTAGATATTGCCACCAGGTCATGATTATTTTTCTTTTAGTTTCTCAATCAGTTTCATAATCTCATCGGCCTCTTTAAGGTCAATCTTCTCCTTCTTCACAAAGTACGAGAACATACGCTTTACCGAGTTATCAAAATAACCGTTCATCAGTTTATCAGTAGCAAAGTTTTGATATTGATCTTTGCTTACAACCGGATAATATTCGTGGCTTTTGCCATAGGCTGTATGCCGTACAAAGCCCTTGGTTTCCAGTATCCTTATAATGGTTGATACGGTATTATAAGCGGGCTTGGGCTCGGGTAAAATATCTATCACCTCTTTTACATAGCCTTTTTGCAACTGCCACAGTATCTGCATTATTTGCTCTTCGGCGCGGGTTAATTCTTTAATTTCCATTTTTTGTGCGGGGTTATGTTGGAAAAAGTTGTAAGGGTTTTGAAGAGGTTGTAAAGGTTGAAGAAGTTGTACGATTTGTAAATTTGGTTTGCAGCGCAGACCTTTTATAACAAACTTTAACCATTACAATATTTACAACTTTTTTAAACCTTTAAAACGTTTTTTCAACGGCTACAACTTCAAAGCTAACTGATAAAAAGCAAAATAACAACTAAGTACTTAGTTTTATTTTAAGGAGATGCTTGAGCTAACTTACTATATGTTTTTAAGGTAAATAAACACGAATGGTAACAAATTGCCCGAATTTCACGAATTTTAAAAATTCGATTTAATTTAATTCGTGAAATTCGGGCAATTCGTGAAAATTAGTGTTCTTTCACAATTCGCGAATAGATATTTTAACATTTTAAACAGTTTCTAATTGGAAATTTAACGCCTGTTTTTGTAGCTTACCCAATTCATAAACCCATATAATGACAATAACTTTTCATGGCGCTGCCCGCACAGTTACCGGCAGCAAGCATTTATTGCAACTTAACGATGGCACCCGCATTTTATTGGATTGCGGCATGTTTCAGGGTATGGGCGAGCATACCGAAGATTTGAATGAACACTTTGGCTTTAATCCCGAAAAAGTTGACCACCTGATATTATCGCACGCTCATATTGACCATTGCGGGTTAATTCCCCGCCTGGTTACCGAAGGCTTTAAAGGGCAAATATTTTGCACGCCGCCAACATTCGACCTGGTGAAAATATTACTGACGGACTCGGCCAGGATACAAGAGCAGGATACGGCTTATAGCAACAAGCATCGCATCAAAAAGAACCTGCCTTTATTAACTGCTTTGTATACCGAGGACGATGTAACCGCCGCCCTCTTACTATTTAAAACAGTTGATTATCACCAGGAATTTGCCATAACGCCATCCATAAAATTTATGTTTACCGATGCAGGGCATTTGGTGGGCAGTGCTGCTATGCATTTAACCATAACCGAAAGCGCGCGGCAAACCCATATTACTTTTAGCGGCGATGTAGGCCGTTATGGCGATATCCTGCTAAAGAACCCTGAGCCTTTTCCGCAAGCTGATTATATTTTGTTGGAATCGACTTATGGCGATTCGCTCCATAAGGATATTGGCGCCATTGAAGATAAATTGCTGGAGGTAATAAAACGCACCTGCCTTGATCAAAAAGGAAAGTTAATTATCCCTGCCTTTAGTGTTGGCCGCACACAGGAGTTATTATATGCGCTTAATTCGCTGGAGTTAAAAGGCATTTTGCCCGATTTGCATTACTATGTAGATAGCCCACTATCCGAAAAAGCTACGCGTGTACTAATGGGACATCCCGAAGTATATAATAAAGAAGTTAGCGATGTTTTAAAAATTGATGCCAATCCGTTTGGATTTAAAGGGTTAAGATTTGTGCAAACAACCGATGAATCGAAAGCGCTGAATGACGATGCAACACCATGCGTTATCATTTCCTCATCAGGAATGGCCGAAGCCGGGCGCGTAAAGCATCACATTAAAAATAATATTGGCAACCCTAACTGCACCATATTAATGGTGGGCTACTGCGAACCCAATTCGCTCGGTGGCCATTTGTTAAGGGGAGACAAGGACGTATTTATTTTCGGAGAAAAATACGAAGTAAAATCGGGTGTTGAATCTATAAAATCAATGAGCGCACATGGCGATTATGACGATCTGTTGCATTTTATAGCGGGGCAGCAGCCACAAAAAGTAAAAAAGATATTCCTGGTACATGGCGAGTACGAAGTGCAGCAACACTTTAGACAAAAAATATTGAATAAGGGATTTCCTGCGGTTGAAATACCCTATCAGCATCAAAAAATTGAACTTTAAACTGGTGCTATAATGGCAATTGTTAGTATAAAACAAAGTATAGTTTAAAATTTTTACCGTAGAGGGCGCAGAGGAGACGGAGTTTTAATTGCTAATGCCAATCGTTTTCTATCCGGCCTCTCCTGGTCTCTGTCGTTCTCTGCGGTTGCTCTCCGTTCTGTGGTTAATTTCACCCACTAAAACGTTATACAGCCCTTTGTTTTTACTGCAGGTATCAAAGTCTTGTCTTTTTTTAATCTTCTGTGTCCCATTCTTTAAAAAGTTGTATTTTTAAAACGCCTTAGTGTTGGATAATTGAGGCAGTATTTATCGAAAATAATTAAGCTTATGATCGCCCCTCAGCATACAGATATTGGAACAAAACAAAAAGCATTAGCTATTAATCTGGACCCACCGGTTTACGGCTCGTTTGCCGAAATTGGTGCAGGTCAGGATGTAGCGGCAAATTTTTTTAAGGCAGGCGGTTCATCGGGCACTATTGCCAAAACCATGTCGGCTTATGACATGACATTTTCTGATGCTATTTATGGGGTACAGCAGGTACGCCGTTACGTAAGTGAGCAGCGGCTGATATCCATGCTCGATCATGAATATGGCCTGTTGATTGAACGTTTAGCCGTTCAGCGTGGCAGTACAACTACCTTTTTTGCTTTCGCCGATACGGTATCGGCTCTTAATTATCAAAAAACAAACGAAGGCCATGGCTGGATGGGCGTACGCTTTCAACTGGACCCCAACGGGGTATTTAATGATGTAGTATTGCACGTAAAGTTATTGGATAACGATAATAATTTACAGCAACAAGCTGTGGGCGTTTTGGGCGTTAACCTTATTTATGCTTGTTTTTATTATCATGATAACCCGGCGGTATTTTTGCTTTCGCTGATGGATGAACTATCAAAAGACCGTATCCAGATAGATATGATCCGCTTTGAAGGACCTAATTTCACTAAAGTGGATAATCGGTTGATGAGTTTGATGCTGGTTAAACACGGTTTTTCGGATGTGGCAGTATTCGGGCCAGATGGCAAAAATCTGCAACCATCGGAAGTATTGTATAAAAAGCATATTGTGGTGATCCGTGGCCGCTTCCGGCCCATTATTAATGTGCACTTAGATATGCTTAGCACCGGTGTTAAGCAATTTATGCAGGAGCCGGATGTTGATAAAACACAGGTTGTGGTAGCCACCGAACTTACGCTGCAATCGTTAAAAGAACGCAATGCCACCGAAACCGCCGAGATTGACGAAAAGGATTTTTTGGACCGTGTGGATATTCTTTGTTCATTGGGGCAAACCGTATTAATCTCCAACTTTCACGAATATTATAAACTGGTTTCGTACCTGTCAAAAATTACCAAATTAAAAATGGGCGTAGTGTTGGGTTACCCTAACCTGGAATACATTTTTTCGGAAGAGCATTACCAGGACCTTCCGGGCGGTATTTTGGAATCGTTCGCCACATTGTTTAGCCGTAAGGTAAAACTGTTTATTTATCCAACGCTGCGCGATGGAGTGATATATAATTGTTTGAAATTTAATCCGCCATCGCACCTCATTGATCTTTATCGTTACCTTATTGCCAATAATAAAATAGAGGACATCAGGCATTACAACGAAAATAACCTGCATGTACAAACCGATATTGTTTTGCAACTAATAAAGCAGGGTGTAGAAGGCTGGGAGCAATATGTGCCCGCCGAAGTAGCTGCTATGATAAAAGAAAGGTGCTTGTTTGGTTATCACTGTCCGGTGAGCACAGGTCCGGAAACGGTAACGGCAAACAATGAGGATTCGGTGGCGGAAGTAGCAGATACCCCAGTAAAAAAGTAACTGTTAATGTTGCCTGGCTGTTAAACAGGAACGGTTGGGAAAATGAGAAGCAAAATAAGGTTTAGGATTTTTTTGGTTGGAAACGATCAGGTCAATATTAACAGTTTGAGTTTGGAAATCAGAGGGTGAAAACACTGTCTTTTATCCCGTGTTTTCACCCTATTTTATACCTGGCACACCAATTTATCATTAAAATTTCAGTTTGTAAAATTGCTGCAATCAATTCGGCCGGCTTTGTGTTAATAAGTAAATACGCTTTTTACAATATGAGATTATCCATAGAACGCAAGCCGATAAGAATTAACCCCGATCCGAAACGTGTTATAGCCCGATTTTTTTTTAATGGGAACGACCGTGCCAAAGAAGTAATACAGCGTGTAATGAGCATTGATGAAGACACTGCGTTTGGCATCATTTCGCCCTTGTTGCAGGAGTATTCGCGGAGACACCGAAACATTACCCGTGTGTTAAACCGCCATTGCAGTAAACTGAAGCCGCTTTTTGCCGAGTTAAACATCGACTATGATACGCTAACAGTATACCGTAAACTGCTGATTGGGTCCTATTTCACCCACGAATATTCTATTGAATCGGCAGCTTTTTTTAACCCGTCGATTGTTGAAGATCCCGATCAAACTGAACTGGAAGACGGCAACCGCCGGGTAATTATCAGTTTTAGGGCGGTAGGCGAGGGGCATATCTCATCGATCACGTTCCGCCGCGCATTAATTGATCAGGACAATAACATCACCGTTTTACCCGCCGGCAGCTATATAGACGAAGCCGAAATAGTGCGCAACGCAGTTTATAACAAGAAACTGTTTTTTGAAAAAGCTACCGTTACCCAAATCAATATTGATGTACTGAAAGAGCTTGAGGGGAAACTCGATCATCATTTTGAATACTCAAACCTCCGCCGAATTATTATCGATTCGCAAAAGCTGCAGGAAAGCGATATGAAAAAGCTGGAGTACGATAAGGTGCTATGGCTGGCCGATTCGTATTATGAAATTGTTTTTTCACTGGATACGGATATCTCCGACAGGGTGATATTCCCCATATCTGAATACGAACGCAAAGGCATTGAGGACGCCCGCTTTGTACAATTTAAGGACGAGCATGGCAGTTTAATTTATTACGCAACTTACACGGCATACGATGGGTCGCTCATAATGCCGAAACTGCTGCAAACCAATGATTTTTACAATTTTAAAATAATGCCCCTTTACGGCGATGGCGCACAGAACAAAAACCTGGCACTGTTCCCACGCAAGGTAAACGGTAAATTTGTGATGATATCGCGCATTGATGGCTGCAACAATTACATCATGTATTCGGATAAGATCAATATATGGGAAAAGCCAATATTATTGCAGCAGCCCAAATTTACCTGGGAATTTATCCAGATAGGTAACTGCGGTTCGCCCATTGAAACCGAAGACGGATGGATTGTAATTACCCACGGCGTAGGCCCGATGCGCAGGTATGTGCTGGGCGCAAGTTTACTAAAACTGGACGACCCCACCATTGAAATTGGCCGCCTGAAAGAACCGTTATTAATACCCAATAGCGATGAACGCGAGGGTTATGTACCCAACGTGTTATACTCCTGCGGATCGCTGGTGCACAATGGCAAGCTTATTATCCCTTATGGCGTTTCAGATTCGTCAACCGCATTTGCAGAAGTTAACCTGGCCGATTTAGTTGCAAAGCTAAAAGAGGATTGTTGCTGATTTTTTCGATAATTTTAAAATGCTATTTAAAAAATATCGGATAATATTAAGTTAGTATTTAAAAAATATCGAAAAGACACCATTGCCGGGGATCTTAGATTTCCCGTAGGCAAAATTTCCCAAATGTTATTTCAAACGATTGAGAAAACTTTACGGAAATACTTAAACGCCCTGCATAGTTGACTATACAGGGCGTTTAAGATTTTTCGCTTCGCTCAAGAGGTAGTTTCTCCTTCTTGCCTCAGTCGAAATGACATTGTGTTAAAAGATGTTAGTTTACCTCCCTCCCGGCGGGCAATGATCTTTTAAATATTGCGTGTACAAAGTTCTCAAAAATAACGATGTCCCCGGCCCTTCGCTAATAGCATGGGTACGGTTAGGAAACGACATCAGCTGAAATTGCCGGTTGTATTTCACAAGTTCATCTATCAGCATTTCAGCATTTTTGTAGTGCACGTTATCGTCGCCGGTGCCGTGTATGTATAACAAATTACCCCGCAGGTTTTTGGCGTAAGTAATGGGCGATCCTTTTATAAATACCCCCCTTCCTGCACTATCCGTTGGTACACTCATATAACGTTCCTGGTAAATGTTATCGTAAGTAAGCTGCCAGCCTACCGCCGCTATGGCAATACCGGTTTTATATATTTCGGGATGTTGAAACATAAGGTTTAACGTACACGATCCACCGCCGCTCCAGCCCCAAACAGCTACGCGGGTAGAATCAACAAAGGGCCATTTTAATATTTCTTTGGCGCCCATGGCCTGGTCTTGAATATTTACAATACCAATGTTTTTGTAAATGGATTTGCGCCATTCGCGGCCTTTGGGGGTTGGGGTACCACGGTTATCAATAGATACATACAAATACCCGTCATCGGCCATACTGCCCACATATTCGCCGTTGCGGCCTGCACCGTATGAGTCGGTAACATTTGCTCCGGCAGGTTCGCTGTACACATAAAATACAATAGGATATTTTTTAGCAGGATCAAAATTCGTGGGTTTTACCATCCAGCCATCCATTTCAACACCATCCACTGTTTTTACCTTAAAAAACTCGGGTTTGTTTTTAGCATCCTTGTTCAGTTTTATCTCTGCGCCGCTCAAATGCTTATGATCGGGCAGGCTGATTACTTCGCTTTGATTGGGTGTGTAAATATTAGAGAAGTTATGCAAAGCCAATTTTCCGTTGGGCGATATTTCATAACTGTTGGTGCCTTGTTCGTCGGCCGGGGTTACGCGCTCGGCATCGCCGCCGCTCAATTTTATGCGGTACAAATATTTTTGAGTAGCATTATCAGGCGATGCAATAAAGTAGATGTAACCGTTTGCCTCGTCGATTAAACTTAGCGTTATAACGTCATAAGCGCCTTTGGTTAGCAAAGTTTCTTTACCGTCACGGTCAATTTTGGAGATATGGCGCCAGCCGTCTTTTTCGCTGATCCATAAAAAATCCTTGCCCTTGTTTATCCATTCCCAACCCATTGGGTCGCCGCCCCAGCGTTCTTTGCCGTCAATCCAGGCTTTGTCGGTTTCTTCGTGTATCAGCGCAGCTGTTCCGTTCGATACATTTGCTACAAATATGCGGCTATCATTTTGCGCACGGTTCAATTGCTCCACAATAATTTGATTCGGGCTGGTGGTCCACTCCATACGTGGGATATAATGCTGCACCGCATCGCCGGGGATATTCATCCAGTTGGTTTTAGCAGTGCTAATATCAACCACGCCAATTTTACATGAGCTTGGGTCTTCGCCCGCCACGGGATACTCCACAGGTTTTACAAAGGGGTAAATAGAATCAGTGGTATTCAGCATCAGGTAATTCTTAATTTTCCGCGCGTCAATTTGCCAATAAGCTATTGCCCGGCTATCAGGCGACCAGCGGAAACCATCGCGGCAAGCAAATTCTTCTTCATAAGCCCAGTCGAATGTGCCATTAATCAATTTTGTCGATCCATCAAACGTGAGTTGTTTTACTTTACCGGTTGCCAAATCTTCCACATAAATATTGTGCTCGCTTACATAAGCAGCTTTGCTACCATCGGGACTTAGCTTGGCAAACATCAGCGATGCTGCCGGCCGTCGGGCGCCAATTTGTTTTAAAGTTTTGGTGGCAATGGTATACACCCAATAATCGCCGCGGGTGTTGTAGCGCCATACTTTTTTGGTATTGGTAAAAATGAGCACTTTTTGTCCGTCATCCGAAATATAGAAGTTGGCCACAGTTATTGGCACATGCCCGGCCGGGGAAAGTGCACTGGTATTTAGCAATAATGATTTTTTTGATGCATCGCGGGTGTCCAATTCTAAAATGGAGTCTCCTTTGGCGCGATAGTATTGATAACCATCAGCTGCCCAATGCGTTTTTTGGCGCTGAGCGGTGGCTGTTTGCTGGGATGCCAGCATCAGTAAAAAAGTGGCGCCGGTAATGCACCAACGGTAAAAGTTAATATTCATATTATTTGCATTTAAAGAGGCAAGATACAAGAACTGAAGATTCAATTAACCTTTTCCTCTTGATTCTTTATTCTTGCCATCTTGCTTCTAATTCCTGATTCTAATATTTTATCAATAAAATATCCCCACTGTAAATTTTGCGTTAAATTAGCACTTTAAACCATCTGAAAATTCACTGTAATGAAAAAAATACTTCTGCTCACGGGCGCGTTCCTCGCTTTCGTCACCCTCTCCATTGCACAACATATCGACAGGAGCAAATTTGTTAAAGACAGTCTGGACAATTATGTAAACCAGGCCTTAACCAACTGGCAAATTCCCGGCGCAGCCGTGTGTATTATCAAAGATGGCAAAGTAGTTGTCATGAAAGCTTATGGCGTTAAAGAGTTAGGCAAACCTGCCAAAGTTGATGAAAATACGTTGTTTATGATCGGCAGTAACACGAAAGCGTTTACCGCCACGGCAATGGCTATGTTACAAGCCGATAAAAAGCTTTCGCTGGATGATAAGGTTACCAAATATCTGCCCCAGTTTAAGCTGGAAAATAAACAGGCCGGCGAATTAGCCACCGTGCGCGATTTGCTTTGCCACCGTTTGGGCCTGCAAACATTTCAGGGCGACTTTACTTTTTATAACACCAACCTTACCCGCGACCAGGTTATTGAAAAGCTGGGCATAGTGAAAGCCACTTATCCGTTTCGTGCTAAATGGGGATATACCAATTCGGCATTTTTAACAGCCGGGCAAATTATCCCGGTGGTTACCGGCAAGCCATGGGAAACCTTTCTGAAAGAAAATATTTTTGCGCCGCTGGGGATGTCAAATACGCTGGCCTTATCGGCCGATATGCCCAAATCATTTAACCGTACCGTGCCGCATACCCTTAAAGACGGAAAGATGATAGCCATACCTTATTGCCAGATTGACGGGCTTGCACCTTGCGGCTCCATCAGTTCATCCGTAAATGATTTGAGTAAATGGGTAACAGCGTTGCTAAATAACGGTAAGGTGGGTGATAAACAGGTGATACCTGTGGCTGCGATCAACGCCACCCGCGAAGCACAGGATATTGTTGGCAGCATACATCACCTTGATGGTGAAACCAATTACGAACTGTATGGCTTGGGTTGGTTTATACAGGACTACGCGGGCCACCGTTTGGTGATGCACGATGGCGGGGTAAATGGTTATGTCACATCGGTAACGTTGGTGCCCGATCAAAACCTGGGTATTATTGTACTGACGAATACCGATCAGAATAGTTTTTTTGACGCCATGCGCTGGGAAATTATGGATGCTTATTTTAACAAGCAGTACCGCGGCTATAGCGAGGTACGCCTGGCCAGGTTTAAGGCGCAGGAAGCCGCAGAAGATGCCAAAGACAAAAAGCTGCGCGACAGCGTTGCCACTAACCCTAAGCCGGCATTACCGGCTGCAAGCTATACCGGTAAATATATTAATAGCCTTTATGGTAACATGACGGTTACCCAGGGTACCGGTAACAACCTTGAAATGCGGTTTGAACACCACCCTAATATGGTTGCTGCGCTGCAACCCTTAGGTGGTAACAAATTTTATGTAACCTTTAGCGATCCGGTGTTGGGGAAAGCAGTTTTTCCGTTTTACACCTTTAACGGCAAAGTAACCGGCGTGCGAGTTAAGGTGGCTGATTTTGTGGAGGTGAACCCGTACGAGTTTAAGAAAGTGCAGTAACCCCCCAGCCCCCTGAAGGGGGAGTGATAGCGGAATTATTTGATTGCGAAACGCGGAAGGTTGATTGCGGTTTTCCCCCAAAATCCCCGATGTCATTTCGGGCGCAGCGAGAAATCTTAAACGCCATGCATAACTGACTATGCATGGCGTTTATGCATCTATGTAAAGGTGTCTCACTGCGAAGTGAGATGAGGGTTCGGCCACCTACCGTCAACCCTTAACCAGCGCCTTTCCCCGGTAATACTTTATCGCAATCCAGGCTGCTATCCCTACCAATACAAACAACCACAGGTTAGCAATTCCTACAAGTACATCCGCAAATATGTCAACGCCGTTTGCAATGGCCATTCCCATACGTTTAAAAAATGGCAATTGATAGGCCGATGGATTATCGTTGGCTACAACCTCCTTTTTAATGGTATTGCTTTCGTAAAAGTTTAGGGTAACTATACTGTTTTTAACAGCATCGTCAATTTGGCGATTGCCAATTTGCTGGTCAGTCATTTCGTCTTTTAGCCCCAATACATCTCCGGGGTTTTTTATCACAATCTTTCCCCTTTTTTGCTGACTCACCAACTCTGCGCGGCTTTTAAGTTTTAGCTGTGTCGAAAGGTAATCTAACGACTTATCCGTGATATCCATTTTCCGGTCGTTTATATAAATACCCATCCGGCCCACCTGGCTCATAAATTCATTCAGTTTTTCTGAGGGTATTTTTACCGTGATATCAGCCGTTGTACTAAAAGCGGTAACACGCATTATCGAATCGTCGCTTATCCGCACATCATGGCTGCTCTCGGCAGTTGACCCCATTTCGTGATGTATCACCATCCCGCCATAGCGGGATGTAATTGCGGCAACGCTATCGCCGGTTTGTTGTACACTTTTCACTTTAAAACGGATGCCCGCGGTTTTTACCAGTTTAGGGTTTGCAATTATAGCCGTATCTACTTTAGCCGCCGAGTCCGCAGAGCTGCTATTGTTTACAATGTCGTATTCTGATTTGTGCGACCTTCCGCATGCTGCAAGTAAGGCAATACCTGCCAGCAGTATTAATATTTTTGCTTTCATGATCTTTATATTCTCTATAATCAATTCTTAACCAAAACCCTTTTTTTGTAATACTTCACCAGCAACCAAATGGTAAGGCCAATGGGCAAAAGCGCCCAAAAGTTAGCCAGGGCAATTAATATTTGTATAGATACATGCCATCCGTTTTTCAAAGCATTGCCCAGCTGTTTAAAAACAGAGACGTTGTATGACGACAGATCATCGTTAGCCAGCCGTTCCTTGTTAACCACCACGCCTTCATAAAAACGCAGGCTCACGATGCTGTTTTTAACCGAATCTTCAATCCTCCGGTTATTCATTTGCCGGTCAACCAAATCGTCTTTGGCATTCACCGAGCCATCGTTCGGCGCTTGCTGAATTACATTTAATGAGCGGTTTTTCAGCTTGAGGCGGGCTGTTAGGTAATCCAGCGTTTTATCTTCAATATTCATCCGGATACTATCGATATGCAAGCCCATCAGGTCAATTTGGGTGATAAAATCTTCCATTTTGCCGGGCGGTATTTTCACAATCATATCGGCGGTGGTATTATAGGCGGTAACGCGCATAATGGAATCATCGCTGATGCGGATGTCCTGGCTGCGCTGCGCGCCCGAACTGAGCACATGGTGTATTACCATGCCATTATAGCTTGCCGTTAAGGCACTTATCTTTTCGCTGGTTTGCCTAACGTCTTTAACTTTAAAATGTATTTCGGCCCTTTTTATTAGTTTTGGATTATTTAGTGAGGTGTCAGGTTTGGCCGTTATAGTCTTTTTTTGAACGCTTTCGGTACTTATCGAGTCGGCTGATGACTCCTTTTTCATGCCGGAACATGCACATAGCAATCCCAGGCCCGCTATTAGCGGAATTATCAATTTTGTCTTCATGATGTTGAGGTGCTTGGTTTGGTATTGATACCAGATTATGGCTAAAGGTAACCCTTGGGCAAGAGTTTTGGGCGTTGGCCGGTATCCGCTACTATTCTGACGCATTTTTCTGAACCACGATTAATAGGATTAAAAGATAGAAGGATTTTGGTTAAACTGAAAAGCCCTGAAAGGGCGAAATCTGTCAGCGACGGGCAACGCCCATCGTGATGAAGCGACAGAAGGATTGTAAATTCGTTTAATCCTTAAATCCTACGAATCATGGTTCAGACAAATAAATCCGAAATCGAAATTCCGAAATCCAAAATCAAAATATAATCTTTTTCAAATCCTCAACAACCAACCGGGTTAATACCTCCGCTCCGGTTCCCTGCAAATGGTACTGGTCAATAAAGTAATTATCGGTAAAAACGTCAGTTTTATAATAGCTTAAATAGGTACCGCCATGGCTTTCGGTTATCGACCGGCATTTATCAAAATGCGACTGGATGATCTGTTTGGACAGCACTGTATTAGCATACGATTTTTTGATGGGCGCCTGTATAAAAATAAATTTGATATGCTGTTGGTGCAAAAAGGTGCTTAAACTATCCAGATCACTATAGTTGCAGTTGCTGTATTTGGTGGGGAAAATGCCATGCTCGTTCCATTTATTCCATACAATATCTTTAAGCGTAAATTTTAATGCCGCCCCACCCCATTTATCGAAATTGAGGGGATATGCCTTATATTTCCGGCGTACAATCTGGTGGATGGAATGGTAATCCTTAAAGTAAAAAGCTTCAGGGAAATTATTCTTCACCCAAAAATCGGTATTGATATAATTGGCATAAGTATCATTTGACGGCGAAATAAAATCTGTAAACGACGAACAAAGGATAACGTACTTGGGATGATATTCCTTAACAAAGCTTTGGAGCAATGCCCGCATATCAGTAATCTGTAAACCCCAGGAGCCAAGGTTGTAATAGGGCTTGTTAAAATTTTTTACGATGATATCCGAATTCAAATCGTACAAGGTAATAGATGAACCTATCGATAATAAATCAATTTTTTTAATATGCTGCCGTTGTATCGCCAGCATTTTGGTATCAAAAAGGGTGGAGTTAGTGATAATCGGATAAAATCCCAGCCGGAACAAAACCTCGAACAGGATCAACACCGGAATGATGAAAAGCAGAAGTTTACTGAAGAATATTTTAAACGGGCTTTTCATGGCTAAAACTTAAAGTAAATAAAGTCGGCATTTTTGGTGGCGCTAAAGCTTAGAATAAGCAGGATAAGCCCAAAGTAAATTAAAGCCCTCACCGGGAACGCTTTTATAAAATCAATCTGTAAAATATGCTGTTTACCGCGCTGTTGCCATTCGGCCCAAAATAGCAATATAACTGCCAGCAAAACAACCGCGGTATTTACCGTCTCGGTTATCACCGGCATTGTAAATATGGTGACGGAAAAAAGCCTTCGGTAATAATCAAAAGCCTGCGTAAGGGTGTCGGCCCTGAAAATGACAAACGTAAACATCACCAGCAAAAAGGTCAATATCACATTGATGATTTCTCCGATCGAAAACTTGCTCCCTGTACCGGCAATAACTTTCTTTTTTTTGCCGAAAGTACCGCGCAGTATCAAGGGGATATAATAGCAACCATGCAAAAAGCCAAAAAGTAAGAAAGTAAAGTTTGCGCCGTGCCAAATACCTATTAGCGTAAAGTTTATCAGTATAGCGAGTATTGTCCCCATCTTACCATAATTCCTGAAATAAATTGAGAGGGGCGTAAATACATAATCGGTAAGCCAGGTGGTTAAGGTGATATGCCAGCGGCGCCAAAAGTCGGCAATGTTTTGGGCAAAAAAAGGCGAATCGAAATTGCGGGTAACTTTAAAGCCAAGCAGGTTAGATATGCCAATGGCAATATCCGAATATCCCGAGAAATCGGTATAAATCTGCATGGTAAACAAAAACGCGCCGAATAACAGCGAGCTTGCGGGCAGGGTTTTATAGTTGCTAAATATCTCCGTTGTAAATGCGGCGCAATTATCGGCAATAACTATTTTTTTAAACAGTCCCAATAAAATTTGCCGCATACCATCCGATGCCTGGCTGTAGTTAAACACCCTTTGTTTTTTTAGTTGGGGGATTAATGCCCCCGGACGGTCAATAGGCCCGGAGGTTACGGTTGGGAAAAATGCCACATATCCGAAAAATACAACCCAGTCTCTTGAAGGCTCAATTTTGCCTTTTTTAATATCCAGCAAATAGCTAATGGTTTTAAAAGTGTAAAAACTTATGCCCAGCGGCAAAATGATGTTAAGGGTGTAAACATCAAGCCGGATATTAAATTTTAATAACGCAGCAGTTAGGGAAGCGATAAAGAAATTGAAATATTTAAAAAACAGCAGACTACCTAAACCTTGCAGTAAGCCCGTCCAGATTAAAAAATTTCGGCGTTTTTCGCTCTTGGCGCCGGCAATTAAAATACCCAAATAATAATTTAACAGGGAACTACCGGCCAGTAAAAAAAGAAAGCGCCAGTCCCACCATCCGTAAAACACATAGCTCCCAAATAGTAGAAACAGGTTTTGCAGTTTAACTGTCCGGTTAAAAAGAAACCAGTACAACAGAAAAAACAGGGCAAAAAATAGCGCGAATGTTAAGGAGTTAAAAAACATTGGGGTATGCCGAAGTATATTTAACCATACGGGATTTTAGTAATTGGGGTTGCTTTTACATTAAATGACGTGGATTATACGATAGTTAAAGTTTTGTTATTGAATGGTTTCATAATCCAAAGTTGCGTAAAAAATAGCAACATATTTGCGGTCGCTAAAATTGTTACTACCTTTTGTGGATGAAATGTTGGCTCGTGTTATTTTTTGTGGCGATAACTGTATTGTCGTGTAATCGGCCTAAACCCAAAGTTGTATATATTCAGCCGCTCGGAAGTATTGATAGTGTAAATCTGAGGCTGATTAAATCATCAGTGGAAAGCTTTTATCATATTACATGTTTAATTAAACCTGTTATTGGTTTATCACCGGATATTTTGGCTGATAGTAAAACCCGCTACGAGGCAAGCCGGATTTTATCCAAATACAATTCGAAACAAAATCTGCTTATTTTAACGGAAAGGGATATTGCCTGCCAAAATTTGGCTCGGCATGTTAAAGAATGGGGCGTATTCGGTTTGGGGTATGAGCCCGGCACAACCTGCGTAATATCCACTTTCCGGCTGAAACGAAATGCGGCCGAACAACTTTTTCATCAACGGTTGATAAAAGTATGTTTACATGAAATTGGCCACAATCTTGGTTTAAAACATTGCACCAGCGGCGATAAACGGTGTATGATGAATGATGCGAACGGAACTATTAAAGTGGTAGACGAGGAGCAGGCGTGTTTTTTGTGTGAGCGGTGCAGAAGAAGGGTGGATAGTTGAGCTGATGGATGCTCCCCCAATCTTCAAAAAACAAACAGCCCCGCTGTTAAGCAGGGCTGCGTTGTAATTGCGTATTTAATACAAATTAATGCTTGTCGTGGTGGTCATTCCCCCTGTCATGATGATCATGCCCATTGTCGTGGTGATCATTCCCTCGGTCGTGATGATCGTTCCCTCTGTCATGGTGGTCATCGCCTCTGTCATGATGATCGTCCCCGCGGCCGCGCCCGTCTTCTCTCCAGTGGTTGCGGTAATGTTCATCGCGGCTATCGCGGATAACAGTTTGGTCATGACGGCCCCTGAAATTGGCATAACGGTTTCTAATATCCGCATGATGCTCCCATGGATTACGCTGGTTAACTACAACCTTATAGCTGTGGTATCTGTCGAAGTTGCCATAGCGGGCTGGTAAAACAGCGCCGTGAATCCAGGTATTGTTGTTATAATATACGTATTGATGGGCGGGAACGTCGTAATAAGCATCAATATCGGGCATATAATAATAGTCGGCATGGTCATATCCAACCGGCCCCCATTCGGGCTGGCTGCCAATGTTTAATCCTACACGAACGTGCAACTGTGCATCAGCCGTTTTAAACGCAAAACTGGCAAGTAATACAGATGCCATAAAAATTAACTTTTTCATAATAAATTAAATTGTGTAAAGGGTAGACAGTTAATACGGCAAATAGTTTAATTTATTTAGGGACGTTGCTTGTTTAATGGGTACTAACTTTGCCCTATTTTGGGCAATTTAAAATGTAAGTAGCAAATAATCAACCATGTCAGGTCATTTCTTACAGAAGTAATAAATCAATTGCCATATTGTCGTTATTCACAATTAATATTTATTTGACCGATTAGTAATCTCCTTTTTACTCACTTTTAAATACATAACAATTTTATTCATCTATTTTTAAACAGGTTCTAAAAGTTTTGTTAAAAATGTATTATAAAGCTGCAACAAAGGCAACAATATTTGTATCGGCAACAGTGCCTGATTACTTCAACCCGTTTACCGGTTGACTGTTGTACGAATTGGGTACAATCTGTCAGTAAAACGAGTATAATGGAGTAAATTGTTCCTTATTATTGTTTGGTTTTCTGGAATAACCGCAGCAGGATAATTACTATAATTGGACAAGCAATTTAAAGCTGCGGCGTATTTCCGGTAAAAAAATACCGTTCATGTATTTGGTAAACTACGTTTTTGCTATTGATAATGAACCAGTTATATTGCTTTGTAATTATTTTATTACAATTATTTCATTTTCTAAAAAAATAATTGTTATTTCAACAATAATTATAAACGCTAACCTTTTAGTATATATCCATTTAATCAAGGAATAGGGTTGCTGTCACTCCCGGTCCCTTAATATATTGCAAACAAAGGCCAATTATAGTCTGCTGTTTAATTTTTGTTGTTGTTTCGTTGTAAGGCTTTTTGCCCAGCCGGAACGAATACTTTAGTTAACTTATAAGGGAAATTTATTGATGAAATCAACCGGGCCACAATTTAGTAATGATGCTGTGCTGCTGCAAAAAATGAGCCAGGGGTGTAAAAATTCATTTGAATTGTTATACGACCGGTATTGGGAAAAGGCGTACGCAGATGCCTATAGGCGTTTGCGCGATGAGGACCAGGCGAAGGATATTGTGCAGGAGATTTTTACACACATTTGGTTAAAGCGCGAATACCTGCATATTGATAACTTGCCCGCTTATTTACATGTATCGGTGCGCAATAAGGTGTTCAAACTGGTCGAGCGGGAAAAAATGACCCACCCCTTTCTTGATATGCTGGAGTACATGCCAGCAACCTATCATGCCGATGATAATTTGCTCTGGAAAGAATTCCTGGTTTCGTACGAAGAGCTATTGAACACATTACCCCCCAAGAGACAAATCATTTTCCGTATGCACTTTCAGGAAGATTTGGCTACTAAAGATATTGCTTCGCAACTGGGTATCACCCGTAAAACTGTCCAAAACCAGTTGGGTAAGGCAATTGAGAAATTAAAGGTTGTTTTATTACCCGTCTGGCTTTTTGTTGCCATGCTGCTATCGGCATAAGCTATTGCGTTACGGGTAATATATCTAATATCTGCATTTCATTAAAGTTTGTTGGTAAGAATATACACCAGGTCGGTGATGATATTTATTTGAACCCGGATAAATTTAACATGTCCGGTCAACTTCATTAAATAGTGTCGCCCCCCGGTAAAATCCTGCAAATAAAAATATTTTTACTTCGGGTGGGACTTTCTTTCGATTTGGGGTCATGTTAATAACCAATTGAATAAACACCTTAATGGACAAGCAAATTTTTCTGGAATTGTTGCATAGATATCTAAATGATAAAGCAACGGGCGAGGAGGAGCGATTTTTAATAAAGTATTACGACTTGTTTTCGGACGAACCCGATGTTGTTGCATTAATGGATGACCTGCATCGGAAAAAGTTAAAAAACGATATTAAAGCAGCTATATTCCGGGCTATTGACGACGATGTCGAACCTGGGAAAAAGACATTGCCATTTAAGGCCGTTTTTTTAAGAATCGCTGCTGCGGCAGTAGTTGTTGGGTTTTTAGCGACAGGTGTTTTATTTTTCCGCGGTCACACCGATAAACCACAGGCTGCACATGCTTTAGTCCGTCAGCAGAAGTCAAATCTTTTTATTACCCTTTCTGATGGCAGCAGCGTCATCCTTAGTTATGGTAGTAAGCTCAGGTATGCAACAACCTTTACCGGTTTGCCCAAGCGCGAAGTTTACCTGGAAGGGCAGGCTTATTTTGATATTAAACACGATGCTTCAAAGCCATTTATTGTACATACCGGTAAAGTTGAAACTACCGTACTGGGCACAGCCTTTAATATCAAAGCCATGCCGGATGATAAAATCATAACCGTAACAGTAACCAGGGGGCGGGTAAAAGTTAGCGATCAACAGAGAGAATTGGGTGTAATTATACCCAATCAGCAAATTATTTATAACAAAGCCGAACTTAATGCCACTCAAAGTAAGATAGACGCCAAAGTTATTACCAACTGGACATCGCAGGAGAACTTATATTTTGAAGATGTTACGGTAGCAGAAGCTGCCAAATTATTGGAGCAGCGGTTTAAGGTAAAAATTATTTTCAAGGACCAGATTGTTCTGTCAAAACGGTTTACCTCAACATTTGATAACACAGCAAGCCTGGATAAGGATTTAAAAAGCATCTGCGAGTTTAACGAAGCCAGCTATACTTATGATAAAGACAAATCTACTATAACCATTATCAGCGATCCTCAAACTAATTAATCTCAAAATCAAAGAATTATGAAGAAAAACTACACTGCGATCCCTCCCGGATTTGAATCGGAAAAAGACCTGAACGGCCCACCGACATAAAAAAACCCTCTGAATTTTTTCCTTACAGAAATTATCCTCAGAGGGTCGCTTTTGCAATTCGACTGCAATCGATTGTATAAGCTTTTTGCTTTAAAAATCAACATTTAACTCATCGACATTAATAATTAAAACGCATTAAAATTATGAATTTTTCTATAGTTTCTGCAGACCTACGGGATTTTATTAAACTTCCTCTTAAGGTTCATCTGCTAACCTCAAATAATCTTAAACAATTTATGAGAATAGGGATAGTTTCAATATTTATTTTAGTTGCCTCAATTCCAGTTTTTTCCGCTACCTCAGCGAAGGGTCAGGCCATGGACCAGGTAGACGTGAACCTTACGCTCAAAAACGAATCGCTTGTAAAGGCATTTAAGAAAATTGAAGCACAAAGCCCGTTTCACTTTATGTATCGTAACGAGGATGTTAAGTACATTCAAAACCTTCAGCTTACGGCGAGTAATGAATCAGTGGCTTTGGTGCTGAAGACATTATTGGTAAATACCACACTTCGCTTCAGGCAAATTGATAACCAAATATTGATTACAAAAATCCGGCAGGAGCCAAATAGCCCCGATGCTGTCTCAACTGTTTCGAACGATGCCGTGCCCGTCTCAACCGGGGTTATCAAAGGAACAGTATCTGATTCAAAGGGCGCAACGCTGCCTGGTGTAACCGTAAAACTGAATGGCGCTGTATCATTAAGCAAAGGTACGGACGTTAATGGTGCTTTCAGCTTTTCGAATTTACCCGCCGGTAATTACACCATTAGCTTTACTTTCGTCGGCTTCGTAACATTAACTAAAACTATTAGCCTAAGTGACGGACAGGAAAGCGTAAACAATATTGTTTTGCTGGAAAGCACCAGTAAACTGGACGAAGTTGTGGTAGTAGGTTATGGTACCCAGAAAAAACGTGAGGTAACCAGCGCTATTACCACCATCAGTTCCGAGCAATTTAACAAAGGTAATATCAATGATGTTGCGCAGTTACTGCAGGGTAAGGTTGCCGGTTTATCAGTAGCCCGCCCCGGCGGCGATCCTAACGGCGGTTTTACCATCCGTTTAAGGGGGCTTTCAACTTTGGGCGCCAACACGCAACCATTGATTGTGCTTGACGGCCAGGTGGACGTTGATATCAACACCATCGACCCCAACGATATTAAAAGTATCGACGTATTAAAGGATGGTTCTGCCGCTGCTATTTACGGAACACGCGGTTCGGCGGGGGTTATTATCATCACCACTAAATCTGGAAAAAGAGGTCTGTCGAAGGTTGCTTACAATGTTTCGGGTACTGCCGAAACTCCCGCCAAGTTTACCCAGCACATGACCGCAGCGCAGTTTAAGGCATTGGGCAAAGGCACTGATTATGGCTCGACAACCGATTGGGATAAAGAAATTACCCGCACCGCATTATCGCAGGTGCACAACATCAGCTTTTCGGGCGGCGACGAACGTACAACCTACGAAGCCACATTAAACTACAGAAATGCCCAGGGCGTTGCCATTACAACAGGTTTCAACCAGTTAAACGGGCGTATAAACTTAACGCACAAGGCTCTGAATAATAAGTTGGTTTTCAATTTCAATATCAATACAACCAATAGGAATGCACAGTATGGCTTCCCTGATGCCTTTAAATATGCCACTATTTTTAACCCTACCGCACCTGTACATTCTACCAATCCGTTGTATGACCTTACCGGCGGCGGTTATTTTGAATCGAACTTTGTTGATTACTCAAACCCTGTTGCCATGCTGCAACAGAATACCAACGAGGGAACTATCAAAAAATTCAATATTGGCGGAACGGTTACTTATGAAATAATGCCGGGCTTAAAGTTTGCGACAGAATATTATAAACAAACATCAAGCAACTATCATTCAGAATATTCGCCTATTGATGCCTTTATTTCGCGCGGTTTTCCGTTAGGTAGCGGTTTCTCGCGTTCGGGCCTTTCCATTAAAAATGATGACGAGAGTGCAAATACCCTTTATCAAAATACCCTGGCATACGATAAAACATTTAATAAGCTGGAGTTATCGTCGGTAGTAGGCTATTCGTACCAGGATTACTTGTACCAGGGCTTTGGTGCAGGTGGTGGCAATTTTGTAACCGATGCATCCGGACAAAATTTTAGTGCCGCACTTGACTTTCAGAATGGTATCGGTTCAGTAACCAGTTACAAAAACGAAAACCGGTTAATCTCGTTCTTCGGCCGGGTAAACTTAAATTATGACAACATCGCCTTCCTTTCGGCAAGTTTACGTCGGGATGGTTCAACAGAGTTTGGTGCTGCCGATAAATGGGGACTATTCCCCTCGGTAAGCGCTGGTTTGGATTTAACCAAGATATTAACACTGCCATCCGTAAGCAACCTTAAATTAAGGGGCAGTTACGGTGTTACAGGTGCATTGCCACCTAACCCTTACCTATCATTACAGCGTTTAACAACAACCGGCACCTATTATGCAGGCGGTGGTGTTTACGCAAGTACTTACAGCACGTTTGTGAATTCCAACCCCGGTTTGAAATGGGAAAAGAAAGCGGAAGCGGATATCGGTTTAGATTTTAGCTTACTGAATGGCCGCTTAAACGGTACGTTTGATTACTTTAACAGGAAGACAACCGATTTGATCTTCGACGTAATTGTGCCTTCGCCACCTGCTTTAAATAACAACACCTGGGAAAATATCGGCAAGTTAACCAACTCGGGCGTGGAGTTAGCCATGACTTACGAGGCTGTTAAGAGCAGCAACTTTAGCTGGACACCGGGCTTCAATATTTCAAGTTACCATGTTGTTTTAGCAGAGCTTGCCAGTTCGTTAAAGGGATCGTATGTTGGATCGACCAATTTGGGCACACCGGGTCAGGAGCAAACGCAATTAACCCGCGCGGTTGAAGGCCAGGCAATTGGTATTCTTTGGGGCCCTAAATATGAAGGTGTTGATGCCAATGGCAAATACCTTTACTCGGATGGCAAAGGCGGGAAGGTTCCGTTTGCTAACGCAGTTGACCAGGTTATCGGTAACGGCTTGCCTAAATATGAGTTTGGCATTACCAACGGGTTTAAATACAAGAATTTTGATTTTAACTTCTTCCTGCGGGCATCAATGGGTCACGACCTGATCAATACCTACCGGGCATTTTATGAAAACCCGAATGTGGCTACCAGCTACAATATCGTGAATACCAAATTCTTTAACCCAACCGTAACCGACGGAGCAGCCTACAGCAGCTACGATGTTGAAAATGCATCGTTCCTGAAATTGGATAACGCAACATTAGGCTACACCTTTAAAATTGGCAAAAGTGCTAAACCGGGAATGATCAGCAGCTTAAGGGCTTATATCTCGGGCCAGAATTTATTTACTATAACCGGTTACACAGGTGTTGACCCTGAGGTAAGGTATACCGATGGCACCAACGTACTGGCGCCGGGTATCGACAGGAGAGAGACCTGGGTTTATACCCGCTCATTTACCCTTGGCCTTAATATCGGATTTTAATTAAAATTTTAACAGCAACACTTTCAATTATGAAACTATCATTTAAAAAATATACGCTGTTTGGCATTTTGCTAATAACAGCATCGTGCACCAAGCTTGATGAAAAATCATTACTTTATGACCAGGTAACAGAAGATAATTTTTACCAAACCGACAGGCAGTTAGCTGCAGCCGTTGGTGCAGCCTACTCACCCATTTTTAGTAACTATAACGGGCCAAATAATCCATTCTTTGACTTAAACGAGGTAACTACCGACGAGATAGTAGTGCCAACACGCGGTGCCGACTGGGGCGACGGCGGCCATTGGGTTAGGTTAAAAACCCATACCACCACCAGTCAGGATACCCGGCCAAATGGCGCATGGAACTTTGGCTTTAACGGGGTTACTACCTGTAACAAGCTGTTGGTTGCGCTGGCTGCCAGTAAATCGCCAAAGGCAGCGGCCTATGTTTCGGAGTTAAAATGTTTACGTGCTATTTATTACTACTGGTTATTGGATCTGTTTGGCAATGTACCGCTGAGTACTGATTTCTCCAACACTGCTCCACCTGCAACCAGTAACCGTGCCGATGTGTATGCCTTTGTTGAAAAGGAGTTATTAGCCAATATAGAGGCATTGCCAAAAATCGGCACAGGCGATGGCCCTTACTACGGTCGTGTTACCTATTATGTCGCCGAGGCTACTTTGGCTAAATTGTATTTAAATGCCCAGGTTTATACCGGTACACAGCAATACGATAAAGCTATTGCCGCCTGTGATGTTATTATCAACTCGGGCAAATATTCGCTGATGGGAAATTACGCCGACAATTTTTCACGTAATAACATCGGTTCTACTGAATCTATCTGGGCCATACCGTTTGACGCGGTGCATGCAGCTAATTTTAATATCCCGATGACTACCTTGCACCTGCAAAGCCAGGATACTTATCAAATGAATGCGCAGCCTTGGAATGGTTTTGCCTCCGTACAGGAGTTTTATCAATCCTATATCGATCCGGCACAAAACCCGGGGCCACAGGGAACCGTTGTTGGTCTTGACCCTAAGGGCACACCAACTACAGGTACGTTGGATAAACGGATGTTAAACAACTTTTTAGTTGGCCCTCAATATCGTGCTGATGGTATAAGCCCGTTGCTTGATGGCGGTGCCGATGCTACCGATCCGGATGGACCCGCCATTACCTTTACGCCATATATTAATGAGCTGCAGCCAAATGCCTGGAGACAAGCTGGCGCTCGTATTGGTAAATGGCAGTTTTACAAGGGTATGCAAGCTGCCATTGATAACGATTTGGCCATTTACCGCTACGCCGATATCCTACTGATGAAGGCTGAATTAGTGGCCCGCAAAAGTGGCAATTGGAACGATCCGGTTACGTTGGCATTGGTTAACCAAATACGTACAGTACATGGTGGGGTTACGCCGTTTGCCAGTTTAACTGCAGCAACTTTCTTAGCCGAACGCGGCAGAGAAATGTTTGCCGAAAGTTACAGAAGGCAGGATATGATACGCTTTGGTGTGTATAACGATAAATACCGCTTCCACGATGCCGATCCGGATACGCACGTAAATATATTCCCGGTACCGGCCACTCAAATTAATGCAAATCCAAATCTTAAACAAAACCCGGGGTATAATTAAGCCACTAACCCTGGTTTAATGAATCCAATTTTACGGAAGGCAGGCTTTATTGCTTGCCTTCCTTTATACTTATACAACGCCGCATTTTATTTGCTGCCGAATTACTGATACTACTAAAAATGAGATACCCCTGCGCCAATGCATTTTTATTTTTTGATTTTACCAGGTATTTCGCAGGCATACTTTTTTGCATACTGATGATGGTAACGTCTTGTAAAACAGGGGCAAACTCAGGTAAACAGGATAACCTGCTTTTTTCATCATTACCGGCATCGGCTACAGGCGTAACTTTTGCCAACAATGTGGATTATACCGAACAACTGAACGTTTATACCTACCGCAACTTTTACAACGGAGGCGGTGTGGCTATTGGCGATATTAACAATGACGGGTTACCCGATATATTCTTTTGCGGTAACCAGCAATCAAACAGGTTATATCTCAACAAGGGAAACTTTCAATTTGAAGACATCACAGAAAAGGCGGGGCTTTCATCGGCCGGCGTATGGTCAACAGGGGTAACCTTTGCAGACGTGAATGGCGATGGCCTGCTGGATATTTATATATGCAAATCCGGAGATTTTTCGGGCAAAAACCGTAGTAACCAATTGTTTATTAATAATGGTAACCTTACGTTTACCGAGGAGGCCGAAAAATATGGCCTCAACAATAAGGGCCTATGTACCCAGGCCGTTTTCTTCGATTACGATCACGACGGTGATTTGGACTGTTATCTTCTCAATAATTCATTTAGGTCGGTTGGTAACTATGATTTGATTAAAGACCAGCGCAATACTCCCGATCCGCTTGGCGGAAACAAACTGTATCGAAACGATGGCGGACATTTTACTGATGTAACACAGCAAGCCGGTATTTTAAGCAGTAAAATAGGTTTTGGGCTTGGTGTTACCATTGCCGATGTTAACGGCGATGGCTGGGACGATATTTATGTGTCAAATGATTTTTTTGAGCGTGATTATTTATACCTCAATAATAAAGACGGAACTTTTAAAGAATGCCTGCCGGATGCTATCCGCGAACTAAGCCAAAACTCGATGGGCGCAGATATCGCCGACATTAATAACGACGGCAAGCCAGATATTTATGTTACCGATATGTTGCCCGAGTTGGAGGGTAGGGTAAAAACCAAAACAGCGTTTGAAAATTGGGACAAATATCAATCTGACCTTAAAAATGGTTATTACCAACAGTTTTTACGCAATGTTCTGCAACTGAACCAGGGTGCGGCACCGGGTAAAAATGCCAATGGAGGCCAAACAAACTTTAGCGAGATTGGCCGGATGGCGGGTGTGCAAGCCACCGATTGGAGCTGGGGCGCCTTAATTACCGACCTGGATAACGACGGGTTTAAGGACATTTTTGTGAGTAACGGTATTTACAAGGATTTAACCGACCAGGATTATATCCAGTTTACAGCTAATCCAACCGAGGTTAGAAAAATGATAGGTACTCAAAAAAATGTCATCCGTAAGCTGATCGATAAAATGCCTTCGCAGCCTTTGTCCAATTACGCATTTCACAATAATGGTAACCTCACCTTTAGCAACAAAGCAGCAGACTGGGGTTTGGCCGAACCCAGTTTTTCGAACGGTTCGGCTTATGGCGATTTAAATAACGACGGTGCGCTCGACCTGGTAGTGAACAACGTGAACATGCCGGCATTTGTGTATCGTAACAACAGCCCGAAACTATTGCCTCAAAATAAATACCTTAAAGTGGCCTTGGTAGGCGAGGGCAAAAATCGTTTTGGGGTAGGCTCACAGGTAACGGTTTACTATAATCATACCCTAAGTTACCAGGAGCAAATTCCCTCGCGGGGATTTGAGTCAAGCGTGGATACCCGTTTAAATTTCGGTCTCGGTAAAACCAGGATCATAGATTCGGTAATAGTAAACTGGCCCGATGGCAAACAAAAGATATTGAAAAATGTGCTTCCCAATCAAATGATAACGGTAAAGCAAAGTGAATCCATGTTGCCGAAGAAGTTGAACAATGTCCGGGCCCCGGACAAAACCCTGTTTGAACCGAGTGCTGATAATCACGGGATAGATTTTGAGCATAAGAGTGATGGTTTTTCGGATTTCGACCGGGAGCGGCTGATCTTCCAGATGCACTGTACCGATGGTCCGCGCATTGCCAAAGGCGATGTAAACGGCGACGGGCTGGAGGATTTTTACATCTGCGGAGCAAAGGGGCAGCCCGGAGCGCTATACATCCAGACTAAGGATGGCCGCTTTAAACGCAGCAACGAACAATTGTTTGAAAAGGATAAAGACAGCGAGGATACCGACTGCCTTTTTTTTGATGCCGATGGCGATGGCGACCTGGACCTTTACGTTTGCAGCGGCGGCAGTCAATATTCCGAAAACTCCACCGAACTCATCAGCCGTTTATACATCAACGATGGTAAGGGGCATTTTACCAAATCACCACAGGTACTACCCTCGTTTCAGTTTGAGAGCAGCTCGTGCGTAACCGCTGCCGATTTTGATGGCGATGGCGACCAGGACCTGTTTGTTGGCGTACGCTTAAAGCCAGGCAAGTATGGCTATCCATGTAAAGGTTATATTTTACAAAACAACGGCAAGGGGGTTTTTACAGATGTAACCGCTCAAGTGGCCCCTGGCTTAAATGAACTGGGCATGGTAACCGATGCCAAATGGTTTGATTATGACAGAGATGGAAAGCCGGATTTAGTAATCTGCGGCGAGTATATGCCCATCCGGATATTTCATAACGAGGGTGGTCGCTTAAAGGAAGTAACCCACGAGGCCGGATTGGATAACACCAACGGCTGGTGGAACCGGTTGCAGATAGCTGATATTGATGGCGACGGTTATCCGGATATCGTAGCCGGCAATCACGGGTTAAACTCCCGGTTTAAGGCAAGTCTGGATAAACCGGTAAGCATGTACGTGGGCGATTTTGATGAAAACGGTAACACCGAGCAAATTGTATGTACCTACAACGGCGCCAAACAATACCCATTGGTATTAAGACAGGATATGGTGGCAAGCATTCCCTACCTGAAAAAGAAATACCTGCGCTACGAACAATACAAGGAACAAACAATGGAAGATATTTTCGGGGCCGGGAAGTTACAGGGCATGTTAAAATTGAATGCCTATGAAATGCGGAGCAGTGTGATCATGAACAACCGCAACGGCAAATTTACCTTAAAACCCTTGCCGGTAGAAGCACAGTTTTCGCCCGTTTTTGGCCTGGATATAAGGGATTTTGATGGCGATGGGAAACCGGATATACTACTTGGTGGCAACTTTTATCAATCGAAACCCGAAGTGGGGATTTACGATGCCAGTTATGGATTGCTGCTTAAAGGCGATGGGAAGGGCGGCTTTAAATCCGTTAGCCCGCAAGGCAGTGGCGTAATGGTGAAGGGCGCTGTGCGCGATATTGCAGAGATTAAGGCGGGCAAAAAGAAGCTGCTGGTTTTCGCAAAAAATAATGATAAAACAGAAATATTAAGTTTTAAATAGGGTAGTGATAATGATGAGATGTTTTAAATGGTTGACTTTTGTGGTAGTAATTACTGCTGTATATTCCTGTAATTCGGATAATAGCAAGTACGATAAGATGGTTAAAAATGAACTTTCGAGCGGTGTACACAAGGACAGTTTATTTATGGGGATAAAGTTTGGGATGACCCAAAAGGAGTTTTATACCTATTGCTGGGCCATGAATAAAAAAGGGCTCTTTGTTGATGGGGCTAATAGCATGACCGTTTTATATAAACTGAATAACGAGCTAAAGTATCCGGCGTCGATGAATTTCTTCCCTGCATTTCAGCACGATAAGGTATACAAAATGAGGGCAATGTTTGGTTATGATGCATTTGCCCCATGGAATAAACGGCTGTATGCCGATAGCCTGCAATTGGACGTGTTAAGCCTGTTTAAAAAATGGTATAAGGGAACCGATTTTATTACCATGAAGGATTCGCTCAAAGGAACCATCTATGTAAAGGTGGATGGGAACCGGCGGATTATCATCGGAAAGTACGATGAGGCGCATGTAAAGGTTGATTACACCGATTTGCTGGCAAATGATAAGGCGACTAAATAACATGAGATATCTTTTAGCGATTTATGATAGATTTTTTCATAGCGATAGGTTTCAAACCTCGAGCGTCCGAAACATGCTTTTTCGAGCACAGAGGCACGTGCGATTCCCGCCTTTGGGCGGGTGTAGGGTGGGGTTTAGCAAACTTTCGAACCGCTTCCTCCTCCTTCTCCAGGGAAGGGATCGCACATCCCAACGCTTTTTGCAAGGTTTCGGAAACTCAAAGTTTCAAACCCGTAGCTATCTCGCAGTTATCAGTCTTTTTAAGAACAATTCCCTTGCTGGTAAAATGCGTTATTGTTTAGTACTGCTGTTATTGGTTATAGGCGGTTGCCGGCACCCAAAGCCGGACGCCGGGAACAAGCTGTTTGAATTGTTAAGTGCCGATAAAACCAATATTGATTTTATCAACCAGTTATCGTACAATAATGACTTCAATATTTTTACTTATCGCAATTTCTACAACGGCGGCGGAGTAGCCATAGGGGATATCAATAATGATGGGCTGCCCGATATTTTTTTGGTGGGAAATATGGTGCCAAGCCGCCTTTATCTCAACAAGGGCAACTTTCAGTTTGAGGATATTACCGAGAAATCGGGTATCAATAAATTAGGCAAATGGTCAACCGGCGTTACCATGGCGGATGTGAACGGCGATGGTCTGCTGGATATTTATGTTTGCAACAGCGGCGATATTAAAGGCGATCATAAACAGAATGAATTATACATAAATAACGGCGATCTTACTTTTACCGAAAGGGCTAAGGAATACGGCATCGGGGTAAACGGCTATTCAACACATGCTGTGTTTTTTGATTATGACCACGATGGCGATTTGGACCTTTTTATCCTTAGTAATTCGTTTAAGGCCATAGGCAGCTTTAATTTACAAGCCAATGAACGGAATGTGAGAGACCCATTGGGCGGTCAAAAATTATTCAGGAATGATGGCGGGCATTTTACCGATGTAAGCAAGCAGGCAGGTATTTTTGGAAGCGTTATAGGGTTTGGTTTAGGAGTAAGCGTAGGCGATGTAAACGGCGATGGCTGGGACGATATTTATGTGTCAAATGATTTTTTTGAGCGTGATTATCTATATATCAACCAAAAAAACGGCACGTTTAAGGAGCAGCTGGAAGACCAGATGAAGAGCATCAGCAACGCTTCGATGGGGGCCGACCTGGCCGATATCAACAACGATGGGCATCCGGATATTTTCACAACCGATATGTTGCCTGAAAGTGAATCTCGCCTCAAAACAAATACAACTTTCGAGAACTGGGACAAATACCAGCTCGATTTAAAATACGACTATTATCACCAGTTTACGCGAAACACGCTGCAGCTTAACAACGGTAACGGCACCTTTAGCGAGATAGGCCGGCTGGCGGGTGTACACGCTACCGACTGGAGTTGGGGCGCCCTGATAACCGATATGGATAACGATGGGTTTAAGGATATTTTTATAGCCAACGGCATTTATAAGGATCTCACCAACCAGGATTATATTCAACACCTATCCAACCGCGAGGTGATGGGCAGCGCCATAACCGCCAAAGGGTTAAATTATAAAAAACTGATAGACAGCATGCCATCGCAGGCGGTGCCCAACTACGCCTATCATAATAATGGCAACCTTACCTTTACCAATAAGGCAGATGATTGGGGCCTCGGGCAGCCCAGCTTTTCGAACGGCTCGGCTTATGGCGACTTAAATAACGATGGCGCATTGGATTTGGTGGTGAATAACGTGAACATGCCGGCATTTATTTACCGCAACAATGGGCGCAGGCTGATGCCTCAAAACAAATACCTCAAAGTGGCCCTTCAGGGTGAAGGGAAAAACCGTTTTGGCGTAGGAACGCAGGTAACGGTTTACTATAATCACACACTAAACTACCAGGAGGAGATGCCCTCGCGTGGATTTGAATCGAGCATGGATACGCGGTTGAACTTTGGTTTAGGTAAGGTTAAAATTATCGATTCGGTAGTGGTGAACTGGCCCGATGGTAAACAGAAAATATTGAAAGGCGTATTGCCCAATCAAATGATAAAGGTTAAGCAAAGTGAATCGGCATGGCCAAAAAAAATAATTAGCAAGCCTGTACCAGCTAAAACCTTGCTGGAGGCCACTAAGGATAACCACGGGATTGACTTTGTACACAAGAATACCGAATACTCCGATTTTGACCGGGAAAGACTGATATTCCAGATGCACTGTACCGATGGCCCACGAATAACCAAAGGCGATGTTAACGGCGACGGACTGGAGGATTTCTACATCTGCGGGGCAAAAGACCAGCCGGGGGCGCTTTACATCCAAACCAAAGACGGCCGTTTTAAACGAAGTAACGAACAATTGTTTGAAAAGGATAAAGCAAGTGAGGATACCGACTGCCTTTTTTTTGATGCCGACGGTGATGGCGACCTGGACCTTTACGTGTGCAGCGGCGGCAATCAATACTCCGAAAATTCTACCGAACTCATCAGCCGGTTATACATTAACGATGGTAAGGGGCATTTTACCAAATCACCACAGGTGCTCCCCTCTTTTCAGTTTGAGAGCGGCTCGTGCGTAACAGCGGCTGACTTTGATGGCGATGGCGACCAGGACCTGTTTGTTGGTGTTCGCTTAAAGCCCGGCAAGTATGGTTATCCCTGTAAAGGTTACATTTTACAAAATAACGGGAAAGGAATTTTTACAGATGTAACTGACAAGGTAGCCCCCGGCTTAAAGGAATTGGGTATGGTTACCGATGCGAAATGGTTTGACTATGACAGAGACGGGAAACCTGACCTGGTGATTTGCGGAGAGTATATGCCTATCCGGATTTTTCATAATGAGGGCGGGCGCTTAAAGGAGGTGACCCGCGAGGCAGGATTAGATAATACCAACGGCTGGTGGAACCGCTTGCAAATAGCCGATATAGATGGGGACGGATACCCCGATATTGTAGCGGGCAATCACGGGTTAAACTCCCGTTTTAAAGCCAGCAAGGATAAACCGGTGAGCATGTACGTGGGCGATTTTGATGACAATGGGAACACTGAGCAAATTGTGTGCACCTATAACGGCGCTAAGCAATATCCATTGGTTTTAAGGCAGGATATGGTGGGAAGCATCCCGATGTTGAAGAAAAAATACCTGCGATTTGGGCAATATAAAGAGCAAACGATGAACGATATTTTTGGCACGCAGAAGTTGCAGGGTATGTTAAAATTGAATGCTTATGAAATGCGCAGCAGCGTGATCATGAATAATAAAAATGGCACGTTTACCCTAAAACCATTGCCCGTGGAAGCACAGTTCTCTACCGTTTTCGGGCTGAATATAGAAGATTTTGATGGCGACGGGAAACCTGATATACTGTTAGGAGGCAATTTTTACCAATCAAAGCCGGAGGTGGGAATTTACGATGCCAGCTATGGACTATTGTTAAAGGGCGATGGCAAGGGCGGTTTTAAAACGCTTGGCCCTCAAAGCAGCGGCGTTGTAGTTAAGGGTGCAGTACGTGATATTACAGCGATAAAAGCGGGCGGCAAAAAGCTGTTCATTTTCGCCAAAAACAACGAAGCGCCGGAATTGCTGATACAAAACATAACAAAGAACTGATCGATTATGTAATAGACAGATTATAATGAAATATTTTAGGAATTAGAAAGTATATATATAAACCAAAAGAGTATGCCAGTTGATTCATCAAATTTAAATAACAAGGCGGTAAAGCAAAACACATACGATGCCATTGTCATCGGTTCGGGCATTAGCGGCGGTTGGGCAGCAAAAGAGCTCACCGAAAAGGGTTTGAAAGTATTAATGCTGGAACGCGGCCGTAACTACGAGCACATTAAGGATTATGTAACCGCTAACAAAGACCCATGGGAGTTTGAACACCGCGGCGCGGCTACGTTGAAGCAAAAAACCGACAACCCCGTGATATCGCGCGATTGGGCTATGTATGGCACCGCGGCCCAGGAACCGCTGATGAATTTGTGGGTAAACGAAAAGGAATCGCCTTATGTAGAGGTGAAGCCGTTTACCTGGTGGAGATCGTACAAATTAGGCGGTCGTTCAACCTTATGGGGCAGGCAAAGCTATCGCTGGAGCGATTTGGATTTTGAAGCCAATTTAAAAGACGGTGTAGCCATCGACTGGCCCATCCGTTATAAAGATATGGCGCCCTGGTACGATTATGTGGAGAAGTTTGCCGGCATAAGTGGTAGCCTCGAAGGTTTGCCGCAACTGCCCGACGGCCATTACCTGCCGCCCATGCTGTTAAACGTGGTGGAGAAAGATGTAGCCGCGCGTATAAAAGCAGCCTATAAAGAGCAGCGCCACATGATAATAGGGCGGGTGGCCAATTTAACAGCGCCGCTACAGGCCCGCACGCAATGCCAATACCGCAACAGGTGTTGGGAGGGCTGCCCATTTGGCGGGTATTTCAGCACGCAATCATCAACATTGCCGGCTGCAGTGGCAACGGGTAATTTAACGGTAAGGCCGTTTTCTATCGTAACCAAAATTATCTACAATAAAGACACCAAAAAGGCCACCGGCGTTGAGGTTTTGGATGCCGAAACCAATCAAACTTACGTGTATAACTCAAAAATAGTGTTCCTAAATGCCTCGGCGCTCAATAGCGCCTGGGTACTCATGAACTCGGCTACCGATGTTTGGGAAGGTGGCTTAGGCAGCAGCAGCGGCGAACTTGGCCATAACATTATGGACCATCACTACATGTTGGGTGCACAGGGTACTATTGAGGGTTTTGAGGATAAATACTACTTTGGTCGCCGGGCAAATGGTTTTTATATACCACGTTTTGCCAATCTATTTGGCGATAAACGCGACTTTTTGCGGGGTTATGGCTACCAGGGCAGCGCCAGCCGCGAAGGCTGGAGCCGCGATGTGGCCGAAATGAATATAGGTGGAGCTTACAAAGACACGATTACCGAACCCGGTGCCTGGCATATTGGCGCAACTGGTTTTGGCGAAATATTGCCTTACCATGATAATAAAATCAGTCTTGATAAAACAGTAAAAGATAAATGGGGACTGCCGGTATTGGCCATGGATGCCGTTTTACGCGAAAACGAATTTAAAATGCGCAAAGATATAGTGAAGGAGTTAGTGGCCATGTACGAAGCCGTAGGCGTGAAAAATATCACCACCTGGGATTATAAAAACTATGCCATAGGCCAGGGCATCCACGAAATGGGCAGCGCACGTATGGGCCGGGACCCAAAAACGTCGGTACTTAATGGGAACAACCAGGTTTGGGATGCGCAAAACGTATTTGTGACGGATGGCGCGGCCATGGTATCAAGTGCCTGCCAAAATCCATCGTTAACTTATATGGCTATGACGGCAAGGGCGGCAGCCTTTGCAGTAGATGAGTTGAAGAAGGGGAATATTTAAGAAAGGTCACCAGTAAATTTAAAAAAATGAGAAAGTTAATTATTGCTTGTTTCCTGTTTGCCGGCACAGCTGGTGCTCAGGTGAAAGATTACCCTATTCAGCCGGTTGCCTTTACCAGGGTGAAGCTGGATGACAAATTCTGGCTGCCGCGGATTGAGACCAACCGCACGGTAACCATACCGGCATCCTTTGCACGTTGTGAAAATACCGGTCGTGTTAAAAACTTTGAGATGGCTGCGGCGCGAAAAGGAAAGTTTTGTACCAAATTCCCTTTTGATGATACGGATATTTATAAAACTATTGAAGGCGCATCCTATTCCATGGCGGTACATCCAGATCCAACGCTGCAGGCTTATGTCGATTCATTGATCACCATAGTAGGCAAAGCGCAGGAGCCTGACGGTTATTTATATACCGCCCGTACAATTGATCCGCTGCACCCGCACGAATGGTCTGGCCCCGAGCGCTGGGTAAAAGAAAATGAATTGAGCCACGAGTTATACAATTCGGGCCACATGTTTGAGGCTGCAAGTGCTCATTACCTGGCGACCGGCGAAAGAAATTTCCTGAATATCGCCTTAAAAAATGCCGATCTGCTGGTAAGCGTTTTTGGCCCCGGTAAAAGGCATGTGGCGCCGGGTCACGAAATTGTAGAAATGGGTTTGGTGCGCTTATACCGCATTACCGGAAAAAAGGATTACCTGGACCTGGCCAAATTTTTTATAGATGAGCGCGGTCACCGTACTTATGATAAAACGAATGCTGACGAATGGAAAAACGGCATGTATTGGCAGGATGATGAACCGGTAGTTGATCAGGACGCGGCCGAGGGCCATGCCGTGCGCGCTATGTATCTATATTCAGGAATTGCGGATGTAGCTGCTTTAACCGGCGATAAACAATACATTGCCGCAATTGACAGGATTTGGAATAACATGGTTAGCAAAAAAACATACGTGCAAGGAGGGATTGGCGCAGTGCCCAATGGCGAACGTTTTGGCGCAGATTATGAACTGCCCAACACTACCGCCTACAATGAAACTTGCGCGGCAATAGGCGAAGTATTTTGGAACCAGCGCATGTTTCTGCTTCACGGCTATTCGAAATACATCGACCTTTTAGAAAAAGTACTGTATAACGGCTTGATATCTGGTCTCGGTCTGGATGGTAAATCTTTTTTTTATACCAATGCAATGCAGGTAACCAATGGATTTACCCACGCTGCGTTAGAGCCGGGCAGATCTGGTTGGTTTGAGTGTTCCTGCTGCCCTACTAATATGGTGCGTTTTCTGCCTTCGCTGCCCGGATATATTTATGCACAAAAAGATAATGGCATTTATGTAAACCTTTTTATTGCCGGCACTGCCGATATGAAGGTGAATGACAGGAATGTAAAAATCACCCAGGTTAACAATTATCCGTGGAATGGTTTATTATCCTTTAATATCGATCCTTCATCGGCTACCAATTTCAACCTGCGCATGCGTATCCCCGGATGGGTGCGTGCACAGGCTATTCCGTCTGATCTGTATGCTTACAAAAACTTAACCCTTCAAAATTTGACATTAAGGTGAACGGCAAACCGGTTAAATATCAAATGGAAAACGGCTACGCTGTAATTAGCCGGGTTTGGAAAAAGGGCGACCAGGTGCAGTTGAACCTACCTATGGAGGTTGAAAAAGTTATTGCCAACAAAGAATTGGTGGATGACAGAAATAAGGTTGCCTTACAACGTGGCCCTATCATGTACAGTGCAGAGTGGAAAGATAATGATGGTAAAGTGAGCGACTTAATAATTCCTGATAAAACAATTTTTAAACCGCAGTATGAAAAGGGCCTGTTAAATGGCGTAACAGTTTTAAAAGGTGAAGTGGTTAGAAAGGATAGTTTGCAAACAGGAACAAAAAAAGTAACGCTAACTGCAATACCTTATTATTCATGGGCAAATAGGGGGCCGGGTGAAATGACTGTTTGGTTTCCGGTGGATATTGCGGCAAAGTGACCTATTCCCAAATGTTGACAAGCTTTTAGGAATATCCTGAGCAGGAGGATGATTTAGTTTAATTATGATAGTTAGTTTAAAAAATTAAAAATATAGCAGGTGGGCTCCTGTTATTTGGTTGGTTAGATAGGCGCTTCAGGCAAAATGGGAGCGCCTTTTTTAAACTTCATTATCCCTTATTTTACAAGTTAGGTAGATTTTAATAATCATTTGATGATATTTAACCTGGAAGCCGCTTGGTTCATCTCGTCCGTCTTGTGACAATATCCGGCCGCCATGTTAGTTTGATAACCGCATTTTTCTTTCGGAGTTTGACACATCTAAAGCAAAAAAGTGCGATTTCATCGCGAATGAAAAACTTTTTCCTTTTCAGGCTTGCTAATATCTATGCTTAATTTACTTGATCCCTAAATATGGGTAACTAAATGTTTTTTGGGGCAAAAAAAAACGCTTAAACCAAATGATTTAAGCGTTTTAAAAGGATCTTCGTCCTTTTTAGCGGAATGGACGGGACTCGAACCCGCGACCCCGTGCGTGACAGGCACGTATTCTAACCAGCTGAACTACCACTCCGTTTGGGTGTGCAAATATACGCAGCATTTTGTTTCTCACAAATATTTTTTGAAAAATAGACCATATATGCATTTAACCTGCTTAAACCCAGTTAGTTTTTCTTCTAAAAAACTTTTTTGCCGTAATTTATTTGCCAATAAAGACATGTTTAGGGCTATAATGGTTCAAAATTTCAGCGAAAATTAGGTTGGGTACCATCTTCCAACTTCCTTGCAGCTTATTTCGGATTTCGGGACTCTCTGACTTTGCGGACTCCCCTGACTACTCTGTAAAAAACCTGTTAAAAAACAAATTTTCATCTGTTCTTCATAAATTGTTGTTTTACAATAAATAAAATTTGCTATTGTCACTCAAAAAGCGCTACATTTATGGCGTAGATTAAACAAAACCCGGATCCCTTATTATTTTCGCGAGAAGTAAATTGTTTCCCGGGAGGAGTGATAAATTTTAATTGTAAGTTTTTTTTGGCAAAGCCGTGTACCTTTTGGCACACGGCTTTGTTATTTAGTGAGAGTCTACCGGCAGTTTAACTGCCTTTTTAAACGGCTGCAGGTAAAGCAGCGGTATAGAGAATAACATTACCAACCCCGATATCCAGTAAGCATCATCATAAGTTAACAATAACGACTGGCGGGTTACTGCCCCGTCAATAGCCATGTAGGCCATGTGCAAAGCATCCAATGCCGACTTGCCTTTGGCCATAAACGCATGTTGCAGCATATTCAGCCTTTCGGTAAAGGCATTATTGTACGGGTTTACGTTGGTTAACAGGTCGCTCCGGTGCTTGGCCACACGTATATGGATAATAGTAGTTAATACGGCAATACCAAACGAACCGCCTAACTGGCGCATCATGTTATTTAAGCCCGTACCCTGCCCTAATTCAGGGCCCTTTAAATCGGCTATGGCAAGGGTGGTAAGCGGTACAAACAACAGCGCCATACCTACGCCTCTTATCAGTAACGGAACCAGTACATCCTTTTCACCCGTGCCCAGGGTTGAGTTGCTGAGCATCGTGGTAAACACAAAGAACAAAAACATGCCGCCTGTAGCCATAAACTGTGCAGGGATACCTTTATTTAGCATCTTACCAATAAAGGGCATCATTATAATGGTACATAACCCACCGGGAAATAATAGTTCGCCAGTTTGCTGCGATGAAAAGCCGAGCAGATTTTGACAGAACACCGGGAACACGAACACTGACCCATACAAGCCAAACCCGAGCACAAAGGAGGTAAACATACCCACCGCGAAACTTCGATGTCGGAGGATGCCAAAGTTTACAATCGGGAATTCGATACTCGTTTCGCGCCAGATGAACAGGAACACGCCTAATACAGCGGTGATGGTAAGCACCAGAATGTATGTTTTGGCAAACCAATCTTCCGATTCGCCTTTTTCCAATATGGTTTGTAAACTGCCTACAGCTACAGCCAGCAGGGCTATGCCCCACCAATCTATTGGTTTTCCCTTGGCCTCCTTCGGGGTTTCGCGCACAAAAGTGTAAGCACAAAACGCAGCGACAGCACCCACAGGTATGTTTACATAAAATATCCAGCGCCATGTAGAGTGATCGGTGATATAGCCGCCAATGGTTGGCCCTACAGTTGGGCCTACTACAGCGCCTAAGCCAAACAGCGCAGTTGCGGTTCCTATTTGTTCGCGGGGCCAGGTTTCAATTAATATAGCCTGCGACGTTGATATTAAACCGCCACCGGCAAGGCCCTGCAATATCCTGAATATTACCAATTCATTCAGGCTGGTTGCATTACCGCACAAAAACGATGCGATGGTAAATACAACTATAGACGTTATAAAATACTGTTTGCGACCGAACCTGCTGCCCAGCCAGCCCGACATAGGCAAGATAATTACGTTTGCAACGGCGTACCCGGTAACAACCCAGGCAACGTCTTCCAATGTGGCACCCAGGTTGCCCTGGATAACCGGTAAGGATACATTCACTATCGTGGTATCTATCAGCTCCAGTAACGAAGCCACGATAACCGTAATGGTGATGATCCATTTTTTAAAGCCAGTTTCAGCCATTGTTTTTTTATTTAAACTTCGTTTATTGTTAGTTCATGGTTCACTTTAGCTCATGGTTCGCTTTAGTTCATGGTAGAAAAGATGCGCACTTTTGTGCTGTCCTCCGGCTATGAACTATAAACCATCAACTATGAACCAATCCCTTTCCGGCTATTAACCATCAACTATGAACCTCTTATTTCCCTATAATCACACTCACATTCACGCTCATGCCCGGGCGCAGTTTTTCCATGTCTTCTTTGCTGCCGTTAATTTTTATTTTGATAGGGATACGTTGTACCACTTTTACAAAGTTACCGGTAGCATTATCCGGTGGCAACAGGGAGAATTTAGCGCCGGTTGCAGGCGAAAAATTGAACACTGTTCCGGTTAATTTCAAGTCTGGATAAGCATCAACCTCAATATTTACCGGCTGGCCGTTCGCAATTTTGTCTAACTGCGTTTCTTTAAAGTTAGCAGTGATATAAATACTGTTATCGTTTACAATCGAGAACAGAGTTTGCCCGGCCTGTACCAACTGACCAACCTGTACATTCTTTTTAGATGCAATACCGCTCGATGGCGATTTTACATTTGTATATGATAATTGCAGTTTGGCATAATCAACATCAACCTGCTTTTGGCTTACACCTTTATTGGTTACGTTCAACTGGCTTTTGGTAGCTCCAACTTGTTCTTCGGCAGCTTTGTATTGATCTTGCGATGCATTGTAGGTTGCTTTTGCAACATCTAAATCGGCTTTAGCCTGATCAAACTGTTGCTGTGTTATTGAGCCGTCTTTTATCAGGTTAGCATAACGTGCGTAATCTTTGGTAACTTTTTCCAACCTTGCAGCTGCCGATTCAACCTGTGCTTTTGCACTTGCCGAGTTAGCTGCATTGGCAAATATTTGCGATTGGCCAACGTTGATATTGGCACTTGCGCCAACTTGTGCTGCTTGTGCCTGCTCTAATTTCAGCTTGTAATCCTGGTCGTCAATTTTCACCAGTTCCTGATCTTTATTTACGTGAGTATTTTCCTGGAAATAAATACTGTCAACATAGCCTCCCACGCGGGCCACAACCTGGCTAATGTCGCCGTCAATTTGAGCATCATCGGTATCAATGTGTTTGCCGTAGTATATATATTCTTTTATTCCAAAAGCAACGCCGGCTATTAATATAATGCCCAATATAATTGGCAATACCCGGTTAGGTTTCTTTTTGGTTGCATTTTCTGATGTTTCTTGTGCCATGATATTTTTAATTAGTGTATCTGTGAATGATTGATTAGGAAGATTATTTGCTAAGTTTTCCGGTTGATTTGATTAAAGTATAGTAAGCCAACCCTGCATCGGCCTTTGCCAGCTCAAGGTTTATTTGGGCCTGGTAAAGTAATGTCTCGGCATCTGCACGGTCGGTAGCCGATGCTATGTTGCTTTTATATTTCGAGTCGAGGATTTTATTGTTTTCGCCTGCTTGCTCTATTGATGTTTGTAAAAGCTTTATCTTATCTAAAGCCATTACATAACTTTGATAGTTTTGATTTACTTCCCGTTTTACATCATTTATTTTAATGGCTTTGTTCAGTTCCACTTCGTCGCGTTGCACTTTAGCTTCGCTAACTTTGTGTTTGTTGTTCCACAGTGTCGAAAAATCCCACGAAAGGTTTAAACCAAGCGTTATTGGCGTAATGTACGAACCTCCCCTAACAGGGTTTAAATTAGTACCCACATAATAAGCGGCACCCGATGCGGCCAGCGTTGGCAGCGTATTGGCGTTTACATTTTTTATTTGAGTTTCCGCAACCTGGGTGCGTAAATCAAGCGTCCGTAATTCAGCACGAACTGCAAGCGCCGTATCAACGTAAGTAGTAAGCGGACCAATTTCCCGTTGGGCCTCGTCAATATCTTTAATACTTAACTGGGTAGTTTCGGGCAGGCCCAGCAACACATCAAGGTTATAATTTACAATTTTACGATTAGTTTCCAGGTCGATACCATTTAACTCGATATTGGAACGCTGCAACTGAAAGCGCAATACATCATTTTTGGTGACCAAACCCTGGTCAAAAAAGCGTTGTGCCTGGTGTATCTGCTCGTCAATAGTATTTAAGTTTTGTTTAACTACCTTCTGGCTTTGCAGCACTTTGTACAGGTTATAATAGGCTGCAATAATATCGTAAGTAATTTGATCCTTGTCGTTAACGGCATTCATGCGGGCCACCTGGGTTAACAACTCGGTGCTTTGCTGGGCATATTTTAATTTATTGCCGCCAAAAATCACTTCACTTACTGATGCAGTTCCGATGTAAGCATTATCGTTTTTTGGCAAGCCGATGCTGTTGGTGCCAAAATCAAGCGTGTTGATAGGAATTTCGGCACGGGTATAACCAAAGCTTGCTTTACCGCTTGGGTTAACACGGTCTTTTGCCTGTTCGTATTCGCTTATGGCTTCGTCAACACGGGCGTGCGAAAGCTTTACTACATTGCTGCTTTCCACACCCAGTTTAAGGGCTTCGGCTAAAGTGATTTCCCTATCCTGTGCGCTTGCTGTTTTAACAGACAGCGAAGCCATAATGATTACCGGAACGGCATAACGCTTAACCGTTATCGCCAGGTTCTTAAAAAAGTGGAGGTCGATGGTTTTATTTAGTGTTGTCATTGTCATTCATTAAGTAAGCTTTTAAAAGTCGTTTCATATACGTTTTGATGCGGGGTTTAAGTTCTTCTTCCAAAAACTTTTCGTCGCGGATATCGTGCCCCAGCAAAAGTGAAGCAACGTGAGGCGAATTGATGATATAGCTTTTGGTACCGAAAATAGTAGCTATTAATAATTCGGTATCAGTATTTTTATAAAACCCACCAGTTTTAACGCCTTCGTCCAGTATCTTTTTAATTTCAATTATGTTTACCATTAATATCCGGGTGATTTTGTCCGTAAGGTCCGAGCGTTTGCTCATGGACATTTCCCGCGTTATTAATTTTTGAAAGCAGTTATTTACGATGATTCGCTCAACGTAATTGTCAATGCATTTGGCCAGTTTATCCCATGATGAAATACTTTCATCACTACCTATATTTTGCAGCAGCGTTTGGAAGGAAGAAATTTTACGCTCAAATATAGCGAGGAATAATCCTTCCTTCGATCCGAAATAATAATTTAACATGGCCATATTCACGCCGGCTTCACCCGAAATCATGCGGGTGGAGGCGCCGTCAAATCCCAGGTCTGAAAACACCCGTTCAGCAACATCCAGGATATGATCCTTTTTATCTGTTTTTTCCTTTTCCATTGTTATCACAGAACAAAGTTAATCAAGCGATTGATTGACAATATAATTCATTTGTCATATTCTGTAACCGCTTGATTTACTGCAGTAAAAAATCAATCGATTGATTAACAAGGGGGCGGTTTTATTATTTTTTATAAAATTAATTACCGCGAATGCTGCTTTTTGTTTTGGGGAAGACGATTGGGAAATGAGAATACTTTACAATCTTCGAAAATTATCCCTACCTTAATCCAACATTTTTAAACCGGTCAACCTTGGCGGGATAATGCCTTCATCAAAATGTCGCGAAATACTTTATATATTGTTCTTGCTGCACTGGGTTGTTTAGCAATCCTGGTTATCGTGTTTTTTAGCCATGCACCTCTAAGTTCAACCCACACAAACGCTGGTACCGCAGCCGCAACATCATCGGCAACCTCAAAAACAAAGCCGGTTTTGGTCGCCTGGAAAGCCCCCGATACATCCGCTATTCCCGCCGGAAAAGCTGGCGCCATGATCCGTTACGGCCGCGAATTATTGGCACATACCTCCAATTACTTCGGACCGAAGGGCAGTGTTGCCCAAATATCTAACGGCATGAATTGTCAAAACTGCCACCTGGATGGCGGCAGCAAGCTTTTTGCCAATAATTACGGCAGTTTTATCAGTACTTACCCAAAGTTTAGTCCGCGCAGCAATAATATTTCACCGGCATCGCAACGCATTGCCGAATGTTTTAACCGCAGTTTAAACGGAACCGTACCGGATACCAACGGCCGCGAGGTAAGGGCCATGCTGGCCTATATGAAATGGATTGGTCAGGATGTTAAAAAGGGACAAAAACTGTTTGGCAATGCAAGCGAAAAATTACCTTTTTTGCCGGTAGCTGCCGATCCTGCAAAAGGAAAAATGGTTTTTGTTGCCAAGTGCCAAAGCTGCCATGGCGCCGATGGCGGCGGCTTGCTTGCCGCAGATAAAAAATCATACACCTACCCACCGCTATGGGGCAAACACAGCTATAACGACGGCGCTGGGCTATATCGCCTGGGTAATTTCGCCGGTTTTGTAAAAAATAATATGCCCTTTGGCGCAACGTACCGGTCGCCCGCTTTAACTAACGAGGAAGCCTGGAATGTAGCCGCTTTTGTAAATTCACAGCCCCGTCCGCATAAAGACCAGCACCAGGATTGGGCAGACCTGAAAAATAAACCCATTGATTTTCCTTTCGGCCCCTATGCCGACAAATTCAGCGAACAACAGCATAAATTTGGACCGTTTAAGCCAATAAAAGACGCGCAGAAAGAACCAATTAAAAAATCCTGAAATAATAACATGATGAAAAAGTACGCCTTTATTTTAACAGCGTTCGCGTTGCTGACCGTGGCAAAACCCGCCATTGCGCAAACTGATCCGGCGGCATTTACCGGAGCAACGGCTAAACTGAACCATTACGACGCTTTATATGTAATAAACTCGGGCGATGAAAAAAAGATAAAAGGTACACTGCGTAATATAGCCAATGCCCTAAATGATCCCCGGTTAAAAGACAAGCTGCATATTGAGCTCATTTGCTTTGGTGATGGCGTTGCAGTTTATATGAAAAGCGGAATATTTGAACAACAACTAAAAGACCTGCAGGATAAGGGCGTTATTTTGGCCCAATGCAGCAATACAGTGCGCGAACGGAATATCGACAAAAACGATTTATTCCCTTTTATATCGTATGTACCCAGCGGCAATGGCGAAATTATATTGCGGCACTATGACGGCTGGGCTATTGTGCATCCTTAAATTTTATTTTGTTTTCTATGATAATTGTTAAAAAAGCTGATTGCATATTTTACGGACTTTTTACAAATCCCCCCTATCCAAAAACACCCCCGTCCCATACATTTTAACCGGCCCATAGTACAGCCCGTATTGCGGTTTTATACCATACTGTTCTTTAAGCTTTTGATGCAGCGCTTCTGGTTGCTTTTGGCCATTAACAACCAGTTCGGTGTCGCTCAGGCCAAACCATTGCAGCTCTGCAGGGCTTGCTATAATCTTTTCGGATACCAGGGCGGCTATTACACCGCGTGCGCGTTGTTGGTCGGCTGTTATTTCAGTATTATCGTGATATTTTTTTACAGGCTTTGCCCCGGCCATCATAAATTTCGGTTCAGGATCGCCAGTTCTCCACTTTTTTACAAAAGGCTGGTCTGCCGGTGGCACAGTGCCCTTAAATTTGGCAGCCGGCGATGTTGCTTTTAATCCGGCATTATCCTGCTCTCTTACGCGCTTTTTCATTGCCAGTTCTCTGTCAATCTGCCTAACCATGTATTCATATCCAGGCAGTTGGCTGTCTATTACTTTTATATTGTTTATTTCAAGGCTGGTTAACTTATTATCAGCAACAATTAGGTGATATATATTTCCTTTATCGTCCATTGCGCTCATATCGGCATTGGCTATGTCGGCATCGTTTTGTTTAAACAGCACACTGGTAAATCGGATAACCGTATCCCGTTTTGATGTGGTATCCACTTCCTTACGCTTTCGCAGATTCGCAGAAGCTTTTCGGTTTTCGGATGCCGAAGCAGCATCAACAGCCTTTTTAGTTGAGGGCACAAAGCTGTTCACAAACCCGCGGGCAATGTGCTTTGCTGCCTGATCGGCTTTTGGTAGTATGGTAAAAATTGTTAACAACAGTAACCCTGTTATTAAAACTGCCCGTTCTGTTATGCTTAGTTTTTCGTTTTCCTGGTTCACCATCCTTTTTAGCCTGTTTTTTAACTCGTTTCCCGAGCCTAAACTCATCGCCAGGTTAGTTTGATTGCCATTCATCATCCCGAAAGCCAGCAGGGCCTCCAGGTAGTTTGCCTTCCGGCTGGTGCGGCACAATACCATATCATCACAACAAGCCTCCCTTTCGGCACGGATGAGCGACGACAACCACAACAATGCAGGGTTAAAAAAGAAAACAGCTTCAGCCAAACCCTGCAGCATATTAACGAGGTAATCGCGGCGGCGGATATGAGCCAGTTCGTGCAATAAGACGCTGTCAATTTGTTCGGGGGTTAGCTGTAAAAAAATACCAGCGGGCAATAGTATCACCGGTTTAAGCCAGCCTACAGCTACCGGTACTTTAACCAATTCAGAATATAGCAAATCCACTTTTCGCTTTATCCCCATCCTTTCGGCAAATAGGGTGAGCTTAAGTTTGATATCTTTGCCAACAGCCGATATTTTGCGACGTCGTATTCTTTGGATATACCATAATCCGCCCATCATCTTTAAGCTCTTCATCGCGAAGAAAAGCAACCATATTAAAAACAGCACATCCAATTGCCGGTCAATAAATGCCGTAACCTTGCTCACGAGGCGTTGCTGCGCCGGTATAAAATTAGCCGGTGCGACAATGGCTTTTACAGGGTGGTTATTTGTAATTGTGGTTGCTGTTCCTTCGTTTACTCCTGTTGATTTTCCCAGTTCAATATAAAAAGTAATACCAACAGCGATAATAAAAATCACCAGCAAGCCACAAAGCAAACGGTAACGCAAGTCGGCGGTAGCTTTCCGGCTAAAGGTTATCAGCAATCCTGTTAACAGGGCAATGACTAAGCCAATCCATAGCGAATGGATCATTGTCCAGCTGATGGCTTTAATGGTATTGTCCGAAATATATGGCGCTAAAAATGAAGTATTCATGGCATTATGGTTTTTCGTCAATTTTTTTAATCAGTTCTTTATATTCTTCCATCTCCTGCGGCGATAGCTTTTTGTTACCCAGTAGCTGCATCATCAGGCTACCCGCCGAGCCGTTAAACAGCGTATCCACTACCTTATCCAGCAGCATGCTTTTTGTTTTCCCCTCTTCAACCGCTGCCCGGTAAATATGCGCCATCTGGCTTTCGTCCTTTTTCAGGAAACCTTTTTCCACCATTATCTGCATTAGCTTTAAGGTCGACATATAGATTACCTCACGTTTTTCCTTATTCAGGTGATCATTAATAAAACGCGCCGTCTGCGGGCCGAACTGCCACAATACCTGTAATATTTCCAGTTCCGATTTGGTGGGTTCCGTGGACGATCCTTTGTCTTTTTTAACTTTCATAATACAAACATAAGAAATATTTCTTATCTCCAAATTTTTTATTTACAATTGCCGCAGTTAACTGGTCAACAAAGCAATAAACATAAGAAATATTTCTTATTTAAAGTTTAAAACTCATTTTATTTCAAAAAATTATCATCATGAAAAGAAAAATTAATTGCGGCAGGCTATCGCTTTTGCTATTTGTATTATTAATAAACCAGCCGGTTATTGCCCAAAACAGAAACAGCCGGATTGATTCCCTGTTGACCACCTTAGCCAATCACCACTTATTTAATGGCAGTGTTTTGGTTGCCGAAGACGGGAGAATCATTTATAAAAAATCCATCGGCTATTTGGATGCGGCCCATCGCATTCCAAATTCAGATACTACACATTTTAACCTGGCGTCGCTGTCAAAGCCGTTTACAGCCATCGCAGTTTTGCAGTTAGTTCAAAAAGGCAAAATAAAACTGGATGACGTCTGCGCAAAATATCTGCCCGACTTTCCATACCCCACAGTAACCATAAAGCACTTGTTAAATCACACCTCGGGCCTGCCGGTTCTGGAACGATACGAAGCTGATTATATTAAAGCACATCCGGATGAGCCGGTAAGCAATGAAAGTGCCTATGCGCAATTGGTGCAATTGAAACTACCCTTATACTATCAACCCGGCGACAATTGGGGTTATAACAATGCCAACTACATGGTGCTGGCTATGCTGGTTGAAAAGGTGAGCAAGATGCCGTTTGCTGCCTATCTGAAAAAGAACATTTTTTTGCCGGCTAACATGCCCCACACCTATCTAAGATCCGCAAACATGGCTAATACCATACGCTATACCTACACTTCAATGTACACCACTACCCGGCAAAATGTCGATTCACTGGACCATCACCAATATAATACTTATTATAATTTGGGCGCTATTTACGGACCGGGCAATGTTATAAGCACTTTACAGGATCTGTTTAATTTCGACAATACATTAGCTGCCGGCAAACTGATCAATGCCGATTTAATGAAAATAGCGTTTACACCGGTAACGCTTAACAATGGCAAAGTTTTTCACCAGGGCAGCAGCACCAGGTCGTACGGGTTGGGTTGGAGCACCTATAACAACAAAACCGAGCCCTTTACCAAATTTGCCTTTCACGACGGGCATATTGTAGGGTTAACCACCTTCCTGCATCGTAACCTCGAGAAAAGACAAACCATCATTTTTTACGACAACACAGATAACGCTCCCTTGCAGCCCATGGTTTCCATATCCAATATCCTGAACGGGTTGCCACCGCAAAAGATAGAAGTAAGGCAATCGTTGGTGCGGGTGTATGGCGAAACGCTGGTAAATAAAGGGATAGATTATGCAGCGGTCAAATTCAATGAGCTGAAAAGCGATACCACAAACTACTATATGGACGAAATGGAAATGAACCATTTAGGGTTCGATCTGCTTGCTGCCCCCTCGCTGCAATATAAAACGTACGCACTTGAAGTTTTTAAGCTAAACACATTGCTCTATCCAAACAGCGGTAACACTTATGATAGCTATGCGGATGCACTGGAGCGCAACGGCAAAAAGGAAGAAGCTATTGCGATGTACCGGAGGTCTATTGTTTTATGGCCGGGTAACGAAGAGGGGAAAAAGGCGTTGTTGCGGTTGGGAGTGAGGTGAGTTGATTGGGTTGGATTAAGTTGATTGAGTTGAATAAGTTGATTAAGTTTGTGAGGTACCATTTCTTAACCCAATCAACCACTCAGTAAATCAACTTAATCAACTGCCTCAATCCATGGAAAAAAAGAAACCTGCAAGGCGCGATTTTATCAAGCGTTCCGCAATGGCTTTAGGCGGCATCGCTATAGCGCCCATGACCGGAATGGCACATAAGACTGCCAAATCAAATGCAGCTGATAAAAAACTGCACATCGTTTGTCTTGGTGCCCACCCCGGCGACCCTGAGTTTGGTTGCGGTGGCACCATGGCCAAATACAGCGATGCCGGGCACCAGGTTACCTTTTTATACCTTACCCGCGGCGAGGCCAGCGACCCAAAAGTAACCTACGAAGCAATGGCTGCAGCGCGCACCAAAGAAGCCGAAACAGCCTGCAAAATATTAAACGCCACGCCACAATTTGCCGGGCAAATTGATGGAAACACCGAACTGAACAAAACACAAAATGAGAAGATTGGCAAAATGCTATTGGCGTTAAACCCCGATATCGTATTTGCCCAATGGCCTGTTGACGGGCATCCCGACCACCAGGTTACAGGTATGTTAGCCTTAACTGCCTGGGTGAAATCGGCGCGCGCTTTTCACCTCTATTTTTACGAAGTAAACACCGGCGTGGAGACTATGGGCTTTGTCCCTACCGACTATGTGGATATTACCGCCCTGCGCGAAAGAAAAAAAGCAGCCATGTTTGCCCACAAAACACAGGACCCAATAAATACGTATAACGATTACTTTAAGCCGCTGGAAGAATTCAGAGGTTTAGAAGCTGGTGTAAAAGCTGCCGAAGCTTTTATTCATTTTAAAACAGAACAAGTGCGGGCTACCATTGTTGGATTGTAAAATGCTGTTATACTTTAAAAAAATTGTAAATTTATATCCTAAGCCTTTTAATTTATAGTATGAGGACTTCTCTTTTTGTTTTTTTGGGAATTACTGAAGACGGCAGCAACGCCGATATTAATTTTCTAAGAAACCGTTTGGAGGTTGTATTGGCAGGAAGTATACAGCCGGTACAAATAGAACTGATGGAAGATTTGTTAACCCTTAATATCTCCAACCCCGATCTCAATATCTATATCTCATTTTTCGCAAAAAACGACCGCGCAACTTTTTTGGAGTGGAAGGAACTGGCCCGCAATTTTGAATTGCCCTGGGATATAAAACCTGTGAACCGCCATCGCCTCGAAAATATTTATAGTCATTTGCAGGAAGATGGGTGGTATGAGTATATGCCTTTCCGCCAATTAGCCTTCACCATTTTAAGTGAAATTGAAAAATTTAGCCGCCTGAAAGTGTATACCATACCATCCATGGGAATAAGTGCTTCGAAAGATAATATTTTTAAAAAGCCCGGCGAGATTTAACACTTGCCCCCGGCTTCGTAACAAACCGGTTTATTGATACTCAATTCCGGCAGCTTTATTTTCGGCTTTTTAAAAGCGTATTTGGTAATATTAACCAGCAGCACACTCAATAAAATAACCAGCAGCCCTACAAATTGCAGGCCCGAAAAGCTTTCTCCACCAAACAAAACTCCTAATAACACGGCAATAACCGGATTGATATAAGAGTGTGTACTCACCTGCGTTGCGGGTTTTACCGATAACAGCCACACATAAGCGCTAAAGGCAGCTATGGAGCCAAATACAATTAAATAGCCCAATGCCATCCATGCCTGTACGGGCACCTGGCTAATATGAAATGAAGCATATTCCTGACGAACAAAGCTTGCGGGCACAAACGCTAAACCGGCAATAATCATTTGCCAGGCAGTATTTACACGTGCGGGTGCATCACTGCCACGTTTTTTGGAGTATAACGATCCGCCACACCAGGCTATAGGACTGATCAGCAACAGCAGCAAACCCGCTAATTGCCCATGGCCCATTCCAGCCGAAATAGTTTTGCTTACCGCTTCACCAAAAAGCAGCAGTACCCCGGCAAAACCCAGCACAATACCCGCAATAGTACTTTTATTACTCAGATTAATTTTCCAGTTGGCCCTGTCTAACACCACAAACCATACCGGGTTGGCCGATACCATAATGGCAACGATGATGCTTGGTAAGGTTTTTTCTACATACATGATAAGGCCGGTAGCTATAAACAGCATCAGCAAACCACTTACAGCCGAGGTTATTATGTTTTTGAGTACCCATATTTTATCGCCTTTAAGGTAACACCAGCCTAATAATAATATGCCGGCGGTAAAATAGCGCAAGGCTCCCATCAGCATTGGCGGGAAACCATGCACGGCCATGCCGATAAAAAAATAGGTTGATCCCCACACGATATAAACGGTGGCGAAAGCGATGACTAATAGAAGTAAGGAGGGTTTATTGTTTGATATTGTTTTCATATTTTGTGTTGTAATGTTTTAATGTTGAAACGTTGTAAAGTTTTGCCTTATTTATTTTCTGCGACGTAGTTTTTCAATTGTTTGTTGATGCTGTTGGTGGTGTCCCAGTTGTCGATACTCCAGGCATAATTGGGCAAACCTGCCAAAACGAAGCTGGCCGCGCTTAGGGTAAAAACAGAGTAGCCAATAGGCGAGTCGATGCCAAAGGATATAGCCATGGCGATGGCAAAACATAAACTTAGTATACCGCTGCCTATAGCGGCCATGCGGGTAAAAAAGCCCGCAAGAATGAGCAGGCCGCAAAGAGCCTCGCCAACCGTAGCGATGACAGCAAATACCGGAATAATTTTACCCGGCAAAAAGCCCATTACCTGGCGGGCGTAGGTCATAAAATGTGACCAGTCGCCCCAGCCAACGTGAGGATGGCCATTGGCGCCCAACAGACCCAGGCGGTCGGCTACTTCCCACAAATAGGCAATGCCAATGGCCGCCCGAAGGTATAATTGTTGAAGTTTGGTGTTTTGTATGAATTGCATATCGGTTATTTTTAATTTATAGTACTAAGGTATGGGGTAAATGGACTATATTTATAGTCCAGAAAATACAAGTAAGGTAGTCCAGGTAGAATGATTATTGAAAGCCTTTTAACCATCGACAAAGAGTTGCCGGTGGCCGTTTATTTACAGATTGCAAACGGCATCATTGGCCACATCCGCCTTGGCACGTTAAAACCCGAAAGCGCTTTGCCGGGAAGCAGGGCGCTGGCCGCTGCGCTAAAAGTTCACCGTAAAACCGTAATTGCCGCGTACGATGAGTTATATGCCCAAAGCTGGGTGGATGTGTATCCCCGTAAAGGCATTTTTGTAGCCAAAAACCTGCCCGATATAACGCCAAAGCCTTTGCAAAAAAATGAAAAAGTAACCGGGTTTGCAGCCCAAACCTTTTTCAAAGTTGATGAATATGTGCCCTACCCGGAAGTGTTTAAACCCAACCCCGAACATCACCTGGTTTTTGATGAGGGTTTCCCCGATACACGCCTCGCCCCGGTTGATTTACTGGTGCGCGAATACAGGCGTTATGGCAACTATCACTTCACATCCAAATATCTGCTGTACGGCCCCGAGCAGGGTTCCGAAAATCTGAGAAATGAACTGGCCCGTTTCCTTTCCGAAACACGGGGCTTACAGGTAAGTCCGGCGGATATTTTAATCACAAAAGGCGTGCAGATGGCCGTGTATTTAATAGCACAGGTTTTAATATCAAAGGGCGATGTTGTAATTGCGGCTGACCCAGGCTACCCGGCAGCCAACGATACTTTTGAACAAGCCGGAGCCGAATTAGCCCTCGTGCCCGTTGATGAGTGCGGTATTGATTTAGATGCCGTTGAGGCCATCTGCAAAACCAAAAAGGTAAAGCTGCTGTATGTAATCCCCCATCATCACCGGCCCACCGCAGTAACATTAAGTTCGGCACGGCGTATGCGCTTATTGGAACTGGCTATGAAATACCGGTTCGCCATTATTGAAGACGACTATGATTACGATTTTCATTACACCAGCAGCCCCATATTGCCGCTGGCCAGCGCCGATTATTATGGCAGTGTAATTTATGTAGGGTCGTTTAGTAAAACCATTGCACCCGGCATACGCATTGGTTTTGTTGCTGCGCCGCCAAACCTGATGGTACAACTAAACCGCCTCCGCCGCATGATTGACCGCCAGGGCGAGCAACTGCTGGAAGAAGCTATGGCCAACCTGCTTAAAAACGGCGACATTAGCCGCCACCTAAAAAAAACAAACAAAATTTACCACGAACGACTGGGTGTCCTTTGCGCACTTTTGAACGATCAGCTGGGCGATAGCATATCTTTTAAAGTTCCCGATGGTGGTTTTGCTATTTGGATGCAGTATCTAAATGGAGTGAGTGCGCGTTTGGTTGCTGCCAAAGCTGCGGAAATGGGCTTATCTGTAAGTGATGGCAGCGGGTATTACTATCGTAATGATGATTGCAATTTTATAAGGCTTGGGTTTGCGTCGTTAAATTTAAAAGAACTGGAACAGGGGGTTGGGATTTTGAAGAGGGCGGTGGAGAAGGTGAGGGGATTAACGATCAATCATCTCTAACAGATGAGGATTATATTTATCCAAAGGTTTGGGAAGGAAATAGCCTTTTATACATTCCGGATTACATACGCAAATTTGGATATGCAATCTTGAGCTAATCATAGCACCGGGATAGGCTTCTTCACCTTCAGGGAAAGCGCAGCGAATAGTATCGTAAGGCATTTTTCCTTCGTCGGCATTCGATTTATGAATATACTTTATTACGTCGCAATCTAACGCTCTGTTGTTGCCATTATTAACTGGCATTTTTTGACCAGTTGCATCCTTTATTTCCTTTAAGATGTAATAAGCAGTTTTTAATATCTCGAGAGATATAAATTCGACAAGGTTCAAACAATTACCGGGATCGATAATAGCCCCAATTACGAAAGGGGTTTCTGCGGCGATTTTATTTTTTTGTAAACCTGCTGCATTTTCAGTTGCATATTGCAGTGCCCTTGAAGGATCTTGTTCCCAAAAATAACTGCCTGGCCCTAACCAATCCCAATTATTATTGCTGGGCCTAATTTCATCTCGTCCATTTATCAGACGAAGGCCGACTTCCCTGTCGCAGCTATGAAAACCAATTAGATAGCCTGTTTGATATTCAGGCATGCCCGGTAACTTCTTCTTGAAGATTTTCTGATTCTATCATTTCTGATTCAGAGCTGTCAATTGCTGGCGTATCTGGGATCCCGGCGCTTCTTAAAAATGCCAATGCGGCTTCTTTAGATACTAACGCCTTTGCTCCGGCCGCCTTCAAAGCTGCAATTTGCTCGTCAATACTTTTCTGTGTCATAACCTATTTTAATTATTCAAATATAAGTATAACGTTCCAAATTACTCAATAGTTTTCGCTTTATCCACCGCCACTATCTCCCCATCATCCAAAACACTTAGACCCGGTTCTTCAAAATCAAGCCGGGTTAACAGTGCTATGCGTTTGGCGGCGCGGTTTAAAGTATCGGCTTCCAGGCCGCTGTAGTGCGTTTGTTTAAAGCTGATGATGCGGCCGCTCAAAAATTCGCCCTTTTTGTTTACATAAACCTTTAGCATCGGCGCCAGGCCACATATACCGGCTACACTTACGCACTTGTAAGTGCAAAAATTACCCAGGCTGTAGGCTATCAGCCGGTTTTTATACAACTCCATGGCCCGGCAAACATGCGGCCCGTTGCCAAACACCAAATCTGCCCCTGCATCAACGGCGTTGCGGGCAAAGGCATGTACATCGCCGCGCTTTTCGTTATTGAATGATTCATTGGTGCACGAAACATGTTCGTAAAATTCGCCTTCCCCACCACCATGAAACGATACTATTACCACATTGCATTGCTGCTTTAAATCGCGGATAATTTGGGCGGCATGTTTTAAATCAAATATTGATAGCGTTTGGCTATTGGGTGCAAAAGCACAAAACCCATAGGTTATACCATTAATCTTAAAAATAGATGAAGGATGGCTTACCTGTCCGCCATGTTGAATACCCAGGCTATCCAGTGTTTGTATAGTGCTGGCGCGACCAGGGTCGCCAAAATCGCCGATATGGTTATTGGCAAGACTTAATACCTTAAACCCTGCATCTTTTAAAACACCACCGTAGCTAACAGGCGATTTAAACATATACGATTTACTCAGTTGATGTAGTTTAAAATAAGCAGGCGCCCCGGTGTCCAGCAGCGTTCCCTCTAAATTACCAAAGGTTATATCGGCATTATGCAACTCGTTAATGGCATTTTTGAAACTGCCTTTGGCGCTATCAGGAGGTAAGGTTTTGTTGTCGGGATAGGATGTACCAAGCATGATATCGCCAACGGCTATGATGGAAAGAGAATCGGGATTAGATCTATTAGCAATAGTATTGGCAGTAGCAGTATCTGCCGTTCGTGAGATGCTACCATCTGCTGCTACTTGTTTAGCAGCTTTCGCTAAAGCAGCCGCCTGCCGGTCGTCGGTATCGTTTCCGCATCCGGCCATTAAAAGCATCGCAATAATAAAAGGCAGGAACCTCGCTCTCATCAAAAAAAAAATCCTTTCACGTAAATGAAAGGATTTTTTTTCTTTTTTTAATATTTTTTAGTTTTTGTCGGCATCGCCTTTTTGCAGCTCGGCTTTAAATGACTCAAGCATGCGGCCGCCTCTGTAAAAGTAACGCTTATAATAAGGATCATCTAAACTGCCTATGGCTACACCTTTTACTGATGCATGTGCAAAGCGGTTATTCCCCAAATAAATACCAACGTGCGATATACGGCGGCTGTGTATTTTAAAGAAAACCAAATCACCTTCTTTCAGGTCGTCGCGCCTAACGGGCGTAACCATGCTGAATATATCGCGCGAACTGCGTTCAATATCCATATTAAATACCTGGCTATATAATTCTTTGGTAAAGGCCGAGCAATCAATCCCTTTACGGGTGTTTCCGCCAAAACGGTATGGTGTGCCTATCCAATCGTAAACAAAATTAAAAAGCTTCATATTCGATGTCGCCGATAAGGCTACACCCATAATTTGCGATAAATAATCTTTGGCTAAACTTTCCTGCTCGTCAGCAGGTTTATCGTCCGAAATATTTGGACTGATTTTTGTTTGAGCCTGAACGGCTAAAACGCTGAAAAGTAATGCAATAGCAATCGCTAATTTCTTCATTTAATCGCAGTTTTGTTGTAATTAGGGTCAACAAATTGTTTATTAAATAGTACAGTATGTCTATTGTTCGACACAAAACTATCGATTATTTTCAAAATTGCAAGAAAATGACCTTTTTTTTTCGAAAATTTTAAATCAATAGAAAGTTTCACACATTTATACGTCGCTGAAACACATATTGTTGCGATGGTTAATTAATTTACTTTATATTTCAACTTAAATCTTACGTTTTAAATAAAAATTCCACCTCCATTTCTTACGACAACCAGCGTCGTCCTGATTTATTTTCGCATTGATTTTTCTGACAAAAGTCCATTTCAGCAAAAACAGCGCATACTTTTTAAGTTTTGCCGTCAGAAAAACAATTATCGATTTTGCCAAGTAGGCGTAACGTCAAAAAAAATAAATATTTCCAACAAATTCGTTGCAGTTTCGATAATTTCAAGGATATAATTAGATTTGCGCTTTACTCAGAAAATTGATTGTTTAAAAGAATACATGGGTTCAATCGAAATAACTAAAGACACCTACCTGATGTGGTACGAGTCGATGCTTTTAATGCGCAAGTTTGAAGAAAAAGCAGGGCAATTATATGGGCAGCAAAAGATACGGGGCTTTTGCCATTTATACATAGGACAGGAAGCTGTTTTAGCCGGCGCCATGTCGGTTATGAAACCCGAAGACAGTATGATAACTGCATATCGTGATCATGCACACGCCATTGCCAAAGGCGTATCGTCAGACTCAATAATGGCCGAACTGTATGGTAAAGCTACCGGATGCTCCAAAGGAAAAGGCGGCTCGATGCACATGTTTAGCAAAGAGCACCATTTTTATGGCGGTCACGGTATTGTTGGCGGCCAGGTGCCATTGGGTGCAGGCATTGCCTTCGCCGAAAAATACAAAGGCACCGAATTTGTAAACATCGCCTACATGGGTGATGGTGCCGTACGGCAGGGCGCACTTACCGAAACCTTTAACATGGCCGCCCTTTGGAAACTACCTGTAATATTTGTTTGCGAAAACAATGGTTACGCCATGGGTACATCGGTTGAACGTACTACTGTACAAACCGACATTTATAAATTAGGCTTACCTTATGGGATACCTTCATCGCCGGTTGACGGTATGGACCCCGCAGCTGTACACAAAGCAATGGACGAAGCCATTCAGCGTGCACGCGCCGGCGAAGGACCTACTTTCCTGGAAATGCGTACCTATCGTTACAAAGGTCACTCGATGTCCGATCCGCAAAAATACCGCACCAAGGAAGAGTTGGAGGCTTATAAAGCCAAAGACCCAATTGAGTGGACCAAACACATCATTGAGACAGAAGGATACGCTGATGCCAAATGGTTTGAAGAAATTGACGCAAAAGTGAAGGCTGAAGTGGATGCATCGGTAAAATTTGCCGAAGAATCGCCATGGCCGGAAGCATCAGAATTATATACTGATGTGTATACGCAAAAAGATTATCCTTACATCAGGGACTAATAATATATATTTATACTGAATTTTTAAAGAACTATTCATCAAGCATAATATGGCCGAATTAGTTAAAATGCCCAAAATGAGCGATACCATGACCGAAGGGGTATTGGCAAAGTGGCATAAAAAAGTGGGCGACAAGGTAAAATCGGGCGATGTACTGGCCGAGATTGAAACTGACAAAGCCACGATGGATTTTGAATCTTATCAGGACGGCACACTGCTTTATATCGGTGTTGAAGAAGGCCAGGCCGTTCCGGTTGACGCGATCATCGCCGTTTTAGGCGCTGCCGGCGAAGACTACAAAGCTGCCATTGCGGCTGGTGGAGCTGCGGCACCTAAGGAGGCTGTAGCTGCAGAAACTACAGTTCCTGCTAAAGGCAAAACTGCTAAAGTTGCCGAAGATAAAAAACCTCAGGAAGCAGTTGAAGCTAAACCAAAGGTTGATAAAGCAAGCATCCCGGCTACCGTAATACGTATGCCTGCACTTAGCGACACCATGACCGAGGGTGTTATTAATAAATGGAATTTTAAAGTAGGCGATACTGTAAAATCAGACGATTCGTTGGCCGACGTGGAAACCGACAAGGCTACTATGGAAGTGGTAGGCTACGAAGCCGGCACCCTTTTATATATAGGCCCTAAAGAAGGTGAAGCTGCCCCTGTTAACGGCATTATTGCCATTGTGGGTAAAGCCGGTACTGATATTACTGCGTTATTGGATGACGATGCGCCAGTCGCAACTGCTACTGAAAGTACTGAAGTAGCAGCAGCGGAAAGTAGCACCAGCAGCGAAGAAGCCGCAACTGACACCGAAGAAGCCGACGAAAGCCGCATTAAAGCATCGCCGCTTGCCCGTAAAATAGCTAAGGAACGTGGTATTAGCCTTACCCTGATAAAAGGTAGCGCCGAAGGTGGTCGTATTATTAAGAAGGACGTTGAGGAATATGTTCCGGCTGCGAAAGCTGCTGCTGCTCCGGCCGTACCTGCTGAAACCACTACAGCTGCTCCTCAGGCTCCGGCAAAACCGGCTCCTGCTCCTCTGCCTCCATACACAGGCGAAGAGAAATTTACCGAGAAACCGGTTAGCCAAATGCGCAAAGCCATCAGCCGTCGTTTATCCGAAAGCTTGTTTACCGCACCGCATTTTTATGTAACCATGAGCATTGATATGGATCAGGCTATTGCTGCCCGTACCCGTATTAACGAAGTAGCCCCTGTGAAAATATCGTTTAACGATTTTGTGTTAAAAGCTTGCGCTGTTGCCTTAAAACAGCACCCGGCTATTAACTCATCGTTCCAGGGCGATAAAATACGTTTTAACGAGCATGTAAACATTGGCGTTGCCGTAGCGGTTGACGAAGGTTTGCTGGTTCCGGTTATTAAATTTGCGGATGGCAAATCGTTAAGCCGCATCAGTGCCGAGGTTAAAGACTTTGCAGGAAAAGCAAAATCGAAAAAATTACAGCCTAACGAAATGGAAGGTTCAACTTTCACCATATCAAACTTAGGTATGTTTGGTGTCGACGAGTTTACCGCCATTATCAATACGCCAAATGCATGTATCCTGGCTGTAGCCGGTATACAACAGGTGCCTGTTGTTAAAAACGGCGCCGTAGTACCAGGCAATGTAATGAAAGTAACCCTAAGCTGCGACCACCGCGTGGTTGATGGCGCAACTGGCGCTTCATTCCTGCAAACGTTAAAATCGTTGCTGGAAGAACCGGTAAGACTATTGTTATAATTTCGGAATTCGGTCCGCCAATTGGCGAATC
>JABDBM010000004.1 GCA_013288685.1 Bacteroidota bacterium | reverse complement strand
ACAGAACCAAACTTAAACCATACGAATGATATACGTTTTTCTAAGTGTTTGCTTTAGTGTTGTCGTTTCAGTGATGTTAAAACTGGCCAAACGGTACCATATCGACGTTTACCAGGCCATTACATGGAACTATTCAATGGCCATTTTGCTGACCTGGGTATTTTTAAAACCAAAGTTTGATCACCTGCAACAGGCGCCCTTTGTTTTGTATTGCTTGCTTGGTTTGTTGCTGCCGCTGCTGTTTATTGTTATTGCCGCCTCGGTAAAGATTACCGGCATTGTACGCACGGATGTGGCCCAGCGGTTATCGCTATTTATTCCTGTTTTAGCGGCCTTTTTTATTTTTGGCGAAACAACTTCTGCCGTCAAAATCATCGGTATTGTTATCGGTTTTGGAGCAATTGTATGTTCTATACCCTGGCAAAGGCAAATTGCCGGCAAGCGGGTGCCGGCCAATAGCTGGGTATACCTGTTAACTGTTTTTTTGGGGATGGGTATTATTGATGTTTTGTTTAAACAAGTTGCCGTATTTAAAGACGTATCAAACGGCACCTCGCTTTTTATAGTCTATTCGCTGGCATTTATTCTTTCGCTGGCGGGGCTGTTTTACCAGGTATTTACCAAAAAAATGAAATTTTCATGGCCGCATATTTTAATTGGCTGGGCGTTGGGTGTGACTAACTTTGCCAATATCCTGTTTTATATAAAGGCGCACCAGGTTTTAGCCAAATCACCCTCAACCGTTTTTTTCGTCGGTAAATATCGGGGTAATAGTTTTAGGCACGCTGATAGGTATCTTTATATTTAAAGAAAAACTAAGTATGATGAACAAAGCTGGTATCTTACTGGCCGTTATTGCCATTACTATTAATTTTTATGCCGATTATTTTACACACCTGTTCTCCCATATTTTTTAATGTTATTTGACGATACTTACCGCACTATTGCAAAACCTGCCGAAGGCATTTTTCGCGACCGGGGCAGTAAGTTTTTGGCTTTCGCCTATCCGGTTGCCGGAGAAAGTGATCTGAGGCAACACCTTACCATTTTAAAAAGCCAGCATCCCAAAGCAAATCATCATTGCTGGGCCATGCGTTTAACTATTGACCGTTCTGTTTTCAGAGTTAGTGACGATGGTGAACCTTCCGGAACCGCCGGCCGCCCGATATTAAACACGCTGCTGTCGCGCGATTTAACCAATATTGCCGTGGTTGTTGTCCGCTATTTTGGCGGAACCTTGTTGGGTGTGCCCGGATTAATTAATGCCTATAAAGCAGCAACGGAAGAAGCTTTAAAAATCGCCGTGATTTTAGAAAAAACCGCGAACGACGTTTATACTATAGCTTTTGATTATTTGCTGATGAATGATATAATGCGGCTGATAAAGGAGGAAAATTTGGGTGTGATACATCAATCGTTTGATAATAGCTGCACTGTACAAGTATCCATCCGGAAGACACAGGTTAATCAAACGCTGGCGAAATTAAATAAGCTGGTTGGGGTAGGGGTGAAGTATGATTTTAGTTTGTAGGGTGGAAAATTCCAATAAATAAATGCGTATTTTAGGCGCGTATGCAATCGTTTGAAATTGATAAAACCGACCTGGCGCGCTTCGAAACGGCGCTTGAGGGTGATGACGCTGGTTTAGAGCTATTTGAACGACTGCCGCAGGAAGCTAAAGAAAGAATCATCAATATCCTGCCGACCGACATCGCATCGGAAGTGATTTCGGAAATGGATGAGGAACATCGTCCGGGGGAGTTGTTGATTAACCTGCATCCCGAAAAACGATCGGAGATTGTGGAGGAGCTGGATTATGATGATGCCACCGATATTATTTCGCAGCTTGACGAAGATGAGCAGAAAGAAATATTGGGCGACATTGACCAGGACGATGCCGACAGTATCCGCGCGCTGTTAAAATACGATGAGGATACCGCAGGTGGTTTGATGAACTCCGAAATTATCAAGGTAAATATTAACCTTGATAAAAAAGACGCGCTGGACGAGATTATCCGCCAAAGCGAAGAAATGGAAGAGTTTTACACCATTTACGTGGTGGACGACTATGATATTTTGCTCGGGATTTTATCCGTAAAATCCATCATCAAAGCCAAAGCCGATGCCCATGTGCGCGATTTGGTAAACACCGATTTTGTATACGTTAAGGCCGATCTGGATCAGGAAGACGTAGCCGGCCTGATATCTCAATATAACTTAACTACTATCCCTGTTGTTGATGACAATATGAAGCTCCTCGGTCGTGTTACGGTCGATGACATCATGGACGTAATGGAGCAGGAAAGTACCGAGGACATCCTGAAGATATCCGGTGTATCCGAAGACGAAGAGTTGAGCGGTAACTGGAAAGAAGCCGTAAAAAGCCGCCTTCCCTGGCTGGTTATTAACCTGGGTACTGCTTATTTAGCAGCTTCGGTTATCCGGCATTTTGATGCAACCGTCGAAAAATTGCCTATTCTGGCGGCATACATGACGATCATTGCCGGTATGGGAGGCAACGCCGCCACGCAGGCGCTGGCAGTAACTGTAAGGCGTATCTCGCTGAGTGATCTAACCGATAAACAAGCGTATAATACGGTATTAAAAGAGTTTCTGGTAGGATTACTAAACGGCGCTGCCAACGGGCTGATAGTTTTTGTAATAGCGCTGTTTTATGACAGCAACCCCATGCTGGGCCTGGTGTTGTTTTTAGCAATGACCGGCAACCTCATTGTAGCAGGCTTAACAGGAGCCTCGATACCGTTAGTTTTAAAAAGAGTGGGTATTGACCCGGCTGTGGCATCATCTATCATCATTACCACATTTACGGATTGCGCGGGATTTTTACTGCCGTTGTGGTTTGCCACCAAACTTTTATTGAAACATTAACAATGGAATAGATTTGACAACTTTTTAAAAGTTGTCAAATCTTTACGAACTTTACGATTTATATATATAATAAACATAACAGAATGACTGAAGTTAGACATAACTGGACAAAGGAAGAGATAGCTGAAATATACCACCGCCCATTACTGGATTTGGTTTACGAAGCAGCAACCGTACATCGCGAAAATAAGGATTATTCAGAAGTACAGATCAGCTCATTGATATCGATAAAGACCGGCGGATGCCCGGAGGATTGCGCGTATTGCCCCCAGGCGGCGCGTTATAATACAGGGGTTGATGTGCATGCCATTATGCCGATGAACGAAGTAATTATGGCGGCGCAAAAAGCCAAAGATGGCGGCGCATCGCGCCTTTGTATGGGTGCAGCATGGCGCGAAGTACGCGATAACCGCGATTTCGACAAGGTGATTGAAATGGTAACCGCTGTTAATGCTATGGATATGGAAGTTTGCTGCACATTAGGCATGCTGAACGAACACCAGGCCCAGCGCCTGGCCGATGCCGGTTTGTATGCCTATAACCATAACCTCGATACATCCGAAGAAGATTACAAACGGATCATCACCACCCGTACTTATGATGATCGTTTAAAAACACTGGAGCATGTGCGCAAAGCGAAAATTACCGTTTGCAGCGGCGGCATAATCGGCCTGGGCGAAACGGTAGCTGATCGTATATCTATGCTGAAAACATTATCAAATTTGCCCAAACACCCTGAATCAGTGCCTATCAATGCGTTGGTTCCCGTTAAGGGCACGCCAATGGCCGATCAGCCAAGGGTATCCATTTGGGATATGGTACGGATGATAGCTACGACACGCATTATTATGCCAAAAACTGTAGTGCGCCTTTCAGCCGGCCGCACCGAAATGAGTGTGGTTGAACAGGCTTTTTGTTTTATGGCCGGCGCAAACTCTATTTTTGCCGGCGAAAAATTACTGACCACGCCAAATCCATCATTTGATACAGATATGGCCATGTTTGAATTGCTGGGCTTGAAACCGAGGAAAGCATTTAAGAACGGGAAGCCGGGGGTTGCCAAAGAGGTTGGAGAAGTTGTGGAAGGTTGAAGATGTTGTAAGAGTTGAAAAAGTTTCACTTGCTATTATAAAGGTTTAAGACGTTGACATCAGTTTATCAACCGAAATTTTAAAACTTTATAACTCTTGCAGCTATTTATAACCGTTGATAACTAATATGAAGCGCATTAAATTTAATACCACCTGGGAGGAAGACAATGACGAACGCATAAAGTTTTTTGCGGGTTTATCGTATTCGGAGCGGTTGAGGTATTATTTCAAACTACGAACTTTCGTCAATTTTCGTAAACAATCCTTTCCAAAGGGCAAGATATTTAAGATATACCGTTCGCACGATGCAATTTGATATTGGAGACGAGTTTTTTGTGGCATTTCTCGCTGCTATGCAACACAGGGAGGTAAGGTATATGTTAATTGGCGGCCTTGCCGTAAATTTTCACGGAGTGTCTCGCAATACGCAGGATATGGATATTTGGCTTGCGCCAACTAACGAAAATCGTGATGTTTTTTATAAAGTACTGCTTGATTTAGGGTATACCGATGAAGAAATTTCTGAATACAAAAAGGAAGATTTCACAACTTTCTTTAAATGTGAAATAGGCGAACCTCCTTTTACAATAGATTGCTTAACAATAGTTCACCCGAACATCAATTTTGACGATGCTGAAAACCATGCGATAAAACACGATATTGGTAATGGAGTTGTTTTGAGAGTAGTTGATTTTGACTATTTGAGAAAAATGAAAGTCCTAACGCACCGGGCAAAAGATTGGTTGGATGTGGTTCAGTTAGATGAATTTAAAAAGAAAAGTGAAAAGGATTAGTAAATTGTTCATTCCTGATCTCTCAGATCAATTCTCATTTGCTTTTCAAATGACATTTTATCACAAAAAAAGCGTTGGATTTTAAACCCAACGCTTTTTTTATGATCAATAACCAATTGCTACCAAAACACGGTATATAAAGCTGCCAGTATTCCGCAAATAAGCAATGCGCCTACTGCAAAACCATTGGTGGTACGGAACATTTTAGCATCAATTTCTAATCCATGCGTTGCTTTACCGCGTGCATGGTCAATTAAACTGATTACAATCATACCCACAATACAGATTACGAAAACAAACCCCATCCGGTCAAGAAAAGGGATTTCGTAAAGACCACTATCGGCATTTTTATAAGAAAAACCAGATGACGCCAGGTAGGAGAGGTCGGTCATCTTCGGCAAAAATTTAAAGAATACCGAGAAAATAAAGCCGCCTATTGTAGCAAACATGGCCGCATTTGAGGATGCTTTTTTCCAGAAAAATCCTAAAATAAACATTGCAAAAATCCCGGGAGATACAAAGCCTGTATATTCCTGTATAAACTGGAAGCCGCCTTTTTTATCTATTCCCAAAAATGGTGAAATAACTACCCCAAGTATCATAGCCACTACAACCGCGATTTTACCTACCGAAACCAATTTAGTTTCTGACGCTCCGGGGTTAATTTTCTTTTTGTAAATATCAAGCGTAAATATGGTTGCTATACTATTTGCTTTACCGGCTAACGATGCTACAACGGCAGCTGTTAATGCAGCAAATGCCAAGCCTTTTATCCCGCTCGGCAGTAAGTTTAGCAGAACAGGATAAGCATTGTCATGATTATTGGTAATACTGCTGGTCATATCGCTGTTAAACACGTTTTGTTTGTATAAAACAAAAGCAGCAATTCCGGGCAATACCACAATCATCGGCATTAAAAGCTTCAAAAATGCAGCGAATAAAATGCCACCGCGTGCTGTTGGCAGATCGGCACCCAGCGCACGTTGTGTAATATATTGATTACATCCCCAATAATTTAAATTAACTATCCACATACCGCCAATTAACACGGTTAATCCCGGCAGGTCGCCATAACTGGCATTGTCTTTTTTCAGGATCATGTGAAAGTGATCATGAAATTGATTGTACATAATAGATAAACCACTGCCAAATCCGCTTTGCCCATAATGAGTTGATACCAGGTTAACGGCTATGTAGGTAGTTACAAGGCCACCTAATATCAGGAAAAATACCTGTATAACGTCGGTATAGCCAATAACTTTCATCCCGCCAAGGGTAATAATTATTGCAAAAACAGCCAGTAAGCCAATACAAACATTAAAATCAACACCGGATATTCCATGGATAGCAATTGCGCCCAGATAAAGTATGGAGGTAAGATTTACAATTACGTAAAGTAATAACCAAAACACCGCCATAATCATGGCAACTGTACTATTGTACCGTTGATGTAAAAACTGCGGCATCGTAAATATCTTATTCTTAAGATAAACCGGGATGAAAAACACGGCTACAATGACCAATGTAAGCGCAGCCATCCATTCGTAGGTTGATATGGCCAGGCCCATTGTAAACCCGTTGCTGCTCATGGCAACCATTTGCTCGGCAGATATATTCGACGCAATTAATGACGCGCCAATGGCCCACCAGGTAAGTGAACCTTCTGCTAAAAAATAGTCCTTTGATTGGGAAACGCTTGCAATTTTTTTCCGGCGATAAACGATTAAGCCGTAGGATGCGACAATTACAAAGTATATAAAGAATACTATGTAATCGCCGTAAGATAATTGTCTCATAATTATAGTTTAATTTTAATTTGTTGGTTTGACAATTATAGGTTATATATATCTGTTTATCAAATTTTCTATATATTCTTGTTTTCCGCTGGTTACTTTCGGTTCGCCGTTTTCAATGGCATACGCGCGTAAGTCTTCCAGGGTCAGTTTTCCGTCCTCAAAGTCCTTTCCTTTACCGCTATCGTACGATGAATACCTGTCGCTGCGCAGTTTTTTGTATTCTGATTTTTGAAGGATATTATCAGCCGTTACCAATGCGCGGGCAAACACGTCCATACCGCCAACGTGTGCGTAGAATAAATCAGCCGGATCGGTTGAGTTACGGCGAATTTTAGCATCAAAGTTGATACCTCCACCGCCGAAACCGCCAGCTTCCAATATAATCAGCATGTATTCGGTTACTTCGGTAACGTCATACGGGAACTGGTCGGTATCCCACCCGTTTTGGATGTCACCACGGTTGGCATCTATCGAACCTAAAATACCGGCATCAGCAGCTACCTGTAAATCGTGCTGGAAAGTGTGACCGGCTAAGGTAGCGTGGTTTACTTCCAGGTTTAATTTAAAATCGTTGATTAAATCGTATTTCTGCAAGAAGCCTAAAACGGTTGCAGCATCGTAATCATATTGATGCTTGGTAGGCTCGCATGGTTTTGGTTCGATAAAGAAAGTGCCTTTAAAGCCTTGTTTGCGGGCGTAATCTTTAGATGCATGAAGGAATTTGGCCAAATGTTCCTGTTCGCGTTTCATGTTGGTATTCAACAGCGACATATAGCCTTCGCGGCCACCCCAGAACACATAATTCTCACCACCTAAAGCGATTGTAGCATCCAATGCAGCTTTCACCTGTGCAGCCCCATGGCTCAACACATGAAAATCAGGATTGGTAGCCGCACCGTTCATATACCTGCGGTTGCTAAACAGGTTGGCAGTACCCCAAAGTAGTTTTACACCGCTGGCGGCTTGTTTTTGTTTAGCATATTCAACCAGCGCCTGTAAGCGGCGGTCGTTTTCTTTAATGTCGTTGGTATAGTCAACCACGTCAACATCGTGGAAGCAATAATATTCCATGTTCATTTTGGTGATGAACTCAAACGCAGCATCCATTTTGTCTTTTGCACGTTCAACGGCATCGCTTTTTTCATTCCATGGAAAAATGTGGGTAGCCTCGCCAAACGGATCGGCGCCGTTGCCGCAGAACGAATGCCAGTAGGCGCATGCAAAGCGCAAATGCTCTTTCATGGTTTTACCCGCAACAACGCGGTTCTCGTCGTACCAGCGGAATGCCAGCGGGTTGTCTGATTGTAGCCCTTCGTATTTTATTTGGCCTATGCCTTTAAAAAATTCTTTGTCGCCTGTGATGATACTCATGATGTTATATTATTTATTTTTATTTTTTTTGGATTACAGTGATTATCTTTTTGTTACGGTGATTTTGCTCCCTCTGATGTCATTATAAACGCATTGAGAGATCTTTTGCGTCATGTAGCCTGCCGCGCACATTCGCTACGCATGTTTGTAAAGTTTTCTCATTGCGTTCGAAATGACATGGCGGGTTACTTGCAAAAGGGCAGCATTGCGCTACCCCGCTAATTGCCTTTCCAACAATATTTTCCATTCCTGGTAAGGCCACTCCAAATCCCGGTGCGTTGGTTCAACCAATTGTACCGGATGCATAAATTCAAATGCTTCGGCAGGAGAGGCGAATATTTTTGCCCCTATGCCTGCACCTAACGCCGCGCCGGCACTGCCGTCATTTTTATAAAGTTCAACGGGTACACCGGTTATGTTTACAAACGATTCGGTAAACAGCTCGCTTAAAAACAGGTTGTTCTTACCGGCCCTGATTACGGTTGGATTCATTCCGTTGGAACGCATAATATCCAACCCGTAGCGGAACGAGAAGGCAATCCCTTCCTGAACCGCCCTTAACAAGTGTGCACGGGTATGTAAGTTTAAATCGATATTGTGGAAATGGGCGCCAATTTGCTTGTTGTTCAGCATACGCTCGGCACCGTTGCCGAACGGCAATACAAACAGGCCATCGCTGCCAATAGGAGCCGTGCTGGCTTCGTTATTCATTTGCAGGTAGTTTAACGTACTGCCGAACGCGTTTTTGGCCCAGCGGTTTAGGCTGCCCGTACCGTTGATGCAAAGCAATATACCTAACCGGCGTTGTTCTTCGGTATAGTTTACGTGCGCAAATGTGTTTACCCGCGATTGCGGGTCATAAGCCAATTGGTCACTTACGCCATAAATAACGCCCGAGGTGCCTGCCGTTGCGGCAACCTCGCCGGGGTTTAAAACATTTAACGAGAGTGCATTATTCGGCTGGTCGCCGGCTTTGTAGGTAACCGGGATACCGGGCTTTAACTGTAATTTTTGTGCTATAGCTACCCTAAGTCCGCCATGTTCGGAAAATACTGGTTTAATTTCAGGAAACAGAGACTCGTCGAAGCCAAAATAGTCGATTATATCTTTCGACAATCGATTGTTTTTAAAGTCAAAAAAAACGCCTTCGGATAAAGATGCTATAGAAGTGGTGATTTCGCCGGTCAGTTTCATGCTGATAAAATCGCCGGGAAGCATAAATTTATCAATTTGGGCATAAATTTCGGGCTCGTTCTTTTTTACCCAGGCTAATTTGGATGCGGTAAAGTTGCCGGGCGAATTTAACAGGTGCGATAAACAATGCTCGGGACCAATAGCCTCAAATGCTTCGTCGCCAATTTCAACCGCGCGACTATCGCACCATATAATGCTGTTACGCAGTACGTTTTGGTGTTTATCCACCAGCACCAAGCCATGCATTTGATAGGCAATGCCAATGGCTGCAATATCGGCAGGGCTGTATTTTGCTGTGCTATGGCACATTTCAATAGCTTTTTGGGTATGCTCCCACCACATATCGGGCGATTGTTCGGCCCAGCCGGGGTGTACCGCAATGATGGGCGATTCCTCATCGGGGTATTGTGCCGATGCTACTACTTTTTGAGTAGCCGCATCAACAATGGACGCTTTTATGGACGAGGTGCCTATATCAATGCCTAATAATAACATGCTTTATATAATAGTTTGTACGAAAGACGTATTGGTTTACAATTTGAACTTTTAACGCAACGAAATTAAATTATTTTTTCAAATTGCAATCGATTGTCGAAATTTATTTTGTCATATTTACAATCTATATGAGAGGAAAGAAACGCACCACCATTTATGACATTGCCGAAAAGCTGAATATTACCGCTTCTTCTGTATCCAGAGCGCTAAATAACAGCAGTTATGTAAATGAGGCTACCAAAAAGCTGATCCTTAAAACGGCCGAGGAACTCAATTATAAGCGCAATACCCTGGCATCAAACCTGCGTAAGGGGCAAACAAAAACCATTGGCGTAGTTGTTCCGCGTATTAATCAGAACTTTTTTTCGAATGTTATTGCCGGAATTGAAGAAGCTACCTATCAAAAAAACTATAATTTAATTATTTGCCAGTCGAACGAATCGCACGAAAAGGAGATAAAATGTGTAAACACCCTGATCAATCAGCATGTGGATTGCATCGTGATTTCGGTATCGGTAGATAGTAACGACTACCAGCACCTGCAAAATGTGCTCGATCAGGGAATTCAACTCATCCAATTTGACCGCGTGGCTGATGAGTTAGAAACGCTGAAAGTAATAAATGATAATGAACAGGCATCGTTTGAAGCCGTTTGCCACATGATTGAACAGGGCTACAAGAAAATTGCCTTGTTAGAAGGACCGCAAAACCTAAATATTTTCAGGCAGCGAAAGGAGGGGTATCTGAATGCGCTCAAAAAATATAATATGCCCATCAGAGAGGAGTTTATCATCGCCAACGCCTGGACAAAAGAACTGGGCGCCGAAGCAACCCGCAAACTGCTAAGCCTAACCGATTTGCCAGATGCTATATTTGCTTCCACCTCCGATTTTTCGGCCCTCGGTGTATTGGAAGTAGCGAACGATCTGGCGATTAAAGTGCCATCCGAGTTGGGTATTTGCGGTTACTCCAACGAAGCATTTACCGAAATAACCAGCCCATCCATCACCACAATTGATCAGTTTAGCGTGTACATGGGTAAAACCGTAGCCAATTTGTATTTTCAGGAAATGGAAAATAATGATACAGTGGTGATACCGAAAATTATCAGTATCAAACCGAAATTAATGGTGAGGGGGTCGACGTTAAAGAATAGTTAATTTCGTAAACACGCGATGCTTCGCGTCTCCCACCATACGTATCAATTAATGCACTTGCATTTATGTCGTTACCTGCATGTGGGAGACGCGATGCATCGCGCCTCTACTAATTTTTTACTTAGTGCGCATGATGTCCATCCGCACCATGTGCATGTCCATGCGATAGTTCCTCTGGCGTAGCCGGTCGAACATTGATAATATTGCCTTTAAAATGTAGCTCCTGGCCGGCCATAGGGTGGTTAAGATCAACAATTACCGAATCTTCGGCAACTGATACTACCTGGCCCTGAAAACGGTTGCCATGATTATCCTGCAAAGGTAATATGCTGCCGATTTCGGGTGTGCCCGATTCTTTAAACATATCTAAAGGTAGATTGGCTACGGCTTCTTCGTCGTATTCGCCGTAAGCGTCTTCGGCTGATAAATGGAAATCGTAAGCATCACCTGTTGAAAGGGCGCTTAAATTTTCCTCGAATTTTGGCAGCATTTGTCCTGCGCCATATAAAAAAGTAAGCGGCTGCTCTTCAGTTGCACTTTCGGCTAAAACTTCGGCACCTTCCTGGTCAACATACAAATCGTAAGTTAGTGACACTACGTGTTGGGGATTAATCTTCATTATTATCGTTCTTATTTTTATTTATGGGGATTACAGTGATTATTTTTGATTACAGTGATTTAAAAAGCCATGTCATTTCGAACGCAGTGAGAAAACTTTACAATCTTTGCTTAAGCGCCATCCATTGCAAGCTCCGTATAGTTTGTTATGCATTGTTCGATTTGTATGTCTCAAAAGTTTTCTCACTTCGTTCGAAATGACATAGCGGACGTTCGATAGCATAGTAGGCTTTCTACTCCCGGTTCAGTTCTTTTAACGCATCTTCAATAGTGTTAGCAGGCAGCCCGCAAGTTTTATCTTTACAAATAAATATTTGTGTTTCAGCGCCAAATTTATCCTGCAGCAAAGGTAAACTTCCTTTTTTACCGCCCAACATTATTTTGTTGGGGATGTAATTATTTTCCATTTGCCGGCGGAAGCCTTCAGCCTGTTCTCCTGCTATAGCTATTTCGTACGTACCGAAAACCTCTTCTGTTAATAACATGATCCAGTTTGAATAGGACGAACCATATCGCGCCAGATGCGGAAAAATGTTTCTCAATAATTGAGCCGATATTTCCAGGTACTGCTCATTATCGAATAATAAGCCCAGTTTTTTAAGATTTCGGGCCATAACCGAGTTAGAAGCTGGTATCACCCCGTCCATAATTTCTGACTTTCTGGCAATTAATTGTTCATCATCTTCGGCGGTGTAAAAGAAGATGCCGTTTTCCTGGTTGTAATAGTGTTTGATGGCCTGGTTGCTAAGCTTTTTGGCTTGTGCAAGCCATTGTTCATCAAAGGTTACTTCATATAAGGCGATGAAAGCATCGATGAGGTTGGCGTAATCATCCAGGAAGGCCACAACCTGGTTGGTAAACGCCTCACCCCCAACCCCTCTCCAAAGGAGAGGGGGGCTGTTTAAAGTCCTCTCCTTTGGAGAGGATTTAGGTGAGGCGTATATGCGATTCAACCTGCCACCTAAAGTCACCAGGTTATCCAAAATAAACCCGGCGTTCTTTAGCGCCACTTCCAAATATTCCGGCTTATTAAACGCGCGATAGGCATCGCAAAGCCCTTTTAGCATCAAACCATTCCACGATGCCAATATCTTATTATCTAACCCCGGTCTAACACGGTGACTGCGGGCTTCAAATACTTTTTGGCGGGATGTTTCGACTTTTTCTAATAGTTCATCAACAGGCAAACCTAACTTTTTTGCCAAATTGTCATCACTCTCGCGGCGAAACAGCACATTTGACCGTTCTTCCTCCCAGTTACCATCATCGGTAATGCGATAATAGATGCAAAACACTTCCGCATCGTCGCCTAATATTTCTTCGATTTCGGTTTTAGCAAAAATATAAAACTTGCCTTCCTTGCCTTCACTGTCGGCATCAAGCGCCGAGTAAAATCCAAAATCAGGCGATGTTAGTTCCCGCAAGGTAAAACTGATGATCTCATCCACAACTTTTTGATATAGCTGATCAGGATTCCAGGTATACGCTTCGGCATACAGGCTAATTAACTGCGCATTATCATACAGCATTTTTTCAAAGTGCGGCACATGCCACAACCCGTCAACCGAATACCGCGCAAAGCCGCCGCCAACATGATCATAAATTCCCCCGAATGCCATTTTGTGCAGAGTTAGCTTTACTGCTTTTGCTGCAACTTCGTCATTGGCCAAATGGGCATAGCGCATTAAACATTGCCAGTTATTGGGCATGGGGAACTTGGGCGCAGTGCCCATACCTCCCTCGTTTTTATCAAAATATCCTTTCCAGGCGGTGATGATTCGTTCCAGGTCATTTTTGGTATACGTGGGCTGCTCCTTAACAAAGGGAACCGATTCATATTGTTGAATGCCTTCGGTAAGGCGGGCAGCATATTCTTCAGCCTCTTCGGGTTTTTGTTTGTAAAAATCAGCAAGATTAAAAAGCAAGCTGGTCCACTCGTTTTTACGGAAATAAGTGCCACCATAAATGGGTCGCTGATCGGGCAGGCAGATGCAGTTTAAGGGCCAGCCGCCGCGGCCGCTCATGAGTTGTATAGCGCTCATGTACACCTGGTCAACATCCGGGCGTTCTTCACGGTCAACTTTGATGCAGATGAAATATTCGTTCATTACGGCAGCTACTTTTTCGTCCTCAAAGCTTTCGTGCTCCATTACATGGCACCAGTGGCAGGCCGAGTAGCCGATGCTAACCAATATCAGTTTATTTTCGTCTTTGGCTCTTTGCAAACCTTCGGGTCCCCATGGATACCAGTCAACGGGGTTATTGGCGTGTTGCAGCAAGTATGGCGAGGTGGAATTAGCGAGATGATTCATAGTAAGTGTTTGTAAGGCAAAAGTGGCGATAAATGAGGCATTTTAAGGTAGCCTAATGAGATTTTGGGAAAGTTTTACAAAATAAATAAACGAATCGTTGGGAATTTTTGCATGAAACGGCTGCGTTAGAGGATGGCAGTGGATACCAAGGTCCACCGAGAATGCTTAGATGATTACTCGTACCGCTAGGTTTTATTAGTGGATTCCACTTGTCTTCATTGCCGATAGCTTTGGAACCCTGTGTCGGTAAGTGAAAAAACACATTGTTATAGGGGTTCTGACAGGTTATTAGCGACGATATGTATTTTAATTTATTCAAGATGAAAATAGGGGTTTATTATACTTTCGGGAACAGATGGTAAACCTCTTTAAGAGTTTGGGGTGATATTTTCCTCGCGATAGTTTCTGAAATAAAAGGAGAATCCTTGTCGGTCCATCCGTACTGTATTCCTCTTAAATCATTTTCTGTGAGATTTTTCTCTTCGCCACTTTCTTTTTTTGCTTTAAGCAGCGATATGATTTTTTCTTCGAGCTCATCCATCGTTATTTCTTTTTGATTGGGTGTTTTTTTATATAAGCATCAAGTTCACTATCAATTTTAGCATTAGGTACATAATGAGTTGTTGAGTCTTTAGAGAAAAGATCAATGCCATTACTCATATTATTATTCCTGTCAAGAGTAGCTGGGGAATCCACTTTCACCAAATGAGTTTTTGAATAGTCAGTCTTTACGATTATGTCACTTTCTTTAATTTGAAAAAAGTTTCCGGCAATACCCAAATAATTTGCTCGATCATAATATATGCTGAATATAAAGAAGTCGTATTTTCTGACAAGCCCGGCAAGGCTTGATTTACCTTGATGCTCTTTAAAAGACCTTATAGATGGATTGGTAATAACAAAAAAACAAATCACGCCAACAGCGCCGATTAATATTTTTCTCGTTGTCGTCATTTCAATATAAAATATGGTTTAACATCAGCGTCCTACTCCGCAATTGTCACAAAATACATGTTTCGATTTCATCGCAACCGCCGAATTTTTTTTTGACTTCTATAATAGACTGTTGGCGACAACCTTAACACAGACAACAATATTGACATACGCAAAGTAAACATTGGCTAATAATGCCCCCTTAAAGAATAGACGTTTATAAAGTCACCTTCAACATCATAAACAATCCGATGCTCGTCATTAATGCGCCTCGACCATTTACCGGAAAGTGCGTATTTAAGCCGTTCTGGTTTACCTAGGCCTTCAAAAGGATGGGCTTTCATATCTACAAATAGTTGTTGAATTTTCTTTTGGATTGCTTTATTCCCCGATTTAGACCAATATTCGAAGTCTAATTTGGCATCTTCGTGTAAGGCTATTTCCATAAATTGTCAACGTCAACAATCAACGGCTCTTTGCCTTCATTTTTTGCCTTCTCACCAGCTAATATTTTTGCTACAAATACAGGATCATAAGTGGAACCTTTATCGGTTTCAAAAGAAACTTTTAATGCTTTAGCTATGGCTTTTAACGCATCTAATTGATCCTGTGTTTTGGGGTGCATTATCACTGTTTCCATATTACAAAAATAGTAAATTACCTTTTACATTATTTGTCAAGCAATTAATATTTACGCGCGTAATGTTTTCCGTTCACTCAACATCTAAATGGGGGCCCGACTCTCATTCCGGATCGTTGGTGACAACCCCGACAATACCAGAAAAACGCACAAAATTATCAATCTTACCAAATTTTCAGGACGATAAAACCTGGAACTCTTGATTTTTAGATAATTACATCGGTGGTGTTGAAATGTAGTTCAAATAGATATTGATAATCAGATGTTTACGGAAATTTAGCGATTTGTAAAATAAATGCCCTGATAACCAGCATGTTCCATAATGCATAAGGTGTTCCGGAAATTTAAAAATGGAACGCTACGCGGGTGAGTAACCTGGTTTCACCGCAAGAACTCGCATTAGCGATGGCAGTAGATATTAAAAAAAATCACCCTCTAAGGGTGACTGGGACATAAATATAAATATGCGAAATTTGGGTGTTATTACAAATAGGACTTGACGGTAGTTATCCGCATTGTATCATCAATCATACAAATTATCAAATTCATAATTTTTTCAATAGATTCGCCCTCTTTAATATTAAAACTAAAAAATGTTCAGTAAAAAATTAAACTATTTACTATGCGGCGTGGGGTTATGCCTTGCCACTGTAACAGCATCGGCGCAAACTACGCCCGATTCTATTCAATATAACCACCTTGATGTTTTCGGACCTATTACCTGGCCGGTTACCGGTGCCGGCACACGCTCGGCAAACGGAACCCCCGGTGAACATTACTGGCAAAACCGCGCTGATTATTTAATTAAAGCGAGCCTTAACGAAGATGCAAAAGATACAACCATTACCGGCGAAGTAACTATATCTTATACCAATAACAGTCCGGATAATTTGGATTATTTATGGCTGCAATTAGATCAGAACCTGTTTAAACCCGATTCGCGCGGAGCAGCTACCGTACCAATAGGGGGCGACCGCTTTGACGTTAAAGGTTTTAGCCGCGGCGGTTACCATATCGAATCGGTTTCGGTAACCTACAAAGGTCAAACCTATAAAACCGATCCTGTTATTACCGATGCCCGTATGCAGTTGCGTTTAAATACGCCAATGAGTGGTAAAGGCGATAAAATACAGGTAAAAGTAAACTACAGCTTTTCGATCCCTTTTTATGGCGCCGACAGGATGGGCCGCAAAAAGTTTAAAGATGGCTATGTTTATGAAATTGCCGAATGGTATCCCCGCATGTGCGTTTATGACGACGTGGAAGGCTGGAACACTTTACCCTACATGGGCTTAGGCGAGTTTTATTGCGAATACGGCGATTTTGATTACTATATAACCGCACCCGCAAACATGACAGTTGTTGGCTCGGGCGATTTGCAAAACGGCGCACAGGTGCTTTCTGCAACCCAGCAAAGCCGGTTGGCCGAAGCACGCAAAAGCGACAAAACCGTAATGATCATTAATCCTGATGAAGTAGGGCAAGCTGCAACACATCCTTTTAAAGGCACGTTAACCTGGCATTTTAAAATGGAGAATACCCGCGATATTGCCTGGGGTGCTTCAACTTCGTTTATCTGGGATGCTGCTAAGGTTAACTTCCCATCCGGCCGTAAGGGTATTGCGATGAGTGCTTATCCGGTTGAAAGTTCGGGCAACGAATCATGGGGCCGCTCAACCGAGTACCTGAAACGCAGTATGGAAATTTATTCAGAAAAATATTACGAATATCCATGGAACTCTGCTGTAAACGTATCAGGTGTGGCATTGGGTATGGAATATCCCGGCGCTATTTTTTGCTTGAGCAACTTAAAAAATGGCAACCTTTTTGGCGATGTTACCCACGAAATTGGGCACAACTGGTTCCCGATGATCGTCGGCTCGAACGAGCGTAAATACATGTGGATGGACGAAGGTTTCAACACTTTTATCAACGAATACTCGACCGAAAAATTTAACAACGGCGAATATTTTAATGCTAAAGGCCGTGCGGCAAACGGTATTGCCGGCTTGATGCGCAGGGCAAAGGACCCGTTAATGGTAGCTCCTGAGGCTATTAACGATTATGGTCAGTATTATAACAAAACCGCTTTGGGTTTAGATATGCTGCGCAACGTAGTACTTGGTCCGGACAGGTTTGATTATGCTTTCCACGAGTATATTAAACACTGGGCATTTAAACACCCACTGCCTTACGACTTTTTCCGCGCCATGAACGATGCTTCGGGCGAGGATTTGAACTGGTTTTTCCAACCCTGGTTCTTCACCACCTGGAAATTGGATCAGGCTGTACAAGGCGTTAAATATGTAAAGGATGACGCTGCGAACGGCGCCTTAATCACTTTTGTTAATAAAGAAAAAATGGCGATGCCGGTTGATGCAAAAATTACGCAGGCAAACGGAACGGTAGAAACCATCCACCTGCCGGTTAACATTTGGCAACGTAATGGGGTTTGGACGTTTAAATATCCATCCACTTCGGCTATTCAATCCATCGAACTCGATCCTGATCATCAGTTACCTGATGTTGACAGGAAAAATAATGTGTGGAACGGGAAATAAAGTGAAAGCCGAAAGGTAAAAGGCGAAAGCTTTTTATTTCGGAAGTCGGAATTTCGTCCCGATGCTATCGGGGGCGGAATCAAAAAAATAACAATGATAAAGGGGCCTGCTTTGAAAGAAGCGGGCCTTTTTGCTTATAATTGTGCAACCCAATTATTGTACCTTATGTTTCGTTATTTGTCTGTTTTGGCGGCTTCTTTGCTGGTCGCCTTTAATTTATTTGCCCAGTTGCCGGTAAAAAAGGCGCATATTGCTGCTAAGAGTACCATAGTTCCTGTTGGCATCATCAAAAATATCCCGGATTCCGTTTTGCTGGATATTGTACAACGGCAAACTTTTCGTTATTTCTGGGATTTTGGTCATCCGGTAAGTGGTTTAGCCCGCGAGCGGGATAATACGGTAAAGGCAAATTATTACTGGGATTATATTAACGAAGCCGATGATCAGCCTAACTTTAGCAAGGGCACTTTTGGCCCGGAGGCCTGCGCCATTGGCGGCAGCGGATTTGGCATTATGTCTACCGTTGTTGCCGTTAACAGAGGATGGATAGGCCGCGACACAGCCTTAAAACGATTAGTTAAAATTGTTGATTTTTTAATAAAAGCTGACTGCTATCACGGTATTTATCCGCATTTTATGAACGGCGTAACCGGCAAAACCATTCCCTTTGGCAGGTTGGATGACGGCGCCGATATCGTAGAAACATCTTACCTTTTTATGGGCCTGCTCACCGCCCGCCAGTATTTTAACGGGGATACTCCGCTCGAAAAATATTTCCGTAACAGGGTAGCTGATATGTGGGGCTCGGCCGATTGGAACTGGCACAGCAAAGGCGACGACAAGCACCTGTACTGGCATTGGAGCCCTGCTAACGATTTTGATATGAACTTCCCGGTATTTGGCTATGATGAAGCGCTAATTACCTATATTGTTGCGGCGTCATCGCCTAACCATCCCATATCAAAGGAGTTGTACGAAAACTCATGGGTAAAAGGCAACGGCTGGAAGAATGGCAAAACCTATTATGGTTACAAACTGCCTTTAGGAAACTACGAAGGCGGTGGTCCGTTGTTTTTTGAGCAATATACCTATATGGGGATAAACCCCAATGGATTGAAAGATGATAACGGCATTGATTATGCTGAACAAACAAAAAATCATACGCTCATTAACCGGGCCTATTGTATAGCTAACCCTAAAAAATTCAAAGGTTATGGCGAAAACTGCTGGGGCCTTACCGCCGGCGATAGCTTTAAAGGCTACGTTGCCCATTGCCCCGAGGATGACCGGGGTGTAATACAGCCGACAGCTGCCTTATCATCATTTCCCTACACACCGGAATATTCCATGCAGGCATTAAAACATTTTTATTATGATTTGGGTGATAAAATATGGGGACCATACGGCTTTGCGGATGGCTTTAGCGAGAGCCATAACTGGTACGCCAAAACACACTTAGCCATTGACCAGGGCCCTATTGTAGTAATGATTGAAAACTACCGCAGCGGGTTGATATGGAAACTGTTTATGGGTTGTCCGGAGATTCAGGATGGGTTGAAAAAACTGGGATTTACGGTAAAGAAATAAATTGCTTCGATGCCGGGAAAAACTTACGAAGTTTTTAAAGCTTCGTAAGTTTGGTGTCCGATTTAAAATATAAATCTTTGCTGGTATGGAAAAAAAGAAAATTTTGTTGAAAGTGAGTAAAAGCGATCCTGCCGTTGGGTATATCTATCTAGACGGTCGCGAACCCGGTACTCGTCAATCTGATAAGGTGATTTCACTAAATGACTTGATAGGGAAATATATTGGACCGTCGATATATTTAGATTTTGATAATAATGAATTAATTGGAATTGAAATTGTTGGGTAAATGATTTTGCAACACTTTTATTAATTATCGCTAACTTTAAACATTGAAGAAATACTAGCATTATGATACATAAAGTTATAGTACCCAAAACTCGTTTGGTAAATCTTGCCATTGCTGTTCCCGAAGATTTTATTGGGGAAGAAATGGAAGTTATTGCATTTCTAAAAAAAGATGGTTTACAAGAATTTGAATCAGCAGGGATGGTGTCGCCGGCATTGCCAGGCAGTCCATTAACTAACCATCAGTTTGTAAATTGGATTAAACAGGCTGAATTAATGCCAACTATTTCTTTAGAAGATGCCAAAAGCCAATGGACAAACCAACGCGAAAAGCTGCTACAACTTATCAAATAAGGCTTTCGGAAAATGCTGTTAAAAATATTGATGAAATAACAGGCTATATAGCGTTCATTAATCATCAGCCTCTGAACGCTATAAAAGTTGGCGATGCTTTTTTTAAAGCATTTTCGAAAATTGAAAAGTATCCCCATATATATAAAGAATGTAGCTTAATACCTACTAAATCAAAAATGTACCGGCAAAAATCTTGCTTTAAATGGTACATCATTTACAAGATTGTTCCGCCACAAATAATTTGTGCTTGGTATTATTCATTCCGCAAGAAAGCCATCTAAAATTAAGGCGCTAAGAGAAATAAAATAGGTGGCGAACGCGGTGGATGTAAAATCTACGAAGTTTTCAAAACTAAGTTTGGCGGAGTACCAATTGCAATTTACCTCAAATAAACCGTAGTTAAATTCTTCGCAGCCGTGGATTCCTTAATATAAATCATCCCATCAAAACTTGTCAGCAAATCGGGAAAAATTTGCGGCCATTTTGCCGAATTCATAGACCCGAAGGAGTGCATATTAAACATATTTGGGAAAATCGCCACTTTATCAGCCCCTGTATTCCTGAAATCAATAAAAAACTTTGTTTTACCTGCTTTATTAAAATACCAGGCTAATGATTCCGCCGGCGGTTCGCCAACCGACATTACATCCCAGTTTTTCGATTTATTATTGATATCCATATTCCGCGTTTGGAATGACCCCGAGTAGAATTCAAAGCCAACGGCATAATATTTATCTTTCAATGTATTTGCCAAATAACCGCCCATGCTGCCAAAACCATCGCCCAATTTTTTTTGAATATGGCCGTTGTGTGCCCAAACCATCACTTTTGTATTTGGTTTTTCGTGATTTAGCAGGTATAAAATATTTTGCGCCATGTAATAATCGCGCCGGTCGTTAAAGCCCTCCTGGTACGATTCCACTTCCTCCACAATCAGCCTGATGTTTAGTTCGTTTTCGTCGTAAACCTGTTTATCCGTAATATAGGCGTACTGACCCTGGTTCAGCACCATGTCGTCCATTAGGGTTAAACACTGTTTATAGGCATCTTTAAAAAGCTTAGCACCTTCCATTCGCCTCTCGGTGTTGTTTGATATTTTTGCGGCGGTATCCAATTTGCTTTGTAAACTGTCGAGGTGTGGCAATTTCGAGGGGTTTACCGTACTGTAAAAGGCCTTTAATTCTTTCCAGCCTGCATCGTTTACCTGCAAATCGTATCCATAAAACTTCACTTTCTTTTCGTCCGGTACAGATGCATTATATTGACGCATCCAGCCAATCATGTTTTTGACTTCCTCTACCCGCCAGGTAACAAAACCCTGTATTGCTGTTGCCGTGTCCAGGTTGCCTTTTCCGGTCAATACATAATTATTAATATAGCGGCAACGACTCATACTGGCCTCAATATAAAACGAGGTAAAGCCCATTTCCTTAACCAGGAATTCCAGCATCCGGTGTTTCATCCTGAAAAATTCGCTCGTGCCGTGCGATGCCTCGCCGAAACCAACCACACGCACATCTTTTAAAACAGACTTAAAAACCTGCAGGTCTTCAAAACCGCTACCGGCATCAACCGATTTTATTTCGTTGGCATTATTGGCTACCCATTGGGCAAATACATTTTTGTCTGCTGCTATTTTGGCCAACTTTTGCTCGTATTCTTTTATTGTAAGTTTTTTAATGTCAGTAATAGCGTAGTCGCCCTGATCCTCCTCGGCCCATTTGGTTTTCTCCGCATCGCTCATGCCAGTTTGTTCCAGCATTGGGTAAATGCTCAATTGATAGTTCCCGGTTTGTAACGCTTCAATTGACACTGGCTCGGGACCTTGTTTGCCGTTAGGTGAATCTACCGTATTTAGCTTTTTGCCCGAAGGGTCTTTGATATCAACAGCCAGGTCCACACCTTTTTGCATCACAACTAACGTTGCATATTCACCTTTTTTAAGAAAAAAGGTATAAAGGTGATCTTCTCCTTTTAGTAATTTTTTTTCGACGGTTTGCCCGGCTATTAATTTGGTGGCCTGGCCAAAAGTATTTACAGAAAAAACAGCAGAAATGATCAGCGTAAGCAAAAAAACATTTAATTTCATTTGATAGTTTTTAGGAGTTTGGTTGATAGTGCGTTACAATTAATAAGTTGAGCGCGCAAGAAGGGGATTTATATAGCCTTGCAAATAAACTGAGTTGCAAGATATTAAAAAGCACGATTAATTGAAACCAAAAGAAGTTTTTTCATGCGGCTATCACTATGGCTAAATTGAAAGAGGGTGAAAACTTACGAAGTTTTTAAAACTTCGTAAGCCTGGGAGGGATATAACAGACGCTTTTACAAAAACGCTGCATTATCAATAACGTCGAGCGCCAGTTTATCGGCAGAGGTAGTGCCGGCAACAAGACCGTGCAGCCAAATGGTATAAACAAAACCCGCGTTCATGTTGAAATTTGTAAAGGTAGCTAATACTGTACTTGTACCGGCCTTATGAACTTCTAAATTATAGCCATTAGCTGCTGCCATAGGTGCAAACGACGAAAATCCTTTAAATCCCCGGTTTGATACCAGTGTGGCGCCACCGGTTACAACAAGGTCAACTGCGGGTGCATCAGGGCTTAGGTTAATGAAGCGTAATGAGGCATTACCGGCTGCCGGCTTGTTCAGGGTATCTGTCAATAAAAAACTTTCGGTTTTGCTTGTTGTATTAGCTAAAAAAAGGGAGTAATAGGTATTTTGCGCCAAATTAAGTGTATCCATCAAAACTGTTTTCCCGGTGCCGTCATTCATGAAAACTACGGGGGTTGGCCCCGCTGCAACACTAATGTATGAAGAGCTTGTAGCATATTCAACCGGCGCCTGGTTAACCAATATGTTATCTATTGATATATCCAAAAAGGGCTGATCAGGTGAACCTTGTGTGATCGCTAATTTTGCACTGGGTGTATTCGACACCGGAGGCACTGTTATTTTTTGGCACGAGGCAAATAACAAGCCAAGTAAACCAACGACGCAGATAAGGGGTAATGTTTTTTTAAAATTTGTAGGGTTTATAATCATAATGCGGAAATATTTAACGAAAATATAAATTATAACGGTTTTAAAAGGTTAAACGCTACAGCGCGTTAAAAGATTTTGGTTTGTAAATAATAACGATAATACCGGCTGCAATATTATGTAATACATTTAAACATTAACGGTCTCCCAGGTACCCCAGCATTCTGTAAACAGATATAAGCCTGCACGGTAGTCCGCCACGATATTGATAAAATACAAACGGGTTGTTATGGCCAGCGAAGTTTTTGTATACTAAATTTGACGTCCGAAAGTAAAATGTCTCCGAAGGAACTATAAAGTAAGCGCAGTCTCCTCGCCTTAATTGTTTTTTATATTTATTGGTCCAATAATATTGATGAAGGTCAGCAACGTCGCCAATGCCAATTACTTCCTGCTTTGTTTTGTTGGTTACGTAAAATTCAATAGCCGCGGCCGAATCCCAATTGGTGATAATTATAGGAGCGCCATTGGGCATAATATTTTTTGCCACGTCGCTTCGGTATAACGAGTCGATTTTTTCGCCCGCATCCTTCCATCCATAGCTATCTAATGTAAGGTCCCCCGAACCCAATTTCGGTCCCTCTTGTTGTGTTGATAACGCTCCCGGGAAAAAGTTTGTGGACAGAATTTGTAATGATCCGATAAATACCATGTACGCCAACGCCCATTTAAGCACTTTTGGAACGATGCGTGTTTGGTTTTTGGGGGCCGATGCCAAATGTATTGCAGGCAATATCAAAAGACTACTGTAAGCCGGACCACTCCAATGCGGAAATGTCTCCCTGAATAAAGAGAGAAATATTACAGTTAAAATGAGTGGCAGACTGCAGCATAATATAATGATTATTGCCTTTTTATCAACCACAGCTTTCCTTTTGTAAAGCCACACACCGCTGCTGCAAATGAGGAAGAAATTGATAGGGTTACAGATACCGATTTGTTGTAATATAGCCTTGATAAACCTCAACAGGTCAATGCCCGACCCGGCAGGACTGACACGGCTACTGTGAAACTGGTAACTGATAAAGTTATTTTGGATATTCCAGATGACGATTGGGGATATAATAACCAGGGTAATAATAGCTGCTAAATAAATGCCGCTGTTTTTTAGCCAGTTACGGCTGAATAGCAATAGGTAAAGCAACGCAGCAAGCCATAAAAATGACCCATGAATTTTGCACATGATGCACAATCCCGCCGTCAGCCCAAAGAGGCACCAAAGTAAATTGGATTTTGGGCTGCAATTTGACAGGCGTGTAATTTTTACTAAGATTAAAACGCCGGCGAGCCAAAAAATCATTTGGGGGCTGTCGGGCAAAATATTCGCACCCACTCTGATGCTGCAGTAAATAGACGAAGTGTATAATAAGGCGACAAACCAGCCGGCCCGTTCATTATGAATAACGTTGCCGATTTTAAAAATTAGCCAGGTGCAAACGCCGCAGCAAATTACCGCGCCCAGCCGTACAAAAAGTTCATTATGAATTAAAAGGTTTAAAGTAGTTAATCGTATCAGCCAGCCTACAATTGGCGGGTGGTCAAAATAGTTCCATTGCAATTTTAATGCATAGGTCCAGTAATAAGCCTCGTCGGCGCCCAATTCTGTAGCGCAGCTAAATAACAACCTTAAAGCTGTAAAAATGGTTATTAACAGTAAAAGCCTTTTTGGGTAATTCAAGAGCTTACGGCGTAACGGAAATAATAATCAGGGTTGCGATGCTTTAAAAAGCATTAGTTTAAATGGTTGTTAACATGAAACGGCATTTATTATTGAGTTTAATAACTCCGATAATATTTGAATTTTCTGAACAATAATACAAGCCAAATCTGAATATATTATGAAGCAATAAATCATCTTCCTGCAAACTTCTGTAGCCTAAGCGTAAACGTAGCCAGGTAATACCTCCCCAGCCTGTTGTTGTTGGTTTGTATTACGGAGCTTGCGGTTGTCGTCGTCGAAAAACCGGTGTTTTGGTTAAAAAGATCAAATGCAGCAAAGCGTATGGTGGCTTTATTGCCCTTCATCAAACGCCGTTCAACGTACATATTTAAAATATTAGGGTTGACGACGTTTATACTTTGCGCATAGCCATAATTAATAGCCTTGCTGTAATCGTAGCTTACCGTCCAGTTGTGAAAGTAATTTTTACCACTAAGGCCCATGTTCCAGGTACGGATGTTTGCCGAAGCATTGGTAAATTCATTATGCACGGAGTTATCGGTTTTACTGACACTGTAGTTAGTTAAAATCTGGGCGTCAATTACGTCAGGTATATCTGTGCGAAAACGTATGCCGGGCGCTACCGTCCAATTCTTTGCGATGTTTTTGTTCATAGCTTCGGTATAGGTACCGGGGGCGATGTCGGTAATATAACCAATGTTGTTGGTATAGGCAACTGTGCCGTTAAACATCAGGGTGTACCTGCGGTTATCCCAGGGTTTGGCATAGCTTATGTAACCAGACGCCGTGTAATAGCCGTTTGCATTTAGGTACCGGGTTAAATACGTATTTTCAAGTGCAGCATTTGGTTTATAAACTGCAGGATAAATAATGGTATTGGTTACCACCTGGTTTTGAGTTTGCGTATACGACAAATTGGTAAAAAGCAAATTACCCGTATCAAAACTAAACTGATTATACCTGGCAGATATATTGCTCGTAAATGAAGGCTTCAGGTTGGGGTTACCAGTTACCGGATATAAAGCATTAGTGAAATCGGTAACAGGTTGTAATTGAGTAAAATTAGGTTGACTGCTTGATCCGCTGTAATTAAAATTGAACGACCGGCTGCGCGATAAATTATAAACAAAATGTGCTGTTGGCGTAAGGTTAACTGCAGATACATGGGTGGTAATACCTGATAAAACTGAATTTCCATTCAGTTCCGATGGTTCAACACTTAAACCCAGCGTGTAGTTATATTTTCCTTTTTGTGCATAATGGTAATTTAAATCGAATCGGTTGGTGATAAATGTGTAATTGTAACGGTTACTGAGTGCAGTGTCCCGTTTAAAAACATCTTGCACTGTATCTAAAACATCCGATTTTTTATCGTTCGATGTGGCCGAACGGCTGAACGTGTAATTAAACTCCATGTATGAAAAATTACCCAACGGCTCCAGGTAGGATAGGGTGGTCCCGATATTGTTGGAGCGACTGCTGGTGATGATCATTTGGTTTGAGGGTGCAGTTCCCGTGCCGGTGGTATAATCAAAAACCGGGTTTTGATATTGTGTTTCGTGCGAGGAATTTAGATTAATATTTATGCTGAAATCCCTTCCCTTGCTGTTAAAACGATGATTATATAAGGCCGTAAAGCCATAATTGGGCGAAGTTAAAGTGCCATAAGTGGTTGAATTATACGCGCCATCCATTACGTTATTGTGTGCCGAGGTAACCTGTCCACTACCATTGCTTATAGTATTTGCGTACGAAAAGTTTGGCGTTATTTTAAAATAGTTAACCGTATCAGGCTTATACTCCATGTTCCATGTAAAGCGATGATTAATGTTTCTGTCGATTTGATTGTTGGTTTGATTAGTGTTGCCTGGATTATCGGCCGAGGTGTTCTGTTGTAAGGTGCTGGTTTTGGTAAAAATCGTATTATCGGCAAAACTATAACTGCCATATACCGAGAGGTTTTTCCCCCATTGATCACGGAAATTTGCGCCGATTGCATGGGCATCAGTTATGCCGTTTTGCTGGCTGGCCTGGCTGGTAAAGTTGCCGCCGCTGCCAATGGTGAGTTTAACACCGCCACCGCCCATCATGGCATCGGCAGCGATTTTTTTGTTCAGTAGCACCGATCCGGATGACGGTCCCATTGCCGGCGATCCGAATGAAAATGTATTAACGTTGGTATTATTTATGTTTCCCAAAAATGCAATTTGCTGATCGCCATTGAATTTAAAGGCATTTGCTAAACCTATATACCGATTATCGTTTGTTATACCCGGGTTTGCCGGTAAGGCATCCGAACCATCACCAAGCGTAGCCTGGCCGGTGTAACCGTAATTTTTATCCTTGCGGATGTTGATGTTCATGATTTTTGCCGGGTCGCCGGTTTTAATGCCGGTGAGGTTGGCCTGATCACCATAGTCATCAATCACCTGTACATTATCTACGATATCAGCCGGCAGGTTTCGTGTGGCTGATTGTACATCCCCGCCAAAAAAATCCTTACCGTTCACTCTTACTTTGGTAACTGCCTTTCCCTGCGCGGTAACATTGCCGTTGGCATCAACGTCTACCCCGGGCATTTTTCTCAACAGGTCTTCAACCGGCGCATTATCGCGTACTTTGTATGCACTGGCTTTGTATTCAACGGTATCTTCCTTTATCGAAACAGCGTTTGTAGCCACAATATTTACCTGGTTAAGCATATTGGGTTGTTGTTTCAGGGTGATAACGCCAAGCAGGGCAGGGGCGGGATTGTTATCCAAAATATAGTGCCTTATTAATGTTTGATAGCCAATTGAGCTGATGGTCAGCGTGAGTTTATTGCCGGTTATCCCGGTAAAAACAAACATGCCTTTTGCATTAGCTATAGTTGTACTGCTGTCGCCTTTTTCTGTTTTTAGCCTAACGCTGCTTCCGGTAAGCGGCGTTTTTGAGGAGTCGATGAGCATGCCTTGTATTTGACGGCCGGTTTGGGCGGATGCGGTGCTGATAGAAAGAATAAATAATAGGGTGAATGTTACTTGCTTCATGTTTGCTTTAGTTAGCTTACATGGAAGTAACAGGGCAGGTAAATTTGTTGCATAAAAGAGCATAAAAAAACGGGATAGCCCTGGCCGCCCCGTCAATTTTCACCAAAGTAGCAATTACTTATTTTTTACCGGTAGCAGCCCATAATATGCCGGCATATAAATGGTCCAAAAAAGCAGGTTCGCTAAAGTTTGTTGGTAAGTGCCCCAGCGCTGTATAAAATGCGCGGCCGCCATCATAGTTGTGATACCAGGCCAGCGGATGTAATTTCCCCATTCCTTCTCCTTTTCCCCTTGCTCCCCAATCGGCCTTCGGATTGTAGGTAGACTCATCCACCCCTAAAATATAATTTAAGCCTGAAATTTTTTCGGGGCCGAATTCATACCACTCCTCCGTCCATAGCTTGTCGTTAGCAAAACCCTGCAGCCCGGGAAACGAGGGGTCGAGCACCTTCATTTTGGCTGTTTGTACCGCTGGATGAATATGAAACATTCGCCCAACAAGCTTGGTGTACCATTCCCATCCATATTCCGTATCCGACGCACTATGAATGCCCACAAATCCTTTTCCTGATTCAATAAAGCGCTCCATTACTTTTTGCTGGGTTTCGTCAAAAATATCGCCGGTGGTATTTAAAAATATCACCGCCTGAAATTGTTCCAGGTATTTATCGGTGAATCCGTTGGGATCTTCCCATAAAACTACATCAAAAAAATTGTGGACACCTAATTGCTGAATGGCCAGTACACCTGCATGCAACGACTCGTGATGCCAACCCCTGGTAGTTGTTACCAATAGAACTTTGAATTGCTTTTGCGCCATCGTACTGAAAGCAAATGAAAATTGTACCACAAAAAAAACGAGAATAAGTTTAAAACGGTTCATAATGCCTGGTTTGTTTAATAGTGGAAGTTAGTAAAATTCCGGTAACATGATGGGCCCGGTAATTAAAAGTATTTTTATTTCGGCTGATTTTGTGGAATTATGATGTTAAATACTCTTTTTGTTCCCGGCATAATACTGGTTTCTATTTGGCCATTTAAGCTCTCAATCATTTTTTGAACAAGTACCAAAGCCTGAACGCCGGTGTTTTTTTGTTCGGAAGCGGAAAGCCCGGTTTTATCAAATACTTTATTGATGATGTCCGTTCCGCTATCCAAAAACGATAAATTTATACAAAGAACATTTTGGCTCGCTTCAACTTTTAAAATTAAGTCAAGCGTTATGTTTTCAAAATCAGGAATACTCCGGATAGCGTAGGTTATTAAATTACCGGTTATCTGCACGAGCTTGTTTTTTGAAAAAGGTATTCGTTCCGTCCGGGTTGAAACGTTTATTTTAAAGCCGATGTTTTTTTGCAGGCACAGGGGCATGTAAAGCGTTTCGATGGTAGTTTTTAGCCATATTAAATCGCCTTGGTCTTTATTCAGGTGCCTTTCTTCGTCGGTATCTAATACAGCGTCCGTAAGGTTTAATATCGAATTACTGCTTTTCTCTATCAGTTTAATATATTGTAAAACCTCGCCGTCAATTTTGGTATTGCCGGCATCTTCTATTATTACCTGTAAAATGCCAATTATACCGGCTAAGGGCTCGCGTATATTGCGCGCCAATGTTTTATGCTCTTCCTGCGCTGCGGTAAACTTGTTAAATAATTGGTGCGTACGTTTTAATTCGTACAGCCTGTTAACTATTTCATCAGCAATAATTTCTAAAAAATCTATTTGTTCAGCGCTAAGTTCACTTACCTGCATGTCAACAACACATAAGGCGCCAATAGAGTTGCCGTCTTCACTTTTTAATGGAACCCCCATATAATACCGCAAGCCATCGGGCGGGCTAACATAGGGCTTATCCTTAAATCGTTCATCCTGTAACAAGTTCTTAACCTCGAAATAGTTGTGATCACCGGCAATTGTATATTGACAAACAGAATCCTCGCGGGGCATTGATTTTAAAGGAAACCCATGATTTGAAATGGTCCATTGGGTAAAGGAATCAATCAGATTAATTAAAGCAATGGGCTTTCCGGTTATTTTTGCGGCTAACCTGGTGAGGTACTTGAAATTATCTTCGAGTGTTGAATAATCCAAATCGAGTTTAGATAGTTCTAAAATTCTATCCGACTCATGTTTTGGTACCGGTGGCTTGTTGTTTAACATGTATTTAATCAATGACAATTGCAGGCAGCAATGATGCCGCAAATAAACTTTTTTGAAGTAAATATAGCATTTTAATAGATTTAATAGTAGCTTTATAATTAGCGGGATATTACCACATTGCGCAAAAATATACGTTTTACTTAACAACTTTTTGTTGTGTTATTTAGTATAAAGAGTTATGAGGATTTTAGTAGCGGAAGATGATGATTTAATGCTTAAAACTTTAGAATTTCGTTTGAAAAGAGACGGACATGAAGTGATTGTGACACACGATGGTAAAGAGGCTTTAGAACAAATAGCGATACACAGCCCCGACCTGGTGATTACCGATATTATGATGCCCTACTCATCGGGATTAGAAATTATAAGCGCTGTACGACAAAATTATGTGAACCGGATTCCGATAATTATACTTTCGGGAATGTACCAGGAAGATGTGGTGCTGGAAGCTTTTCAATTAGGCGCCGATGATTATATTACGAAGCCGTTTAGTCCAAATGAACTCACTGTACGGGTCAGACGTTTCGGTTTTGCCCACGCCGTGCATGCTTAAAACGCTTTGTAAGCTATTATGATTAGGCCTTACTATTTTATTCTGGCTATCTTTTTTTTCATTTTAGTTGCTTTATCGCTCATTGCTTTTATACTTATTTATATGTATTTAAGAAATAAGAGTACTAAAAAGCAACAAAAATGGACGGTTATGGCTAATTTGTTAATAAGGAAAGCTATATTTTTTGAAGAGATAGAGGATGATATACCGGTTACTCTCCGGGTGCAGCAATCATTAAAACAAACTCCCTTCCGGAAATTTTTAACAAACGAACTGTTAAAAGCCAAAAAGAATGTAAGCGGCAGTGCCGCCGAAAATATTAAACAACTGTACCTGCAGCTTAACCTTAATCAATATGCCCTCGCCGGCCTTAAAAATCGCCGTTGGTACTTAAAAGCACAAGCCATACAAGAATTATCTGTTATGGGCCTTAAAGAATATTTAACCAAAATTTACAGGTTTACCAATAACGCCAACGAGCTGGTGCGCATGGAGGCGCAGATTGCTATTGTTAATTTTTATGGCTTTGAAGGCCTGCGCTTTTTAGATGTGGTATCGTACCCTATTACGGAATGGCAGCAAATTAAATTATTACAGGAACTGTTACGTATCTCGCCCGATAATTTTAAGGGGATTGAGAAATGGCTTAAATCCCCGAATAAAACGGTGGTTGTTTTTGCCTTAAAGTTAGTTAGGGGCTATCATCGTTTTGAGCTGCACGATAGTGTGGTGGGATGCCTGGCAGATGCCGATAAGCAAGTGAAGTTACAGGCGATAATAAGCCTGGGCGAAATATACACTGCCGAAACTTCCCGCCTGTTAATTGGCCAGTTTTTAAGCGCCCATCCCAAACATCAGTTGGCCATTATTAAGGTATTACAAAATATTGCTACTGATGATGATATTCCTTTTTTACTACAGCAGCTTGATCATGAAAATGTAGAAATAAAACTATTTGCCGCCCGCGCACTTGCAAATATTAGCGCCAAAGGACTTGAAAGTTTAATGAACCACAAACAAGCGTTGCAATATCCGTTTATTGAAATAATTGCGCAGGTTAAAAACGAATTGGCTATATGAGTTGGCAAACCTTTGTATTTGATTTTTTTACTTATGCTATACTGGCTTATTCTGTTACGTTAATGTCGTGCTATATTTTTATTGGGATATACTCCAGTGGCGCCGTAAATAATTACCTGCATAAAAATAGTTTTACTGATTACCGGATATTAGCTGGTTCAACACAAACGCCCAGCATGAGTATTTTGGCGCCGGCCTATAACGAAGGCGCAAATATAATTGAGAACGTAAGGTCGCTGCTTTCCATTTATTATAATAATATGGAGGTAATTATCCTGAACGATGGCAGTAAGGACGATTCATTAGAAAAATTAATTGCCGCTTATGACCTGTACAAAATCGACTTTTTTGTAAATCAGCAAATTCACACAAAAAAAGTGCGTGGCGTTTATAAAAGCCGTAACCACGTGTACCGAAAACTAATTGTAGTTGATAAAGAAAACGGGGGTAAAGCAGATGCCCTGAATGTGGGTGTTAACATTGCCAAAAACGATTATATTGTATGCATTGATGTGGATTGTGTTTTAGAGCAGGACGCGTTATTGAAATTGGCCAAACCGTTTTTGGAATACCCAAATCATAGGGTAATTGCAACCGGCGGCGTAATACGCATTGCCAACGGCTGCGAAATTGAAAACGGAAGGCTGATAAAGGTACACTTACCCGAACAGTTTTTACCGCGTGTACAAACACTTGAATACATACGTGCCTTTTTACTGGGACGTATGGCCTGGAGCCGACTAAACGGTTTGCTGCTTATATCGGGTGCGTTTGGGGCCTTTGATAAGGAAATTGTAATAAAATGCGGCGGCTATAACCATAAAACTGTAGGTGAAGATATGGAGCTGGTGGTGAGGATGCGCCGTTATATGGAAGAATTAAAACAACCCTATAAGGTGGCTTTTATTCCCGATCCGCTATGCTGGACGGAGGCTCCCGCTTCATTTAAAATACTGGGCCGGCAGCGCAACCGATGGACGCGCGGAACCATTGAAACATTGCGTTTTCATAAAATTATGTTCTTTAACCCAAGCTATGGCTTGCTGGGTATGATCAGTTATCCCTATTGGTTCTTTTTTGAATTTTTAGCCCCCATTGTTGAATTTGTTGGCATGTCGGTATTCATCATTTTCGGGATATTTGGATTAATAAACTGGAGTTTCTTTTTTATCCTGTTAGCTTTTGTATTTTGCTTTGGGTTTTTGTATTCAATTTTTGCCGTCTTAATGGAGGTATTAACTTACCATCAATACAAGCAGCAAAAAGATATTGCTAACTTAATGTTAACTGCATTTTTAGAGCCTTTTATTTTTCACCCTTTTGTGGTATGGTCGGCTATAAAAGGCAATATTGATTTATTACGGAAAAAGAACGCATGGGGCGAAATGACCCGCCAGGGCTTGTCATCACCGAAAAAAAAATAATTCACTATGAAGCTTGAGGATCTGAAAACGCAGCCCATAGTTGGCAAAATAAAAGCAGCAACCATTTCCTTTTCGGTTTTATCGCTGTTATGGCTTTTAATGCTGTTTGTATTAAGCATTTTCGAGATAGTTTATAACGGAAAAATTCATGAGTTTCCCCCCAATATAGCTGGAATCATATTTTGGTCGTTTCTGGCAGATACACTCTTTTTACTTAATTATTTATTTATCATATACCTGGTTTACATCCCGGTATTCTTGTTTCGCCCGTTGCTGGCAAAAATACTTTACAAAGTATTTATTGCGGTGCTGGTGGTTATACATATAAGTCTTATCCTATATTTTAGCAAGGCCCTGTTACCATTAGGCGCCGACCTGTATGGATATTCAATAGCGGATATTAAACAAACCATAGGGGCATCGGGCGGGGTAAGCGTGATAATGGTTTTAGGGTTTGTAGTATGCATCGCCTGTATTATTACAGTACTTAAATGGCTTCCAGGCAAAATTAAGTTAGGTTTCGGCGCTGCTGTGGTTTTGCCGGCGCTGTCGTTATTGCTGTATGTTACCAGTACATCAAAAATGATTACGCATGGTAATCTTCATTCGGATTTTGCCAACAGCTTAGTGGTCAATAAATCTGATTTCTTTTATAGTTCTACACTAAATCACTTTTTCCCGGACGAAGATGAGGTAGACATTTATGCCGATAGCTATATTGGCGATTACGGCGGACAGCAAAGCATCGCGGCTTATAATTACGTTGATGCCGGTAACTTCCCATTTTTGCATACCGATAGCAGCAAGGATGTATTATCACCATTTTTTAAAGCAACAGCCACACCGCCCAATATCGTAATTGTGTTGGTTGAAGGCCTGGGTCGGGCTTTCACCAATGAAGGCGCGTACCTGGGTAATTTCACGCCCTTTATCGATTCATTATCTAACCAGAGTTTATACTGGCGCAATTTTTTAAGCGAAGGCGGTCGCACCTTTGCCGTGCTGCCATCATTGTTGGGCTCATTACCTTTTGCTAAAAATGGGTTCCTGGAACTCGGCGAACAGATGCCTGCACATTTGTCGTTGATGAGTTTATTAAAGTATAACGGTTATCATACTTCGTTTTATTATGGGGGCGATTCGCACTTTGATAATATGGATGTGTTTTTGCGGAAAAACCAGGTTGATGAACTGAATGATGAAAAATCGTTCCCGGCAGGTTATACTAAATTACCTGCAACTAATGGGTTTACCTGGGGGTATAATGATAAAGAATTATTCCGTCATTATTTAACAACCAGAAGTACCGGTAACCAGCCATCTGCGCCGCAGTTAAGTGTGATATTAACCGTTGCCACTCACGATCCCTTTATAATAAATGAAGAAACCGCCTACCTGCAACGGTTTGAGCAGCGAATGGTAAAATTAGGGTTTGATGGCGCAAAGAAAAGCAAGTACCGCAGTTACCAAAATCAATACGCCAGTATTTTGTATTTGGATGATGCCATGCGAGATTTTTTTGCGGCTTACCGTAAAAGAAGCGATTACGCCAACACCATGTTTTTAATTACCGGCGACCACCGTATGCCCGAAATACCCATGAGTGATAAGATAGATCGCTATCATGTACCGCTGATTATTTACTCGCCAATGCTAAAGCGAACTGCTCAGCTGTCTTCCATATCCACTCATTTTGACATCAGCCCAAGCTTGGTGGCTTATTTGAAAACTAATTTTAAAATTAAAGGGCCGTCATTGGTAAGCTGGATGGGGCAGGGCTTAGATACCAGCGTTAACTTTCAAAACCTGCATCAATACCCACTGATGCAAACTAAAACCGACATGATTGATTTTATTATGGGGGAGTATCATTTAAACGGTACAAGTCTATTTAAACTGTCATCCGACTTAGGCGAGGAACCGGTACAGGACGACAATAAGCTTAATCAGTTACAAAATGCTTTTGAGGCGTTTAAAAAGCGTAATAACCTGGTAATAAACGGCGCAAAAATCATCCCGGATAGCATTAGCCGGCATTATGCGCCCAAAAAATAACTTAGCTAATACTTTCAAAATAAGTTCCGCAATTAAACATCGAAAAAAAGCTGCTCAACTACCAGGTTAATGATATTGTAGATTTTGCGGAAGTTATTTCGACGGAGTTCCTGCTTATTTTTTCGATAGCCTATTCACGTCATCATTCAGAATATTCTTCATTAATGGCTGATAGAATTTCCAGAAAAAGCTGTTGCGTTCAATAGGATCATCCTCGTTGTAAAATAGCCATTTAAAATAATGGATGCCTTTAAAATAGGAGGTTATTGTAGTAATGGGATTATCACAAAAATCTCCCGAAAAATAATAAAATTGATAGTCCGCCCCACGATGCATCAATACGGCAGGGAAAGTTAAGGGGATACCATATTTTTTTAATTCGGCTACGCCATTAGCGTTTGCGCTAATGTCAAAGGTGGAAACCACCTGGTTAACCACCTTGTCTGGAATAATAATATCAAACCAAAAGGGATATTTCATTTTTTCAGGAAGTCCTAATTTTTCCTGGCCGTAAGCCAGGGTTAATATATGTGGTACGGGGTCGGTCAAATGGGTGCTGTCCTCCAATACGGCAACCCGGTCATCATCGCTCACAAATGCTATCCCCGATTTATGAAACGGCCATTTATTATCATGCTCCCTTTTGTAACTCCTGATAAGCCATTTGGGTAATTCTTTATTTTTAAGGGTATCAAAACTATCGAAATATCTTGCTGTCCAACCGCTCCAATGCATAGCAAACAAACGTTCAAACCGACCCCTCACTTCTAGGGTAGTGGGCGATCCTATGCTGTTAAACTCAGTCACAATTAGCTTGTGTTTCGCTTTCATATCGTCGAGTAAGGTTACGTCGTTATCGCTCATTCCACCATATACTATGCCCGAACGTTCTGTACTGCCCTTGCCGCTGTACCATTCGTTTTTGTAAATGCCGTAAGTATCGGTAACATAAACCATATCGGCATCTGCACTCAATTGCTGTAGTTGCGCTACCGAAAATCGTTCTAATCCTTTTATTTTAAATTTTTCGTCAGGTAAGGGGAAAAATCCAAAATAGTCGTGGTTTATTTTATATCCTTTGTGATGTGTTTTTGTATAGCGTTCATTAGTTAATATCCAGTTTAACGATTTATGTTCCTGCCCTTGCGGGGTTAGCACGGTTTTATCTATAATGGCTACTACCAGTTTTTTTTGGGGTGTAAAAAACCAGGCCAGCCACATCCAAAGCGGCAATAAAACAATAAAGATCAGTACGCCCAGAAACAATTGTTTTTTGGTCATAAAAAAAGAAAATTAAAAACGCCTGATGTATCCAACACCGGCATCAAACTGGTTACCCCTGGTGTGCGGCAGATATTCCTGGTTGGCTAAACTTAAATTTATAAAAAACACATTTAAGGTTTTAAATGAATGGCGATACCCTGCTGATACGTTATTTGATCGCAACTTATAAACGTTACCACTATTCAATAAAACACTGTTGCCCGGGTCATCAGGTGAAATGCCAGTGCCTAACCCCAGGCTAAAATAATCGTCAGCACCCCCATAATAGTACCGAACATTAAGCGCATAAGATTGCGAAATATTATTGTTGGAGGGGGTAAGGAAAGTGCGGAAATTAAACCAGTAGTCTTTATAATATTTACTTACCGATGCAGTATATATCCAGGTGGGGCCACTAAAACTCAAAAACCTAAAGCCCGCCTCGCCTTCAAAACTCGCCGGCAAATTGGCATATAACGAAAATCCGGCCCGGTATTTAGGAAATACCCCTACGTTGTCCGAGTAGCCTGCGTTTAAATAGGCATAAAACGTTTTTGACAGATGCGGATACGCGTCCATTTCAAGCTGGGCGCCATTGGTGTTAAAACGATTGGCGAAGTTTACGCGGCCCGTTATTGAACCTATATCCGTTTGCCTGGTATAATCTACGCTTGCAAGGTGCCAGGGATCATTAAATTGTTTGTCAAAATAAACGAAATCATAGTTGATGCTCATCTTGTTTTTAGATGTGTTATCGCTTATTCGGTCCGCCAGTGCCCGGGCATCCGTATTTTTAGGATTGGCTTTTAGTAGAGTATCTATAGCCAGGTTTGCTTCCTGAAACCGCTTTAAATCAATAAGCACTTTTGCTTTTAACAGCAGCAGATCAGTTGATGCCGGATGGTACTTTAACCCTTGTTGTACAAATTGCAATGCTTTTGCCGAATTATTGTTCCAGTATTCTAAACTGGCGTAGGCAATGGCGCCATCTTCATTATCGGGGTGCCTGGTTAAAACTTCAATAAGCTGGGTGCGGGCACTATCAGTGTACTTTGACCAGGTATAAAGCCGCCCTAAAAAAACGCGTATGTCGGTATAATCCGGGCTTTTGGAAAGTGCTTCTTTACATAAGGCTATGGCGCCGGGGTAGTTTTTATTATCGAAGGCCATTTTTCGGGCCTGCTGAAAAAGGTCATCAGACGACAGCGTGCCCTGCGCAAATAATACGCCAAATGGAAAGAACAAAAGAATAAGTAAGAACCTGTATTTCATAATTGCGGGTACCTGGTAAGCTATTTAATCTTTTACGATAAAGATAAGCGTAAGGATTAGTAATTATTTTTTTTTATTTAAATGTAACCCGTTCTATTAAAATATTTTATTTATTTCTGCAACGAATCGGCGTTAATTGCTACTTATTAAGTAGAAACCAGAAGGAACATCAAAAACAGTTGAGTAAGGAAGAAGCCGACTTAATAGAAAAATGCAAAAAGGGTGACATCAAAAGCTACCGGTTGTTGTACAACAGGTATAGCCGGGCCATGTATCATACGTGTTTGCGCATTGTAGTATACGATACTGATGCTGAAGATATTTTGCAGGAAGCGTTTATGGAAGCTTTTACAAGGCTTGATAAGTTGAAGAATATTGAAGCTTTCGGAGGCTGGCTGAAAGGGATTGTTATTAATAAATCTTTAAACTTTATAAAGCGAAGCCGGCAAAGCTGGGTGGAACTGGAGGAAACTGGTTTATACAATACAGCCGTTGAGGAGCAAATTGACGAACACGCATTTCAGCAAAAAATAGAACTGATAACGGAGGCTTTGGGTTTGCTGCCCGATAAATACCGAATAGTAATAAACCTGCACGTGTTTGAGGGAATGAGTTTTGAAGAAATTGCTGCAATGATGGAAACGCCGTCGGCCACCATAAGGAGCCAGTATTTACGTGGACGGCAGAAAATATTAAGCAGTATAGGCCATAAAATATAAAGATTATGGAAGAGGAATTTGAAAAATATATGGGCCAAAACCGCGACCAATTTGAAAAAGGGTCGCCATCGCCCGATTTATGGGATAAGATTGAACAGCAACTGATATTGCATACAGCCCGGAAAGCGCGGATTGTTAAAATTCAGCGGATTGCCTGGAGTATTGCGGCAAGCCTGCTTCTATTAGGGAGCGTTGGGTTGCTGATAGTGAATAAACAACATGGGGCTACGCAAATTACCAACATCAGCCCTAAAATTCATACTGGTCAAAACATAGCGAAAGAAATACCAAAAATTAAAAACGGAGATACAATTGATGCAAAAAAGGAGATTGATTTAAAAACCAGCACCAGCCCATCCCGGAAAAATAGCGCTTATGAATTAACAGGTGACGAATACCGGCAATCAATTTTTTATTATAGTCGGCTCGTGGAGATCAGGCAGCGGCAGATCAGGCGCCTGCAAAGTTCTGACCCTGATTTATATAAAGAATGCCAAAAGGCCCTGTTGGATTTAAGCGACGCTTATAGCCAGTTAAGAAATCAATTACCAAGTAGCATCAACAGGCAAAAAGTGCTGGAGTCGATGATAGAAAACCTGCAACTACAGGAAAAAATATTAGGCAATCAATTGCAAATTATCCGCGAGGCGCAATCAACCAGTAATCATGAAAAATCGGTTAAAGAAATATAGTTTAATGCTGTTGCTGTGCTGCAGTCTTTGTTGGGGTAACCTATGGGCAGTGGTGCCCTCACCTGTTGGTCATAAAACCATCATCAAAACTTTAAACTTGTTGAAAAATGACCAACTGGTTATTGATAACCAGTATGGCGATGTAGAAATTAAAACATGGCGACATCGAAAAGTGCGTATCATTATCACCATCGCCACCCAAACTCAAAATTCACCATTAAATAAGCGGGCTAACCGGGTGCATATTTACGCTGGCAGGACTCAACATGTAATCAGCTGCCGCACGACTATCGATACCAATTCGTCTCTTTCCAAAATACAAAGCAGTGTGAGCTATGTGGTATATGCTCCTGATGATTTACCGCTGACGGTAACCAACCAATTCGGAAACATTAATACCGGCGACTATGCAGGGGAACTGACTATTTATGAAAAATTTGGCGATTTTACCGCCGGAAAGCTGCTAACTGCAGGCCACATCCGCATTGAGCAGGGCAGTATGACCATAGGCAAACTACAGACAGGCAACGTGACGGCTATAGGATTTAACACGATAAAAATCGGCGATATATCAGGTAACGCATCCTGTGTTTTTTCATCGGGCCACCTGCTTGATATTAACTTCGGGCATAAAATAGATACACTTTATATTAAAGCAGATAATATACAGTTGTTTAATCTGCGCGGCCTGGCGGGCCTGCCGGTAAAATTTAAGCTGCAAACCAAAATGGTAAAATGGTTCAATGGGTCTGATGTAGTATTTAAGCCGTTAAGGCTCAGTTTTGCACCTGGGCTCAAACTTTTAAAGGATTCCCTACGTCTGAAGGATAAGCCAAATGACACTTTGCGCCAGGCCGACCGGGATGCTATTCTTGATAAAAAGAAAAAACTGGCCGATGTGATGTTGCGGAGGAAATCGGATACTTATGAGGCCGACGCTGCTGACGCGAAAGGGAAAATAAACGTGGATGTGGCTTTTAGTGTATTGTATATTTTGAAATAACAATCACAGGATGCTTTATATCTGCAAATAAAAAACTATTGGCTTCACTTGTGCATCTTCAAATTATGTATGCTTTCCATGTTTGCAGCGAGTTTGATGGACTAAAGTCGACGCCGCGAAATGGTAAAAAAGTGCAAACCTTTATTTTTTATAACAAATAAATTATAAATAAATTGTTAATAACTAATAAACAACCTTACATTTATTACTCCGTATAATATATTATAATATTTCTAAATAAATCGGGAAGGGAGTTTTGAAGGTTATTTTAAAGTGTCAGTGTCGTTTTGGTGGCATTTGGTTTTACAACCTCTTAGGTCTGTTATGTTTGCTCCTTTCGTTTTGCCCGTTCTTTGCCGTTGCTCAGGCGCCAGTTTTAAAGTTTAAACAAATAAGCGACGAGCAGGGCCTCTCCAATAGTTTTATAACCAGCACTTACCAGGATTACCGCGGCTTCATGTGGTTTGGCACTGTTAACGGATTAAACCGTTACGATGGTGACAGTATTCGGGTATACCGCAACAGTACCAAAGACCGCTTGAGTTTAAGCAATAATTTAATTCGTAATATTTATGAAGACCATAGGCATAGGCTTTGGGTAGGCACTCAAAACGGGCTTGATCTTTTTAATCCTTACCAAAACAATTTTACCATCTATCATCATGACCCGCGTAACGACAAAAGCATTGGCGGAAATGAAATCACCAATATTTACGAAGATCAACAGAATAACTTATGGGTAGGTACCATTGGCGGCGGCCTTAATTTGCTAAACCGGGAAACTAATGTATTTACGCATTTTAAACATAATGCCGCGGATAGAAATAGTTTACGCAGTGATACCGTCAACTGTATTTATGAAGATGCCGCCAATAACCTTTGGGTAGCCACCAACGCCGGCCTGGAGTTGTTTAACCGCAAAAACAAAACCTTTAGCTTAATTGCAAATCCCTTTGGTGAAGCAGCCAACATCATCAATTATATACAGCAGGATAAAAACGGGAACTTGTGGTTAGGTACATCTTACGATGGCGTAGTGGTTTATAATTTAAAGCACAAAACATTTAAGCAATATAAGCACCAGGTAAGTAACGAAGGCAGCTTGTCGGCCAATATACTTGGTTTTTTTTCAGGTGGATTGCTTGCTGACAGAGAGGGCCGTGTTTGGGTAGGGGTCGTGGATGGAGGACTGAATCTGTATGATCCGGAAACGGATTCATTTTTTCATTACAAGCACGAATCCGACGACCCTGAAACGCTGTCGCAAAAAACGGCCTGCGGGTTGTTTGAGGACAAGGAAGGCAACTTATGGGTAGGTACACGCCGCGGCGGGATGAGTTTATACACCCCGGGCGCCTATAAATTCAACACTTATCGTAAAGAAAAACTCATAAGCAGCATCAGCAATAATGATGTGAGATCTTTTTGCGAGGATGTAAATGGTAATATCTGGATAGGTACTGATGGCGGCGGTTTAAATTTATTCAACCGTAAACATCAAACGTTCCGATTGTATAAAAACAATCCGCGTAACAACAAAAGCATCAGCTCAGATGCCGTAACGGATGTTATGCAGGACAGGGACAAAAATCTCTGGGTGAGCACCTGGGGCGGGCTCAATTTGTTTGATCCTAAAAGCGGAACATTTAGGAGGTTTCTTAATAATCCGGCCGACAGCACTACTATCAGTTCAAACTGGGTAGTGAAAACTTTCCAGGACAGCGAGGGCAATTTATGGGTAGGCACCTGGGCGGGACTCAATTTGTTCGATTATAATACGCGGAAATTTAAGCGGATATTCAAAGATCCTGATGGTATGACCAGCTTTTCGGGAAGCAATATTTGGACGATTAACGAGGATAAGGCTGGAAATGTATGGTTTGGCGCGGTGGACGGCGCGCTGAATTGCTATAACCTGCATACCAAACGTTTTACACATTATTTTAATTACTATAGCCAGGATGTTGGTACTGTTTTTACCGATAGTAAGGGGCGGGTTTGGCTCGGTAAAATCGGTTTATATCTTTTTGACCCCGTGGGGCGAAAATTTGGACTGTACACCAATAAGGGCGGGCTCGACAAAGAACTGATAAAAAGCATTGCCGAGGACAAAGACGGCAACCTATGGATTTCAAGCGCGATAGGGTTAACAAAATTTAATCCGGATACCTATTTCTTCAGAAAATTTAAACTCAATGATGGCATACAGGGTAAAGAATTTGAATACAACGCATCATTAATGACCAGGGATGGCGAAATGTTTTTTGGCGGCATTCACGGTTTTAATACATTTTATCCAGCTAAAATAAAAACCAATGACTTTATTACCCCGGTGTACATTACTGATTTTAATATTTTTAATAAAAGCATCGTCCCCGGGCAAGCGGATTCCATACTAAAAGGCGATATAGGTTTAACACGCCAAATCCGGCTGAAACACAATCAATCCTATATTTCCTTTCGCTTCGCAGCATTAAATTACTTGCAGCCCGAAAATAATCAATACGCCTGGAAGCTGGATAATTTTGATAAAGACTGGGTATACGCGGGCAATGTAAAGAAAGCCGAGTACACTAACTTAAATCCCGGCACCTATGTCTTTCATGTAAAGGCATCCAATAATGATGGCGTGTGGAATAACACCGGCGCCACTTTAACCATTATCATTGATCCGCCTTTTTGGGCAACGTGGTGGTTCCGGCTCTTTTTCATTGTCTCGGTTGCCGGTCTGTTATATGCACTATACCATTTTAGGGTAAGAATGATTGAAAAACAGCAGATAGAGCTGGAGCAGCAGGTGAAAATACGGACCGCCGAGGTATCGCAAAAGGTTGAACAACTTCACTCGCAATCTGTATTTTTACAAACATTAAATGAAGAACTGGAAAAGAAGAAGGAAGAGGAAAAGATAGCGCGCGAAGAAGCAGAACGCGCAAATCAGGCCAAAAGTACTTTTTTAGCCACTATGAGCCATGAAATACGAACACCGATGAATGGTGTTATCGGAATGGCCTCTTTGCTGCGCGAAACAGAGCAAACTAAGGAGCAAAAAGAGTATACTGATACGATTATCTCCTCCGGCGAGAGCCTTGTACGCGTTATCAATGATATATTGGATTTCTCGAAAATAGAATCCGGTAAAATGGAGATCGAAAAAGAAATTTTCGATTTACGCGTCAGCGTTGAAGATGTTGTAGATTTATTTATTCAGCAGGCGGAAGAACAGGGGATTGAACTTGTGTATGACATTGATGTTAGCTTACCCGGTAAGGTGATCGGCGATAATCTGCGTTTAAAACAAGTATTGATAAACCTTATCAGCAATGCGCTCAAGTTTACAAAACACGGTGAAGTATTTATTGGCGCAGTTGTGTCAGAAACAACACAAACTGAACTGGAAATTAAATTTAGTATTAAGGATACGGGCATAGGAATACCGACGGATAAACTTTCCAACTTGTTCCAGGCGTTTTCGCAGGTCGATTCATCAACAACCCGCAAATATGGTGGCTCCGGCTTAGGCCTGGCTATTAGCGAACGGCTGGTAAAATTGATGGGCGGCAATGTCTGGGCCGAAAGCTTGTTTGGTGAAGGCACCACTTTTAATTTTACCATTAAAACAACCGCTGCAAACTCTCCCGGGGCTGAAGTGTACATAACCACGGGTGGATTAAGCGGTAAAAAGATTTTGATTGTGGACGACAACTTAACAAGCCTCAGCACCCTGGGCAAACAACTACTCCATTGGGGTGCCGATGTGGTTACTGCCTCATCGGCAAAGCAGGCATTAGAGATTTTGTCTAAAGAAAACGCGCCGGATTTAGTGATCACGGATTTAAAAATGCCGGAGATGGATGGCGTAGCGCTGGCCCGGGCTATCAAAAGCAAAATCGCCGAAATTCCGTTGATGCTGATGGGCGGCCGGGGCGATGAAAATAGTCGGAAGTTTCCGGATTTGTTCAGGTCGGTATTGATCAAACCAGTTAAACAGCAACTGATTTTTAACGAAATAAATGAGGTGCTAAAAGATGCGCCGGCCCTGCCCGCTCCAAAAGAAACGAAATTATTAGATGTTAAATTTGCTGCGCAATTTCCGTTCAAAATTCTGGTTGCTGAAGATAACCCGATCAATCAAAAACTTATAGCGCGGGTTTTAAATAAACTTGGTTATGAAATTGATTTGGCGGCTAACGGCATCGAGGCACTGGGAATGATGGCCAAAGGTGGTTATAACCTGGTGTTTATGGATGTTCAAATGCCTGGGATGGATGGTCTTGAGGCAACCCGAAATATCCGAAACCAAAATTACACACAGCCTTATATAATAGCGTTAACCGCTAATGCAATGCCCGAGGACCGGGATGTGTGTATAAAAGCCGGAATGGACGAATACCTGGCTAAACCGATGAAGATTGAAAAGCTAACAGAAGTGATGCAACAGGCGGCTGCATTTATCCGCGAAGGCGCGGACCCGGCTAAATAATCAGCGACATTTACAATAAATTTCTACATTTAAGCAATGCTTGAATTTTTTAAAAAGATAATAGCCTATTTCGAAGCAAATAATATCCCCTATATGTTATCGGGAAGTTTTGCCATGAGTTTGTATACACTTCCCCGGGCCACCCGCGACATCGATTTTGTAGTGAACTTACAGGCTGGAGATGTTGACGGTCTTATTGATTTTTTTAAAGACGGCTATTATTGCAGTAAAGAAGCTGCGCTCGACGCCATAAACAGGCAAAGCCTATTCAATATCATTGACCACAGGTCAGGTTTTAAGGCTGACTTCGTTATCCTAAAAAAAAATATCTACCGGCAAACTGAATTTGAACGAAGGCTGAAAACTGATTTTTATGGAACTCCGGTTTACGCAGTTTCGCTGGAGGATTTGCTGATTTCAAAGCTGATATGGATACAGGATTGGCAAAACGCAATACAAATGGAAGATATAAAAAACCTATCTTTGATTCCTGAGCTACAATTGGATTACGTGCATTATTGGGTAAATGAATTAAATTTGAATACATTTAACTTGCTATAGCCTGATGGAAGATACTTCGCCCGAAATAAAAAAAATACATTTGAAGATTTGGCTTGCCAAACCGCCAGAAGAACGCCTGCGAATTGCACTGGAGGATAATGAAGCCCAATTTGCGTTATGGCGAGAGCTGAAAAAAAACCTTCGACCACCCCTTCAACCTCTCACAGACGAACTTTAATAATGAATAGCTTGAACCATTAGCCGCAAGAGTTTTAGCGAATATAATCTCTCAATCCAACACCCCTTGCAGCTTCTTTCGGACTCACGGACTTTTCCGCCCCGATAGTTATCGGGATTCCCGACTCCCGCTCCTCTCTGCAACAATTCTAATACATAAAAAAAGCAATTAAACTTCCGTGTATCTATGTAGTCAGTAATGCATTTTACACCATAGTTGTTTTTGATGATTAAATAAATACCCCGATGAAAAAAAATAGCCTCTTCACAATTTTATTCTTGCTCTCAGGTTATCAACTATTTGCGCAATCGCATTTAAAGGATGTGCAGGCCACCAGTATTTGGGCGCCTGCTGGTGTCAAAATTGACGGCAGGATTAATGAGTGGGAAGACTCCTTCCAGGCTTATAATAAAAGCACCCGGTTGTTTTACACCATATCTAATAACGAAAAATACCTGTACCTGGCAGTAACCTCAACCGATGCGGGTAACAATACCAAAATTGCGGCAGGCGGGATAACACTAACGATTAACACGGCGGGGAAGAAGAAAGATAAAAACGCCTATAGCCTTACTTACCCGGTAATATCACGGGCAGGCCGTGGGCGCGGACAAAGAGGCAGCCGCAGTGGCGCGGCGCAAACTGATGCACCGGATACCGCTGCCATTAATGCGGCGCACAGACAATTCATTTCATCAGCCAAAGAGATTAAGGTTTTAGGGTTTAAAGATATGGACGATACGCTGATCTCCATCTACAACGAGTATGGGATTAAAGTGGCGATAGGTTATGATACTCTGGGGAATTACAGTTATGAACTGGCAATCCCGCTAAAGGTGTTGGGTATATCGCCCGATAGCATCAAAGAAATTGCCTACAATATTAAAGTAAACGGTTTGCAGGTTAACATGGGTGGCGCATTTAAAGGCCTTGCAGCTGGCGGCGATAATGGCGGGGGCGGATTTGGCGGCGGAGGTGGCGGTTTCGGAGGAGGTGGTGGTGGCAGAAGGGGTGGCGGTGCAGGTGGCAGAAACAGCGGTGGAGCAAGTAATAATATTGACTTTGCCGACTTAACTACCCCAACAGATTTTTGGGCCAAATACACTTTAGCGACGAAATAATACTCCGAACCCCTATTAGATACCCCATTACATGAGCCGCATAATTATTACAAGTTTACTGATACTGCTTTCTGCCGGCTTGTTTGCACAACAGGCACGTTCCAGGCCGCAAACACAAGCGCCGCCACCATTACCGCTGCGCGAAGTAAGCGGCATTGTTAAAGGCCTCGATGGCCTAACTGTTATTGGCGCCACCATAACGCTGGTGTCCAAAAGGGACACGTTGCATGCTGCTACCAACGAGGATGGCGTTTTTGTGTTTAAAAATGTAAAAATGGCCACCTTTGTCATCACCATAAAATCAATAGGGCTGGCCACTTCGGTAAGGCGGTATTTAAACAATGATGCGGTAAAACGGATAATTTTAGATCCGGTGGTTTTAAAAAACGATGTGAATATGCTGAAAGAGGTTAAAATTAACGGCGCGCCCAGCATTACTTATAAAACAGATACCGTTGAATACCGCGCCAGCGATTATAAAGTACGCGAAAATGCAACAGTTGATGAACTGCTAAAAAAGATGGAGGGAATGGAAGTCGGTTCCGACGGCACCTTAACCCACCAGGGCCAGCAGGTAACCAAGGCCCGGCTTAATGGAAAAGATTACGCAGGTGGCGACGTAGCGCAGGCCATTCAAACCCTGCCAGCTGACATCGTAGAGAAAATTCAAATTGTTGACGACTACGGCGACCAGTCCGGCCGCACAGGCATTAAAGACGGCGACCCCACTAAAGTATTGAATATTACCACTCGTGCCGATAGATCGGTTGGCAATATTGTGCGTGCCACCGCCAGTGCGGGAGATGATGACCGGTACGACGAACGGCTGTTTGCGCAGCGGATAAATGCCAATGAGCAACTGGGCCTAATCGGCAATATCCGTAATACGGTAAATGGCGTGGCCAGCACCGGGCTTAATGCCGGGGCCAACGGGCAAGCAGCAGGCGGCGGCGGAAACGGCGCCGGCGGCACAGCAACCGGGAACAGTACATCGGGTGGGAGTGGGGGTACCACCACATCGGGAGGCCCGTCATTTAATTATCGCGATCAATGGAGCAAATCAGTACAGGTGAATGCCAGCTACCGCTATACCTTTAACGATGTAAATTCCATAAACAACAGCGTTGGGCAAACTTTTAGCTCGCTGGGCACTACCGATTTTAGCAGGCAAAGCACGGGCACCAACAACAATAAAACCCACACTGCCAGTTTCGAACTGGAATACACACCCGACAGCAGTAATTTTTTGCGCATAACGCCAAGCTTTAGCTATACCGGCAGCAATACCAGCAACAATACGCAGTATAACCAAACAGGTTTGCAGAATCAATTTTCCAATGGGATGTCAACCGGTACAAACTCTACGCCTACGTACGGAGCTGTTATTTTATACCAGTACATCTTTAAGAAACCGCGCCGCAATATCTCTATCCAGTTTAATTTAGCCCATGGCGATCAGCAGCAAAACACCGGTCAAAATACTGAAATACAATATAAAGATTCGTTGAATAATGTGGTCAAAGACTCGCTGGTACACCGCACGGTGGATAGGAGTAACATCACCAAAAACTACCGCACCAGCCTTACCTATGTGGAGCCATTGGGCAAACTGTCGCAACTGGAATTTAACGGTCAAATCAATTACAGGGGGTACAACAACACTGCCATCACCAGCAATATAAGACCGGATGGTACATCTATGGAAGTCGACTCGTTGAGCAATGTTTACCGCTATTCCTTTACCGAATCGCGCATATCGTTAAACTACCGTTTAAATAAAACAAAGTACAATTTGTCTATCGGGGCTACGGCCATACCGGCGCATTTGGAAGGGGCAAATATCAGCAAGTCCACATCATCCAACCGGAATGATTTTTACCTGATCCCTATTTTCAGGTTTCAATACGTATGGTCGCGGCAACATCGTATATCAATCAACTATTCAGGTGCGCCAACCGAGCCAACGTTTACTCAAATACAACCATTGCCTGATTATTCCGACCCGCAAAGTCCGGTATTTGGTAATCCCGATTTGTCACCTTCCTTTAAGCATAGCATCAATACCATCTACAATAATTACATGCCTAATTCGAAGTTGAATTTATCCGCCAATATCAATACCAGCTTTTACGAAGATCAGATTGTGAGCAACGTAGTACAGGTGGCGCAGCCGGCGTTGCATAGTTTCCTGTATGAAACGCATTATGTAAACCTGAGCGGCGGCCGTTCGATGCTGGCCAATTACAATATTTCCAAACAGTCGGATGACCGTTCGTACAACCTGGCGCTGAATGGTTTGGTCTCTTATACCCACTCGTTGGGTATGAGCAATAATATCGAGAACGTTGTAACCGGTTGGCGTTTCAACGAGCGGTTTGGTCCGCGAATTGACCCGAACGACTGGCTGGAAGTAAACCCCTATATTTCGTACGATGTTAATAAATCAAATAACACCCTACCGAACTCCGTCAATAGTAATATAAAAACAACAGCGTTAAGCGTAGATGGCCGGTTTTTCCTGCTTAAATCAAGAACACTTACTATTGGTTACAGCGCAAGCAAAAATTATATCAGCGGTATAAGTTCAAACGTTTCGAAAAACCCTTTTGTAATGAATGCTTACCTGGAACAAGAGTTTTTTAAACGGAAGAATGGTATTTTAAGAATCTCGGCATTCGATATTTTCGACCAGAACAATTTCATTAACCGGGTAATTACCCAAACTTCCATCACCGACACCAAAACCAACGCCCTAAGCAGGTATTTGATGGTGAGCTTTGTGCTCAACCTGCAAAAATGGAGCGGCGTGCCAACCCGCAATGGTAAACAGTTGCGCAGGCGCGGTGATGGAAGTTTTATTTATTAGGATTTACCTTTCTGTTAAAAATGGTAAGCCAATGTCGTTAAAAACTGGCGCGGTGCAATAGGTGTAATGCTATAATTATCGTGTATCAAATAATTCAGCGTATTGGTTACATTAGTTACACTTGCCAGCAGCGATATTTTTTTATAGGTATACCCGGCCGAAAGATCGAGCGTGGTAAAGCCGCTAACCGGTACCAGCCTGCTGTAGGCCTGCGCCTGGCCAACGGTGTTGTTATAGCCCGCCATCCTGTTCCCGGTGTAAAATGCAGTTGCGCCAACCTTAAATCCTTTAAGCCCCGGATTGGTAAAGGTATAAAACAAGGTAGCATTGGCAGTGCTCACCGGGCTAATTACTAACCGTTCGCCCAATAGCGGTGATCCTTTTAAGCCGGTTGTTTTTGTGTACCGTGCGTTGTTATAGGAATAGCCGGTAATAAAATAAAAGTTTTTTGAAAGGTGTCCCGTTATATCTACATCAACACCATCGCTGGTGGTTTCTCCATCCAGTTGTTTTATGGTATTGTCACTGTTGATGGTGCCGTCGGCTTTAAAAGGCGCTACAACGGCCAGGTTGCTGTTAATAATGCGGTACACGCTTACATTAGCTATAATTTTGCCGTCGAACAGTTCGTTTTTTGAACCGGCCTCGTACTGGTTTACCAGCGAGGGCTTCAGGCCCTGCCCCGTATTTACATCAGTGCCGCTGTTCACCATAAAGTTATTACTGTAACTTAAATAGAACGAGTTGTTTGTAGTCGGCTCATAAATAAATGCCACTTTCGGCGTAAACGCCCGGTCGTACCGGGTTATGGCCGTGCCGCCGGCCGATGTTTGTGTCAGCAGGTATTGAATATTGGTTTGATAAGTTTGCTGCCACGACCATCTTATTCCGGCCAGCACTTTTATTTTATTGGTGATACTTACCAGGTCCTGGGCATAAGCGCCCAAACGGTAAACCGGCGCTGTGGTGCGCGATGTATCCAAAGCATTTGGAATATCTGTACGTTGTGTATACTTGGTCAGGTCGATGGTGTTTATCTTATCATAAACATAGGTGCTGATGTTTTTGCCATTAATACTGTATCCGTTGGTGATATTTAGCACTTTGGTGGCATCCGTTCCAATTAATACCTGATGGCTTACTGTTCCGGTAGTGAATTTTCCTGTTAAATTCACTTGCCCTGTATAATCATTTTCAACGGTGTTTGCACGGGCCAGCCCCCTGCTCCATTCGCCGGTTGCACTTACGGTATTGGGTAAACTGGCCTGGTACGAATCAATATCAGTACCTTGTCCGGATATGATCGCATTTAAATGCCAGTTATCATTAAACTGATGGTTTAAAGTTGCCATTCCCGAAAACTGGTTCATGTGGCTGTAAGCCCATGAAGTATTAATGTATTGAGATCGCGCCACCATAGTTGGAATAGCCCTCCCGTTATTTAACGATCCTATACCGAAATCAGGCGTCAGACTTTCACGCAAATAATCCCCCTCAACCAGCAACGTAGTTTTTTTGCCCAGGTTAAACAATAAAGAGGGGTTTACATATTTCCGTATGGTATACACATGGTTGCGGTAACTACCATCGTTTTCATAAACGCCTATCAATCTGAAAGCCGTGTTTTCGCTAACCGGCCCGTAAACATCAAAGCTTGGTTTAAACATATTGTAGCTTCCATACCGCATGGAAACCTCGCCACCGTAATCAAACTTAGGTTTTTTAGTAACCATATTAATAATAAGCCCGCCCGAGACGTTGCCATAAAGCAGCGCCGCGCTACCTTTCAGGATTTCTACCGATTCCAGTGTGCTGGCTTCAGGGAAACCTGCCGTATTGGTCAGCACGCCATCCTTAAAAATACTGCCCGATGCGCCGGTTATACCAATGCTGTATCCGCGAGCCGAAAACGTTTCGCCTACGCCTCCCCGTGTTTGCGTTAACGAAACGCCGCTTACGTTTTTAACGGCATCGCCCAGGCGGTTAATTTGCTGGTCTTCAATAACGCGGCTGTTTACCGTCCCGGTACTTTGAGGAAGATCAAGAGAGCGGATATTCGCTTTGTCTGCCGATACTGGCTTGGGCCTTTTATTCGCACTTATGATTACCTCATTTAGTTGCGATGAGTTTTCGGAAAGGATAAAGTTTGCTGTTGTAATTTTTGACGCCGTTACGGTAATATACTTTTCCTGGCTTTTTGCGCCGATAAATGAAACGACCAAAGTATAATTGCCGGCCTTAATATTGGTGATTACAAAGCTGCCGTCGTCAGCGGTAACGGTTGCCCTGTTTATTTCTTTAATGGCTACGGTTACAAACGCTGCTGGCTTGCCGTCGGATGTTGTGATTGTTCCAGATATTTTACCGCTGGTAAGGTCGTCCGCTTTAACGGTATTGCAGAGGATTAAGATAAAGAAAGTCAGTTTAAGAACTATGGTGTCGAGTTTTTTCATTGCTTTTATTTAGATTAAGTCTAATTAAGCGCAAAGATATAACGCGGCTTTGGATTTCAAAATATTATTTAGAATTAGTTTAAATAAGCGCAGGAGTGGTATGCTGATGGCTGTGGCAAATTATCCCGTTTTCAGGCTTTACTCACTTTTCCGATGCTCTTCACGCCCTTTTCCGGCTATGACTATCGTCTAATCTCTAATCTCCAACCTCTAATCATCTAAGGATCATATATATTAAAAATGTTTTATTTATTGTCATGTTTAAGTAATTTAGTCTACCTTTAGTACGTTATCATTAAGATACGGTTATAAACATAAAAACTGATCTCCCCCATTTAATGACTTTTTTAAAAAATGTACTCGAACCGCCCTCGTATGGCTGGAGAGATACCAATGGTGAACTAACAAAACCAACCCAAAATCAAATTTTCAAAGAATTTTTTTCCAGGTTAAATATTTTCAAGGATAAAAAAAACTGGCTTTCTTTTACCAGCTGGATGTTAGTCGCATGTCTTGCTCCTTTTTTTGTATTGTTTGTATTTAAGTACCTGACAATTACTCATCTCATTATCGCGTTTTGTTACAGTATGATTGTCATGGGCTCCCATGGTACCGTCTGGCATCACCGTTATTGCACGCATAGTGCTTATAAATTTCGCAACAAATTCTGGCGGTTTTTTACGCAAAATTTAACATTACGTATTATTCCCGAAGAGATATACGCTGTATCGCATCATGTGCACCATGCACTGTCCGACCAGCCCGGCGACCCATATAATGCCAATGGCGGCTTCCTGTATTGTTTTCTGGCCGATGTAAACCACCAGCCAATAAACCGTAACATGAGCGAAAAGGACTATGCACGCTGTGTAACTTTAATGGATCATGTTGGAATTACCCCCAATACCTACGCACAATATCAAAAGTTTGGTACCATTTGCAACCCTGGCCGCACCATGCTGGCTATTGTGCTTAACTGGGGCTTTTGGTTTACAGCGTTCTTTTTAATCGGGGGTTTTCCGCTTGCTTGCACCATGTTTGCTGCAGCTGGGTTTTGGGCAGTGGGCGTGCGTACCTTTAATTATGAAGGGCACGGCAAAGGCAAGGATAAACGCCGCGATGGAGTAGATCATAACCGCGAAGATATGTCGATCAACCAGATATGGCCGGGTTTTGTGGCTGGCGAATGGCATAATAACCATCACCTGTTTCCCAATAGCGCCCGTTCAGGCTTTAAGGCTTACCAGGTTGATACTGCCTGGTATTATATCAAATTTATGAGTATGATAGGTGCTGTAAGCTCATACCGCGACTCGAAAAAGCAGTTTTTTGCCGAGTATGTAAATGCGCCGGTTGCTGTTGCAAAGGTAATCGCGGTTCCAGAAGAATCTATTTTGATTGTTGATTGATAGGTAAAGATTAGAGACAGTTCTAACATTACTTTTTTCTAATCTCCAGCCTCTAATTTCTAACATTAACTTAAAGTAAAACATTTTTCATTATTGATGGTTTATAAAGAAATAAACATCAAAATCATGAAAAAAATAATTGCAGTATTAGTAATGGTTTGTACAATTGGCTTAACAGCCTTTGCACAAACAGAACATAAAGATAAAGAGAAGGAAAAGGTAAGAAAGACTTCTACCATAGGGGAAAAAGTACACAACACCTTTAGCAGGCACAAACGCTATAATGGTTATAAAGTAAAACATAAAACTGAAGTGAATGGCCACATGGTGAAAACAACAAAGAAGGTGGAAGATAAACACTAACTCCTCATTTAAAACAAAAAAAGCCATCTGCATAAGCGGGTGGCTTTTTTATTTTAAATACAATAAACTTAAATTCAATGTATTATCCGAAGTTGTAGTATAAATGTTGTATGGCATCACGAAATACTATTCTGTTTACAAATGGAATTTTTATACCTTTAGTGAACCAATTTTAATCATACTAAAACCATTAACCCAATGAGCAAAAAAATACTTAGCTTGTTTTTTTTAACCTGCGTATGCGCGTTGTTTATTCAAAAAACGGCTGCACAGTCAACTTCCTTAGGCATATTTGATGGGCAGAATGATGTAGGGAGGGTGAAGTACGCGGGCACTGGTACCTACGACGGCAAAGCGCAGGAATATCATTTATCCGGTTCGGGTACCAATATTTGGGCTACACACGATGAATTCCATTTTGTTTGGAAAAAAATGAAAGGCGATTTTATTTTGCGTGCCAACGCCGCATTTATTGGCAAGGGCGTTGAAGAGCACCGCAAAATAGGGTGGATGGTGCGCACTTCGCTTGATACCGGTTCAAAACACATTAATGCGGTGGTACACGGTGCGGGTTTAACTTCATTGCAGTTTCGTCGCACAACCGGCGGAATAACCGAGGAAAAGAAATTCGATATGACTTCGGCTGATATTATTCAGTTGGAGAGACGCGGCAGCGTATACACCATGTCAGTAGCCCGCAAAGGCGATTTATTTGTAAGCCAGGAAGTAAGCGATGTTGATTTAGGTGATGATGTATATGTAGGCTTATTTATCTGCGCCCACAATCCTAACGTTGTGGAAAAAGCAGTATTTAACAATGTTCGCATTGTGGTGCCGGCTCCCAAGGATTTGGTACCGTATCGCCAATATATCGGCAGCGATATTGAAGTGCTTGATTTGGAAACGCAGAACAGCAAAATCATCTACCAATCACCCATATCTATACAAGCGCCAAACTGGATGAAGGATGGCAAACATTTATTGTATAATAGCGATGGTTTGTTGTACACTTTTGATTTGAAGAATTCAACACCAACCCTTTTAAACACAGGTACCGTTAATCATAATAATAACGACCACGTAATTTCATTTGACGGTAAAAAGTTAGCTGTAAGCAGCAGTGATAAAAGCGGCGCATCTATTGGTTGGACATTGCCAATAACCGGCGGCGAACCCAAACGGATGAATGATATTGGTCCGTCGTATATGCATGGCTGGTCGCCAGATGGTCAGTATTTGGTATTTACCGGACAGCGCGATAAAGAGTTTGATATTTATCGTATCCCATCAGCCGGTGGCCCCGAGGTTCGACTCACAACCGCTCCGGGTTTGGACGATGGTCCTGAATATTCGCCTGATGGAAAATATATCTACTTTAATTCGGTACGCAGCGGCCTTATGCAAATTTGGCGGATGAAGGCGGACGGTAGCGAACAAACGCAACTCACCAATGATGATTACGATAACTGGTTTCCACATATTTCGCCTGACGGCAAATGGATAGTGTATATTACTTTCTTTAAAAATGAGGTTGCAGCCAACGACCATCCTTTTTATAAGCATGTTTACCTTAGGCTAATGCCGGTTGAGGGCGGACCCTCAAAAGTTATAGCGTACTTATATGGCGGGCAGGGTACTATCAATACACCGTCATGGGCGCCCGATAGCAAACATTTGGCATTTGTAAGCAATACTTCATTATTGTTTCCTATATTTCCAATGGCTAAATAAGAGCTAAGAACCAAGAATCAAGAACCAAGAAAAAACTTAAAAAAATGGGTACTTCACGCAGAGAATTTATCAAAAATACCGCTATGGTGGCAGCGGGTGCTTCGTTGTTGGGCAGCGAGGTTTTTGCATCATCAAAAAAAATTGAACGGGTAGGGATACAACTCTATTCGGTACGCGATGCCATGGGCAAGGACCCGGCAGGTTCGTTGAAAAAAATTGCTGACATGGGCTACCTGCATGTAGAGCATGCCAATTATATCGACCGCAAATTTTACGGCTATTCGGCCAAAGAATTTAAAAAACTGTTATCAGACCTGGGTTTGCAAATGCCAAGCGGCCATACCGTAATGCGGGGAAGCGATTGGGATGCAGCTGCTAATGATTTTACCGCCAAATGGAAATTTACCATTGATGATGCCGCCGAAGTGGGGCAGCGTTATGTTGTAAGCCCATGGCTGGATGAAAACCTGCGTACCGACATGGAGGGCTTAAAGCGCTTTATGGATGTGTTCAATAAATGCGGCGAGCTATGCAAGGCTCATGGAATGACCTTTGGTTACCACAACCACAACTTTGAATTCAGTACAAAAATTGGTGACGGTACTTTGTACGATTATATACTGGCCAATACCGATCCAAAATTGGTAGCACAGCAAATGGATGTAGGTAATATGCTGGGCGCTGGCGGCATTGCTTTAGATTTGCTGAAGAAATATCCCGGCCGTTTTGAACTGATGCACGTTAAAGACGAAATAAAAAGCACAACCGGCGGCGGCATGGACGGCTATGACAGCACCATATTGGGCCAGGGCGTGATGCCGGTAAAGGATATTGTAAAGGAAGCCAGAAAAATAGGCGGTACATCGCAATTTATTATCGAACAGGAATCGTATCAGGGCAAAGATCCGTTCGACTGTGTAAAAATTGACTTACAAATGATGAAAAAGTGGGGATTTTAATGATATTATTTTAACTTCCCACTTTGTTATCTAAAGGTTAAAAATGTTGTAAAAGTTATAAGTTAAAATTGTTGCAGGAGTAATAACTCTTAATTCTCGTCCTCGCAACTTTTACAACACTTACAACTTTTACAACTCGTTATGACCCTTACACCCCTAAATAACTAATTAAACTTAACAAAATGAACAGGCGTACGGTTATCAAAAACCTGGCTTTGGTTGTTGGTGGGGCGGTATTATTGCCGTCGTGCTTGCGAAAAGACGGGACATCTTATGTTCAGTTAAAACACATAGCCCTTGACAGCGATCAGCAACAGCTAATTGCCGATGTGGCAGATACCATTATTCCAAAAACAACAACCCCTGGAGCCAAAGATTTAAATCTGCCTGCTTTTGTATTAAAAATGATTGACGATTGCTACGGCAAAAAAGATCAGGAGGCGTTTTTAAAAGGATTGTCGGCGTTTAACGATCTGGTCAAATCTAAATACAATAAAGCCTTCGCAGATTTGGATGCCAAAGAACGTGAGGCTGTGCTTACCGGTATCGAAAATGCCAATAAACCTAAGGCAGGTGCAACGCCCGCCCGCAGGTTTAAACCTCAGAAAGCTGCAAATGCCGACCCTGTACTTGCTTTTTACTGGACGGTGAAACAGCAAACCATATTCGGGTACACCACCTCGCAATATTTTATGACCAAACAAATTTTTTACGATATGATACCCGGCCGCTATAACGTTCATTATCCGGTTTCAAAACTAAAGCTTGCTTAATATTATGGCTAACTTAAATATAGATAGCGTAAAGGCGCGCACCTTTGATGCAATTGTCATCGGTTCGGGCATTAGCGGCGGCTGGGCAGCAAAAGAGCTTACTGGCAATGGCTTAAAAACTCTGGTTTTGGAGCGTGGCCGCGATGTAAAACACGTAAAAGATTATCCCACCACTAATAAATACCCCTGGGAATTTGACCATCACGGGCAGCTGCCCGCCGAAGTATTGGAAGCAAACCCGATTGTGGGCCGTTGCTATGCTTTTGGCGAGGATTCGGCACATTTTTTTGTAAAAGATAATGAACATCCCTACGTACAGCAAAAACCGTTCGATTGGATACGCGGCTACCAGGTAGGAGGGAAGTCGTTACTTTGGGCCAGGCAAACCCAGCGCTGGAGCGATTTTGATTTTGAAGGCCCCGCCCGCGATAGTTTTGCCGTAGACTGGCCCATCCGCTATAAAGATATTGCTCCCTGGTATAGCTATGTAGAAAAGTTTGCAGGCATAGCAGGCAATAAAGATGGTATTGCGGAATTACCCGATGGTGAATTTTTACCAGGCTATCCGCTAAATGACGTGGAAACTTATTTTAGCAATCACGTAAAAAGTAAATATCAAAACCGTCATGTTATAAGCGGGCGATGCGCGCATTTATCAAAACCCAATCCTATACATTTTGAGCAGGGTCGGGCGCAATGCCAAAATCGCACCCTTTGCCAGCGCGGCTGCCCGTTTGGCGGCTATTTCAGTAGTAATGCTTCAACTATTCCCTGGGCCGAAAAATCGGGAAATATGACTTTGCGGCCGTTTTCGGTAGTTGAATCCATTATTTACGATGAGCAAAAAGGCAAAGCAACAGGTGTTCGCATTGTCGATTCTCAAACCAAGCAAACCATTGAATACTACGCCCGTATCATTTTTGTAAATGCAGCGGCATTAAATACCAACCTGCTGCTCTTAAACTCCAAATCAAACCGGTTCCCGAATGGTTTTGGTAACGATAGTGGCGTTTTAGGAAAATATGTGGCTTTCCACAACTATTCGGCCCATATCAACGCGGAATATGATGGCTTAAAAGAGTGGACAGTTGATGGCCGCTCGCCAACAGGCGGTTATATTCCTCGTTTCAGAAATGTTTACAAACAGGAAACCAACTTTTTGCGCGGTTATGCTGCAGGTTTCAGCGGATACCGTTATCAGCAACACAAATACGATGGTGTTGGTGCCGGCCTTAAAGAAGGTTTGGTAAAAGGCGAACTGAGTCCATGGTATGTAAACTCGCACATGATGGGCGAAACCATCCCGAAAGAAAGCAACTTTGTAAGCCTTGATGCCCAAAAGAAAGATGATTGGGGCATGCCGTTATTAAACATATCGGTTGATTATGATGATAACGACGAGAAGATGAAGAAGGATTATATCGAGCAGATGACAGAAATGTTTACCTCTGCCGGGTTCAAAAACATCCAGCCATCAACCAATCATCAGGCTCCGGGTTTGGATATTCACGAAATGGGTGGTGCGCGGATGGGCAACGATCCCAAAACCTCTATTCTGAATAAATGGAATCAGGTACATGCCTGCAACAATGTTTTTGTAACCGATGGCGCTTGTATGACATCAACATCATGCCAAAATCCTTCGCTTACTTACATGGCAATAACCGCACGGGCGGCTGACTATGCAGTTAGTGAATTAAAAAAGGGGAATGTGTAGGTTAACGCCTCACCCCCAACCCCTCTCCGTTGGAGAGGATTTAGGTGAGGCGTGACAAATGCTTGTAGTGACTTAACTCCTCATCCGTTAATTATTAAAAAAGCCCCAAAAGGGCATACAAATAATGTTAAAACAAATGCCAAATACACAATAAAATGGGCTGATTACGCATAAAAAGTTTATACAAATTTTGTATAAATTGGCCCTGTGGCTTTGCAAACCCATTATTGTGTTAAAAAAACACAATGAAATATTTGTTCACTAATTTTTTGTTCATACATTAGTCGGAGTATAACCAATACTATAAATTTTTTAACCTTTATTATATTTAAATATGTCTGCAAATACTTATGACGCGATTGTCATTGGTTCAGGGATCTCGGGCGGTTGGGCTGCTAAAGAATTAACTGAAAAAGGCTTAAAAACCATAATGCTGGAGCGTGGTCGCAATATTGAGCACGTTAAAGATTATGTAAACGCCACCAAGGATCCCTGGGAATTTCCGCACAGGGGAGGCCGCACACAACAAATGATCGAGGACTATCCGGTGCTTAAACGCGATTATCCGTTAAACGAAACCAACCTGGATTATTGGGCAAGCGATAAGGATAGCCCGTATACAGAAATTAAACGTTTCGACTGGTTTAGGGGGTATCACGTAGGTGGCCGCTCATTAATGTGGGGCAGGCAATCATACCGCTGGGCCGATATCGATTTTGAAGCCAATGCAAAAGACGGCATCGGCACCGACTGGCCTATCCGCTATAAGGATTTGGAACAATGGTATGGTTATGCTGAAAGATTTGCTGGTATATCGGGTAATAAAGACGGGCTCTCTATCCTCCCCGACGGTGATTTTATGCCGCCTATGGAAATGAACGTGGTTGAAAAAGACGTAGCCAAACGTTTTAAAGAACACTATAAGGAAGCCCGTGCTTTTGTGATTGGCCGTACAGCTAATATTACAGTGCCGCATTTTGCGCGTACCAATTGCCAGTACCGTAATAAGTGCTGGTTAGGTTGTCCGTTTGGCGCTTACTTCAGCACACAATCGTCAACATTGCCTGCTGCGATGGCTACCGGCAATTTAACCGTGCGGCCATGGTCAATCGTAACAAAAATTATTTACGATAAGGATACCAAAAAGGCAAAAGGAGTTGAAGTACTGGATGCCGAAACTAATCAAACTTATGAGTTCTTCGCTAAAATCGTATTCGTTAACGCGTCCACTTTTAACAGCACCTGGATATTAATGAACTCTGCCACTGATATTTGGCCAGGTGGCTTAGGCAGCAGCAGTGGCGAATTGGGTCACAATGTGATGGACCACCATCTTGGTGTTGGTGCATCGGGTACTGTAGAAGGCTTTGAGGATAAATATATCTTCGGCCGCAGGGCAAATGGTATATACATTCCACGCTACCGTAACCTGAATGGCGATAAACGCGATTATATACGCGGCTTTGGGTACCAGGGTGGCGGTAGCCGTTCGAGTTGGGGCCGGGATATTCCGGAACTCAGTATCGGCGGCGACTTTAAGGACGCGCTGACTGAACCTGGAACATGGCAAATGAATATAGGTGGTTTTGGCGAAACATTGCCCTACCACGAAAACAAGATCACCCTCGATAAAACGAAGAAAGATAAATGGGGATTGCCAATTTTAGCTTTTGATGCCGAGATAAAGGACAACGAAAAGAAAATGCGGATTGACATGGAGAACGATGCTAAGGAAATGCTGGAAGCTGTAGGTGTTAAAAACGTAAAAACACATAGCTCCAATCCATTTTTAGGCCGTGGCATTCACGAAATGGGAACCGCCCGTATGGGTAAAGATCCAAAATCCTCAGTACTAAACGGCTGGAACCAGGTTTGGGACGCCCAAAACGTATTTGTAACTGATGGCGCAGCTATGGCTTCTACAGCTTGTCAAAACCCATCGCTTACTTATATGGCTATGACGGCGCGCGCTGCAAACCATGCGGTTGAGGAATTGAAAAAAGGTAATATTTAGAAAGTTTGCAGTTTGCGGTGGGCAGTTCGAAAAAAAACTGCAAACCGGCAACTGCAAACTGCCAACCAATAGAATAATTTTTTATAAAACACAAATCAAACATGGCTGCAAATACTTATGACGCAATTGTCATCGGTTCAGGGATTTCGGGCGGATGGGCTGCTAAAGAACTAACTGAAAAAGGGTTAAAGACTATTATGCTTGAGCGTGGCCGTAATATCGAGCACGTAAAAGATTATGTGAACGCCAATAAAGATCCCTGGGAATTTCCGCACAGGGGCGGGCGTACGCAGCAAATGATCCATGATTATCCCAAATTAAAACGCGATTATCCGCTGAACGAAACTAACCTTGATTATTGGGCCAGCGATATCGACAGCCCTTATGTTGAGGTTAAACGTTTCGACTGGTTCAGGGGCTATCATGTGGGCGGCCGTTCATTAATGTGGGGCAGACAATCATACCGCTGGGCCGATTTTAATTTCGAAGAGAATTTAAAACAAGGCGTAGGTATTGATTGGCCCATCCGTTATAATGATTTAGCTCCCTGGTACAGTTACGTTGAGAAATTCGCAGGAATATCAGGCAATAAAGACGGCCTTTCGGTACTGCCGGATGGTGACTTTATGCCGCCTATGGATATGAACGTGGTGGAAAAAGATGTTGCCAAGCGTTTTAAAGAGCACTATAAAGAGACCCGTGCTTTTATTATTGGCCGTACAGCTAACATTACACAACCACATTATGCGCGCACTAATTGCCAGTACCGTGATAAATGCTGGTTAGGATGTCCGTTTGGGGCTTATTTTAGTACGCAATCTTCTACTTTACCGGCAGCCACGGCTACCGGGAACTTAACAGTTCGTCCATGGTCAATAGTTACCAAAATAATTTACGATAAGGATACCAAAAAGGCAAAGGGAGTTGAAGTACTTGATGCAGAAACAAATCAGACTTACGAATTTTTTGCTAAAGTCATTTTTGCCAATGCGTCAACATTTAATAGTACCTGGATTTTAATGAATTCGGCTACCGATATCTGGCCAGGTGGTTTGGGCAGCAGTAGCGGCGAACTGGGTCATAATGTGATGGACCATCACTTAGGTGCAGGTGCTTATGGTGTGGTAGAAGGTTTTGAGGATAAATATACTTTCGGCCGCAGGGCAAACGGTATTTTTATTCCGCGTTTCAGAAATCTGGACGGCGGCGAAAAGCGCGATTACATACGCGGCTTTGGTTACCAGGGTGGCGCAAGCCGCGAAGACTGGGGCAGGGATATACCCGAGCTGAACATCGGCGGGGCATTTAAGGATGCCTTAACCGAACCTGGCGCCTGGACGATGGGTATAGGCGGCTTCGGTGAGACATTGCCTTATCACGAAAATAAGATTACGCTCGATAAAACCGTTAAGGATAAATGGGGACTGCCAGTTTTAGCCTTCGATGCCGAAATTAAGGACAACGAAAAGAAAATGCGTATTGACATGGAGAACGATGCCAAGGAAATGCTGGAAGCAGCCGGTGTTAAAAATGTAGGCACTTTTAAAGGCGAGCCTTATTTAGGCCGCGGCATTCATGAAATGGGCACGGCGCGTATGGGCCGCGATCCTAAAACATCTGTGTTGAATGGTTGGAACCAGGTGTGGGATGCCCAAAACGTATTTGTTACCGATGGGGCGTGTATGGCTTCAACAGCCTGCCAAAACCCGTCATTAACTTATATGGCCATAACAGCACGGGCAGCTAACCATGCGGTTGAGGAATTGAAAAAGGGAAATATATAATAAGTTTGGAGTGGGCGGTTTGCAGTTGGCGGCAGGAAAAAGCTACGCCCTTGCGAACTGCCAACTGAAAACTGCCAACTGACGAACAAACTCAAACAAACCAATTATATCTATTACAATGGCCGAAGAAAAAGATAATAATAAAAAACCAAACGCCTCCAGAAGGGAGTTTTTAAAAACAAGTACGGTTGCCGCTGCCGGCTTCATGATCGTTCCGCGTTTTGTGCTGGGCGGTAAAGGCTACATTGCACCAAGCGACCGCCTTACTATTGCCAGCGTGGGTGTTGGTGGCAAAGGCGAAAGCGATATTTTCAACTTTGATAAAAGCGGCAAAGCCAACATTGCTTATTTGTGCGATGTTGACGAAAGACGTGCTGCAAAAACCGTAGGCAGGTTCCCTAAGGCGAAATACTATAAAGACTGGCGCGAAATGTTTGATAAAGAATCAAAGAATTTTGATGCTGTGTCAGTTTCAACGCCCGATCATACCCACGCTATTGTGGCCTATCATGCTATGCAACTGGGCAAACACGTATATGTGCAAAAACCACTAACCCATGATATTGCCGAAGCGCGTTTACTAACTGCCGCAGCCAAACAATATAAAGTGGTGACCCAAATGGGTAACCAGGGTGCCTCAAATGATGGAACGCGCTTAATGTCTGAATGGTATGATGCCGACCTGATAGGCGATGTACATACCGTTTATTGCTGGACAAACCGCCCGGTTTGGCCACAAGGCATTGCCTGGCCTGCACCGCAACCCAATATTCCGAAAGAACTGGACTGGGATCTGTGGTTAGGTACTGCTCCCAAAAAAGATTACATAGATAAATTAGTGCCGTTTAACTGGCGCGGATGGTGGGATTACGGAACGGGCGCCCTTGGCGATATGGGTTGTCACCTGGTTGAAGCTCCATTCAGGGTACTGGGTATAAAATATGCCAAAGACGTACAGGCAAGCGTGGGCAGTGTTTACGTTGATGAATTTAAAGAAGGACATTTCCCTGAAAGCTGTCCGCCGTCGAGCCATATTACATTAACTTTCCCTAAAACCGATAAAACAAAAGGCGACGTTACTTTACATTGGATGGATGGTGGTATTCAGCCAGAGCGTCCTGAAGAATTAGGCGCAAATGAAAATTTTGGCGGAGAAGGTGGTAACGGTACGCTGTTTATTGGTACAAAAGGTAAAATGTATGCCAGTACCTATTCTGATGCGGCTACCCTGTTACCAACCAATCTTACTAAGGATGCAAAGGCCCCGCAAAAATGGGCGCGTGTTCCGGGCGGCGCTAACGGACACTATGCGCAATGGGTAGAGGGTTGTATTGCGGGGTATGGTAATACCGAGCTAAGTTCGTCGTTTGACGTGGCTGGTCCGTTAACCGAGGCTTTATTAATGGCTAATCTTGCTGTACGCGGTCACGACCTTAAAGGCGGCAGGATTAAGTTATTATGGGATAACAATGCCATGAAAATAACAAACTTTGACGATGTTAACCAATTTGTAAAACGTAAGTATCGCGAAGGCTGGACCATATAATTTTGAAATAATTATTGGGTGTTTGAATTATTAAATTATTGATTAAGTTTGAAATAACTTAGCGTGTATGATTCAGTAATTCAAAGCCCAATAAATCAGTCAATCACTCAGTAAATAATAAAACCAATAAATAAAATGAATAGAAGAGACGCCATAAGTAGGGTTGCCCTGATAATGGGAGGTGCTGTAATAGGCGCCGAGTTTTTTATTTCGGGATGTAAATCAACCTCATCACAGGTAGCCGACTTGTTTCAGCCGGATAATGTGGCTTTTTTAAATGAGGTTGCCGATACTATACTCCCAACCACCAGTTCGCCGGGCGCAAAAGCTGCTAACGTAGGTGCTTTTATGGGCGTTATGGTACGCGATTGCTACACTCCTGCGGATCAGAAAGTGTTTATGGAAGGCCTTACCAAGCTTAACGATGCTGCGCAAAAGCAGGCTGGCGGTAAATTCATGGACCTTACTGCCGATAAACGCACTGCATTACTGGTTGCCCTGGATAAAGAGCAAAAGGACTATACCACGCAAAAAAATAAAACACTGGCCGACGACGCTGCAAAACATAAAGGCGAAGCAGACTACAAAGGACCAGAGATGCCAAACCATTATTTCAGAATGATGAAAGAATTAACGCTGCTGGGTTACTTCACATCAGAAATTGGCGCTACCAAGGCCCTGCGGTATGTAGCAATCCCCGGTCGTTATGACGGAGATGTACCTTACAAAAAAGGTGACAAAGCCTGGGCGACCTAAGATTGAAAATTAAAGGAAGTTGCAATAGTTTAAAGGTTGTAGGGGTTGTAGATGTTTAACAGCATTTTGACTTTTATAACCTTTACAACTCTTATAACAACTACAACTTATTACAACGCTTATAACATTTTTAACTTATAACTACTACAAAACATGTCTCACAGAAAACTCCGCATGGGGATGATAGGCGGGGGGAAAGATGCGTTTATAGGCGCTATCCACCGTATTGCTGCCAATATGGACGGGCAGATTGAACTGGTATGCGGTGCACTAAGCATACATAAAGAAACGGCTATTGAAAGCGGTCATATCCTTTTTTTAGATAGCGACCGGACTTATACCAATTACGAAGATATGATCAGCGCCGAGGCAAAAATGCCAGCTGACAAAAGGATGGATTTTGTGACCATCGTTACCCCAAACTTCGCACACTTTGCGCCCGCTATGATGGCTTTAGATAATGGCTTTAATGTTGTTATTGAAAAACCCATCACCTTTACACTTGAGGAAGCCAAACAACTGAAACAAAAGGTTGAAGAAACCGGGCTGATGTTGTTGCTAACACATACTTATTCGGGTTACCCGCTGGTTAAGGAAGCGCGCGAGATTGTTAAAAAAGGCGAATTGGGAAAAGTACGTAAAATATATGTTGAGTACATACAGGGTTGGTTAAGCAAGCTGTCCGAAAGGGAAGGCAATGCACAGGCAGCCTGGCGTACCGATCCTAAAAGATCAGGAAAAAGCGGTTGCATGGGCGATATTGGTACCCACGCAGCCCACCTGGCTGAATATATTTCGGGCTTGAAAATAACTCAGCTAAGTGCATCATTAAACGTAGTGGTTGAAGGCCGTATGCTGGATGATGACGGCGCTGTTTTATTGCGCTTTGAAGATAACGCTACCGGCGTACTTACCGCATCTCAAATTGCTGTTGGCGAAGAAAATGCGCTGAAAATCCGCATTTATGGAGAACATGGCAGTTTGGAATGGGCACAGCAGGAGCCAAATACGCTAACCTTAAAATGGGGCGACAAACCAGCGCAAACTTTACGGGCCGGTGTTAACTATGGCGACCGCGAATCGGTATACGCCACACACAATTGCCGCACTCCCGGCGGGCACCCCGAAGGTTACCTGGAAGCATTTGGTAACCTGTACCGCAACTTTGCTTTATCGCTGATGGCTAAAATAAACGGTGAACAACCAAAGCCGGAATGGCTGGATTTTCCCGGCGTTGACGATGGTATAAGAGGCATGGCCTTTATTGAAAACGTAGTAGCATCAAACAACAGCGACCAGAAATGGACGGATTACGTAATTTAATATGCAAATGAACTCGAATTTAATGAATTTTTGGAATTTAGAGAATTCCGGAAATTCGATAAATTCCAAAAATTCGAGTTCGGACTAATGACCCAATAAAACATGACAACAATTAAAGGACCGGCAATATTTATAGCGCAATTTATAGGCGACGAAGCGCCATTTAACAGTCTGGAGTCCATTTGTAAATGGGCGGCCGACTTAGGATACAAAGGTGTGCAATTACCGACACTCGATGCCCGTTTTATCGATCTGCAAAAAGCAGCGGAGAGTAAAACTTATGCTGATGATTTAAAGGCCAGGGTAAATGCCTGTGGTTTGGAAATTACCGAACTATCAACTCACCTGCAAGGACAGTTGGTAGCAGTTAACCCGGTTTACGATCAGTTGTTTGATGGTTTTGCACCCGAAGCTTACCGTAACAACCCCAAAGCCCGCCAGGAATGGGCCGTACAACAATTAAAATATGCGGCAAAGGCATCTCAAAACCTGGGATTAAATGCATCAGTTACCTTTAGTGGCGCTTTGCTTTGGCCGATGGTTTATCCGTGGCCGCAACGCCCTGCGGGCATTGTTGAAACTGCTTTTGAGGAACTTGCAAAGCGCTGGAAGCCGATTTTGGATGTTTATGACGAATGCGGCATTGACCTTTGTTTCGAGATACATCCTGGCGAGGACTTGCACGATGGTATCACCTTCGAGATGTTTTTGGAAAAAGTAAACAACCACAAGCGCGCTTGTATCTTGTTTGATCCATCACATTTTGTGCTGCAATGCTTAAATTACCTGGAATACATAGATAATTACCACGACCGTATAAAAATGTTCCACGTAAAGGATGCCGAGTTTAACCCTACCGGGAAACAGGGTGTTTACGGCGGTTACCAAAACTGGATTGACCGCGCAGGGCGCTTCCGCTCCTTAGGCGATGGACAGGTTGATTTTAAAGGAATTTTTAGTAAATTAACGCAATACAATTACACCGGATGGGCCGTGCTGGAATGGGAATGCGCATTAAAACATCCTGAAGATGGTGCAAGAGAAGGCGCCGGATTTATAAAAGATCATATTATACGTGTAACCGAAAAAGCGTTTGATGATTTTGCAGCCTCAGGCTCTGACGATGCATTTAACAGGAAGACACTTGGTATTGAATAATTTTTTTTGGGGATTACAGTGATTGAAAAAATGATTACACCGATTTCTTAATCGCAGTAATCGCCCAAGTTAATCACCGTAATCAAAAGAAATCACTGTAATCCCCCCAATAATCACTGTAATCACAAAAAAACCAATTAAATTAAACTAAATAAACCTAAAATTAGTAAAATGCAATCCACCATTAACCGCACACAACTCTTCAGGGCAAGCTGCCTTTCGTTGTTGGTAACATCACTTTCATTTGGCATACGCGCCGGGATCATGGGTGACCTTGGAACCCAATTTCATTTAGATGCCACACAGCTGGGATTGATAACTGCTACTGCCTTTTGGGGTTTCCCTATAGCAGTGGTAATTGGCGGTATTGTTGTAGATATTATCGGCATGAAACGCTTATTGGTATTGGCATTTCTGTTTCACCTTACAGGTATATTACTAACCATATTTGCCGGCGGATTTTGGACACTTTTTATATCAACCTTAACAATTGGTATAGCCAACGGCACGGTTGAAGCCGCTTGTAACCCACTGGTAACAACTTTATACCCCGAAAGTAAAACCACCAAGCTTAACCATTTTCACCTTTGGTTCCCTGGCGGTATCTTCATCGGTACTTTAATCGTATTGTTATTCGGCAAATATAATTTAAGCTGGCAAATACAGGTTGGGACCATGCTCATTCCAACTTTAATTTATGGTTACCTGTTTTCGAAATTAGAATTCCCTGTTACCGAACGTGTTTCTTCAGGAGTATCAATGGGTGGAATGTACAAAGCGCTTGCATCTCCGTTGTTTATCTTCATGTTTGTTTGCATGTGTGGTACAGCAATTACTGAATTGTATACCGAACAATGGGTGCCGGTATTATTAAAAAATATCGGAAATCCTATTCTTATCGTTACAGCTACATCGGGTATTATGGTGCTTGGCCGCGGTTTGGCAAAACCTGTTTTAACAAAATTTCCGCCTCAGGTACTGTTACTAATATCAGCAACTATAGCGGCTATTGGTTTGTATTTACTTTATACAGGTACCGGTAATGTTTTTGTTGATGCTATTGTTTTTGGGATTGGCGTTTGTTACTTCTGGCCAACTATGCTGGGTTTTGTTAATACAAACCTTCCTAAAACAGGGGCAATCGGTTTAAATCTGATGGGTGGCGCAGGCATGTTTGCGGTATCGCTTTACACCATTTATATGGGTAAATATATTGATAGCATTGTTGCCGGCAAGTTACCTGGCGGCACAACCCTTGATAATGCGGTAACAGCAGCGCCGGGTAGCGCGTTAGAAGCCGCCTATACACAAGCTAAGGCCGGTGCAGGTATTGACGTTTTACACCTTACATCGTATATTCCTATTGGCTTGGTTATTGCTTTTATAGGTCTGGTTGTTTATATGCGTGGCAGGAAAGCCACCCCGATACAGGAAGTAGCCGCAGTATAACGTTGTCATTGGTCATTGAGTCATTGTAGGGGCATTTAAAAAGCGTATCCCAACAACCAATGACTTAATGACCAAATGACTCAATAACCGAAATGACCTTTTTTACTTTTAGAAGAAAAAAACGAACAAAATATATAAATTGCGGCTTAATAAGTTTACATATCAATCAAAATTCACCTCATGAAAAAAGTTTTCATAGTGCTGTGTATAAGCGCAGTAATTACCGCTTGTGGCGGCAGTTCAAAAACAGGAAACAGCACGGATACGCCTGGGGCGGCTAACCAGACCGCTAAGGCAGCCGAATCAAATGCCGATACCAATGCCAATAAAACCGGCACAGAATCGACCGCAACGGCCGATGCACCCGGAGCGAAGCTGATGGCTGCTTCTGATTGCAATACTTGTCATAAAAAAGATACGAAAGTTGTTGGTCCTGCTTTGGTTGACATAGCTGCCAAATATCCGCCTACCGCTTCGAACGTTGATACTTTAGTAGCCAAAGTAATTAAGGGCGGAAGTGGTCACTGGGGATCGATACCAATGGCGCCTCACCCGCAGTTAAAGCCGGCTGACGTAAAAGAAATGGTAACCTATGTTTTATCGTTGAAAAAATAATCTTTAAATAACAAACCATGACAGCAGGTATCCGCACCAAGCTCTCAGTAATGATGTTCCTGGAGTTTTTTATCTGGGGGGCATGGTTTGTTACCATGGGTACATACTTAATTAATAACCTGCATACAAACGATATTCAAAATGCAGGCGCTTATGCAACGCAATCATGGGGAGCTATCATTGCTCCTTTTATTATTGGCTTAATTGCTGATAGGTATTTTTCGGCGCAAAGAGTCTTAGGGATACTTCATTTGGTCGGGGGGATTTTACTATTGTACATTACGACGTTGAAAAATTTCGGCGCGTTCTATCCAATAATGCTGGCTTACATGATACTTTACATGCCCACACTGGCATTGGTTAATTCAGTAGCGTTCAAGCAAATGAAAAACCCGAGCAGGGAGTTTCCGTCCATTCGCTGGCTGGGGACATTTGGTTGGATAGTAGCTGCATATGTTATTGGGTGGCTTGGTTGGGAGCACGGTGGTAAACTAAACCCTGATTTTGAATCGGTAATCGGCAATACGCTGGCCAATTATTTAAGAGGTGGAGGACTGGTCCTTACTTTCCGGATGGCTGGTATAGCTTCACTTCTTCTGTTTGTTTTAAGTTTTTTTCTTCCCGAAACCCCTCCGGCGAAAAAGGGTCAAAAAACTTCTTTTGCAGATATAGTTGGTCTTGAATCGATAGGCCTACTAAAAAAGAGATCGTATCTCGTGTTTTTTATAGCCTCAATAGCTATCTGTATCCCACTTGCATTTTACTATAATGTTACTAATTCGTTTTTTAACGAGGTTGGAATGGTCGAAGCGGCGAGAAAAATGTCATGGGGGCAGGTTTCTGAATTGGCTTTTATGATTTTAATGCCCATTTTCTTTGTTAGGCTGGGTGTTAAAAAAATGTTGGCTGCGGGCATGCTTGCTTGGGCAATACGGTATGCTTTTTTTGCCTATGGCGATGTGGGCAACAATTACTGGATGTTTATAGGAGGTATTGTTTTGCACGGCATCTGTTACGATTTTTTCTTTGTGACTGGCCAAATATATACAGATCGAGTTGCTGGCGAACGTTTCAAAAGCGCCGCACAGGGTTTTATAACGCTAGCAACTTACGGAGTGGGGATGCTTATTGGCTTTACTATTGCGGGATCAGTTGTTGATCATTGGAAAACATCCCCAACCACGCATAACTGGCAGTCCATTTGGTTAATACCCGGCGGAATTGCTGTAGCCGTATTATTATTATTCCTTTTGTTTTTTAAGGATACCAACAACACCGCAGCAAAACCGGGGTTGGATATTGAAGAGCCTTCTGCACAAGTAGAAATATAAACCACCTAATTATGACCAATAAACAAAACCGGAGGTCGGCAATCAGGAACATTGTTGCTGGTACCGCTGCAATTACTGCAGGCGGTATGCTCTCCTCATTTACTAAAGAAGAAGCTAAAGAAAAAATGACCGACAGGCTTAAAGGCAATATAAATCATTCGGTGTCGCCCTGGTGCTATAACAATTTAACATTGGGCGAATTGTGTGCTGTATCAAAAGAAATCGGTATAACCGGCGTCGATTTATGCGGTCCTAAGGACTGGCCGGTACTGCAAAAATTTGGCATGTACTCGTCCATGTGCAATGGCGCTGAAATTAATTTGACAGATGGTTTTGGAGATACCGAGTTTCACGAAAGGCTGCAGAAAAGCTATACCGAAATGATACCGCTGGTGGAAAAAAACGGGTATAAAAACCTGATTTGTTTTAGCGGCAGCAAACGTGGAAAAGATGACGAAACCGCCTGGAACAACTGTGCGGCAGGCCTGAAGCCGTTGGTGGCCTTAGCCGAAAAACACAATGTTGTATTGTGTATGGAGTTGCTAAACAGCAAAATTGACCATAAAGATTACCAGTGTAACCGTGTTGAATGGGGCGTTGAGCTGGCCAAACGTTTAGGTTCCGAAAACTTTAAGCTGCTTTTCGATATTTATCACATGCAGATAATGGAAGGCGACATTGTTAGAAACATTACTGATTATCACCAGTACATTGCGCATTATCATACCGGGGGAATCCCGGGCCGTCATGAAATTGACGATACACAGGAGTTGCATTACCCGGCTGTAATGCGTGCCATTGTGGCAACGGGCTATAAAGGGTATGTTGGCCAGGAATTTGTACCCAAAAATCCAGACAAGATTGAGTCGTTAAGAAAAGCGATACATATTTGTGATGTGTAGGGGAGGAAGTCCGGAAAGTCAGTAAAGTCCGGAAGTCCGAAAGAAGCTGCAGCCGGGATGTTGGAGGTAAGTGACCTGAGATTAGTTGGGAAACAGCCAATGACTTAATGACAAACCCACCGATAAACGAATTGAGCTGCCATGAACTATGAACCATCAACTATGAACTAAAATGAATCAAAATAGAAGAAAATTTTTAAAGCAAGCCGGAATCATTTCGGCAGGGGCGATGATAGCGCCACAATTGTTATCAGCGAAAGCGGGCGACAAGGTTGTTGGCTTGCAGTTGTATAGCTTGCGCGATCAGTTGCCTAAGGATGTAAAAGGCGTTATCGCCAAAGTGGCTGCTGCCGGATATAAAGAAGTGGAGACATTCGGCTATTCAAAGGCAGGCGGTTTTTGGGGTCTGGATGCTAAAGCCTTCAGCGCGTTGTTAAAGGCAAATGGCCTAAAAACGCCAAGCGGCCATTACGGAATGGATGAATATTTTGTACATGGCAAAACCGGCGATCTGGAGTCGTATATTGATGCAGCTAATATCACCGGTATGGAATACATCGTTGTACCATCCATCAACGGTGAGGTATTGAAAAGTGCCGATCAGTTTAAAATGGTTGCCGATAAAATGAACAAGGCTGCCGAGATATGCAAAAAATCGGGCCTGAAGTTAGGTTATCACAATCATAATTTTGAATGGAAACCTGTTGACGGCACCACCTTTTACGATACGCTCATCAATAACACTGATCCGGCCCTGGTAAACATGGAAATGGATATATTCTGGGTAGTTCGCGCCGGACAGGACCCTGTTAAGTTATTTGAACAGCATCCCGGCAGGTTTACCCTTTGCCACATTAAAGATAGGGATAAAACCAATACCGATATCAATACCGAAATAGGTAAAGGCAGTATCGATTTTAAGACTATACTGAGCCATGCAAAAACGGCAGGTTTAAAACACTTTATTGTTGAACAGGAAAACTATATAAAAATAGACCCCTACGTAAGCATTGCCGAAAGCGCTGCTTATGTGAAGAATGTATTGCACGTTTAGGTTGGTCACCAGTCATTGGTCCTTAGTCATTAGCATGTTCATAATGCAAATGAGTTTATGGCCGATGACCAATAAGGAATCAACCAAAATGACTAATGACCAATGACTAATGACTAAAATATGAAAAAGACAGTATTATTAACCGCATTATTAGCAGGAGGCTTTATCATGGCCAACGCACAACAGAAGGGTAAGCCCGAAGAGACAGAGGTTTGGGAGCCTGTACCTAAGGTAGTAACATCAGGCAATGCTGTTGGCGATGCGCCATCGGATGCCATTGTTTTATTCGACGGTAAAAACCTTGACGAATGGGTGCAGAATAACGATAAATCGCCCGCAAAATGGGATGTGCACGATGGTATTTTAACGGTAAATAAAAACTATGGAAATATTGAAACCAAACGGACATTCACCAATTACCAATTGCATATTGAGTGGAAAGAGCCGGAGTCATTAACAGGTTCGGGACAGGCGCGTGGTAACAGCGGTGTATTCTTAGCTTCTATAGGCAAAGGCGATGCCGGTTACGAATTGCAGGTTTTGGATTCCTATAACAATAAAACATACGTAAATGGCATGGCCGGCAGCATCTACAAGCAAGCTATTCCATTAGCTAATCCGGCAAAAAAAGTTGGCGAGTGGCAAACTTATGATGTGATTTGGACAGCGCCGACATTTAACGACGATGGAACGGTAAAAACTAAGGCCCGCGTAACTGTATTTTTTAACGGCGTTTTAGTTGAAAATAATTTTGAATTATGGGGCCCAACTTTATACATTGGCAAGCCTGAATATATCAAACACGGTCCATCACCGATAAAACTACAAGCTCACGGCGACAAAAGCGAACCACTAAGCTTCCGTAATATTTGGGTAAGAGAGCTGTAGATGAAGTTCAGTTGCCAGTGGGCAGTTTGCTTCAACTTTAGTTACCATTTTCCAATTGGCAGTTATAGCCACAGAAACCCTATAGTTGACTGTCTCATACAGGCAATTATAGGGTTTTATTTTTTTACAACTAAAAACGCTTGAAGTTGTTGGAATTTACGTCATTTGTTACCACCATCAACGAAGAACCAATTTCTATGAAAAAAATCATTTTTTCAGCAATGTTATTTGCTTGCGCCTTTAATTTTGCTAACGGACAGGCCACCAAAGCTCCGGCATATCCGTTAATTACTCATAATACCTATTTTAGTATATGGTCGTTTAACGATACATTGAACGCCGCCCCAACAAAGCACTGGACGGGTAAGGATCAATCGCTGTTGGGCCTGATAAAGGTTGATGGCACCACGTACCGATTTATGGGTAAGGAACCCAAATCATACAAAACTATTTTGCCCGCTGCTGATGAGGTGAATTATGATAGCAAATACACCGAAACGGAACCGGCCTCCGATTGGAACAAAGTTAAATTTGACGACAATAGCTGGAATACGGGCCAAGCTCCGTTCACCGATGACGAGCAACAAGCGAAAACTAAATGGACCAGCAAGAATATTTGGGTTCGGCGCACCTTTACGCCAAACGATTTAAATATCAATAAACTGCTGTTAAAACTACGCAACGACGATAACGTTGAAGTTTACCTAAACGGCGAAATGGTTTACAGTACCATTGGCTGGACAAGCGATTATAAATTGATACCAATAAAAGATAAAATAAAAAATAAGTTAAAAAACGGCGATAATGTATTGGCTATCCATTGTGCCAATACTGCCGGTGGATCGTGGCTGGATGCTGGTTTAGTTGAAGAAATAAAGCCAACAGCTAACGATGTACTGCTGGCCAAACAAAAAAGCGTGATCATAAATGCCACTCAAACCATTTATGATTTTGAATGCGTAGGTGTCGATTTGCAGCTTACTTTTACTTCGCCCTTGTTGATGAATAACCTGGATGTTTTTTCGCGTCCGGTTTCATATATTGGATACGCGGTAAAATCAAATGATGGCAAAACCCATACCGTAAAAGTTTTGTTAAGCGCATCAACGGCAATTTCGGTTAATAGTCCGGCACAACAGGTAACGGCTCAAAAGTATCTTGCAGGCCCTTTGTCGGTTTTAAAAGCAGGGACGGTTGAACAGCCGCTTTTGCAGAAAAAGGGCGATGATTTGCGCATTGATTGGGGATATATGTATGTTGCGGTGCCAAAATCCGTAAACGAGCTGCAATATATTACCGACCCTACTGCAACTGTGAGTTCATTTGTTACCGGGAATATTGCCTCAACCAATAAAGCCGGCAAGCTGCTGGATTTGAATACCGTTTTAAATTTTGGAAGCGTTGACGCAACAGCAAAGGAAAAGTTTATTGAATTAGGGTATGACGATTTATATTCGGTACAATATTTTAAACAAAACTTAAAACCATGGTGGAAGTTAACTAAAGGTGCAACTATTGAAGGCGAGCTGAATAAAGCAGCAACCCAATATAACGCCGTTATGTCGCAATGTTACAACTTTAATAAAACGGTGTATAACGATGCGCTGAAAGTGGGCGGGAAAGATTACGCCGCGTTATGTGTAATGGCCTATCGCCAAAGTATAGCCGCGCATCAGTTAGTGAAAAGCCCGCAGGGCGAAATACTTTTCTTATCAAAAGAGAATTTTAGCAACGGCTCTATTAATACGGTTGACGTTACTTATCCATCAGCGCCATTATATTTGCTTTATAATCCCAGGCTGTTGGAAGGTATGCTGAACGGTATATTTCATTATTGCGAAAGCCCGATGTGGACCAACAACTTTGCTGCACACGATTTGGGGACTTATCCGCTGGCTAATGGCCAAACGTATGGTGAAAATATGCCGGTCGAAGAATCGGGCAATATGATTATTCTTACTGCGGCTGTTGTGAAAGCGGAAGGCAATCCTGCATTCGCCAAAAAACACTGGAAAACATTAACTACCTGGGCCAAATATTTAAGTCAAAATGGGTTGGATCCGGGCAACCAGTTATGCACCGACGATTTTGCAGGACATTTGGCGCATAATGCCAATCTATCGGTGAAGGCTATTGTTGCCCTAGGCGCCTATGCCAATTTAGCCGGGCAATTGGGGCAAAAATCCATCGCATTAAAATACAAGACCCTGGCAAGCGGAATGGCTGCAAAATGGATAAAAATGGCCGATGCGGGCGATCATTATTCGCTGGTATTTGGTAATAAGGATACCTGGAGCCAAAAATATAATTTGGTTTGGGATAAGGTGTTGGGCTTAAATTTATTTCCGGCTTCGGTTTATAAAAAAGAGGTGAACTATTATCTCGCCAAACAAAACGACTTTGGTTTGCCTTTAGATAGCCGTAAAACCTATACCAAATCCGACTGGATATTGTGGACAGCCTCGCTGGCAGATAACCAAAAGGATTTTAACGCGCTAACTGTGCCAATTTATAAATATGCTACACAAACACCAAGCCGTGTACCGCTGAGCGACTGGCACGAAACCACCGATGGTAAAATGGTGGGCTTTCAGGCGCGCAGCGTTGTAGGGGGGTATTTTATGAAGGTTTTACGTAACAAGTGGGTAAAATAATTTAATTGCTATATTTTTTATTTTTTAACGATTTAACCGGTAAAACTGATTAAATTAACCTGATTTTTTTACCGGTTAAATCCTTATGACAATTTCAATTTGCAGATGGTTAGTAGGTATTTGTGTTGTAGCGGTAGTTTTTTCGTGCAAGCAAAAAACAGTTGAGGTAAAAAGCCCAGCTACAATAAATCGCCGCGCCATTGACAGTCTTATTGTCAAAGGGAAAGAATTCATCAACGCGAACGCCGATTCATTACCTCCAATCGCAAAAAAATTATCAATGGAAGCTGAGGCCAGCGGCAACGCAAAGCCCTTGGTTTATAGCGAGCTGTTTAATGCACAATATTTTTGGCTCTCCGGCAATCACCAAAAATCGATGGAATTGGCCATCAAGTGCCTCACAGATGCGGAAAATGCCAACGAAAAAAATGCTTTTCCTGCAATTTACAGTCTGATTGGTAATCTGTATAAAGAAAAATTCAATTATCAGTTTGCATTTGATGCTCAGCAAAAGGGCTATAACTGGGCCGTTGCAAATAAAGACACCAATAATATTATCCATTTGCTGGGTCTTAGGGCTATGTTCGTCCACACATTGAAGCAATCGGTGAATGGTCCGGGGAAAGATACTTCTATTAATCTTTATTTAACGGGCTTAAAGGTAGCGGAGTCGGGGCCCGCATTCGAGCGGCAGCGGATTAGTTTTTACGACAATATAGCCCAATATTATTTTGATAATAACAGGGATCACAATAAAAAGGATTATAATAAAGCTATTTATTATGCGGGAAAAGGCATTGCCCTGGCTACAAAATATAATCGCCAGCGATCACTTACTTACGGCTATTCGTGGCTTGGTTTGGCTTATTATTATAAGGGCGAGAAACAAAAAGGGCTTGGTTATTTGAATAAAGCTTTGCAAATATCGCGGTCGCTTAAAGAGCCGCTTAGGGTAATGGAAGTTTACGGTGATCTATCAAACTGCTATTATTTTTCGCGCGATTATAGGAGGGCTTTCATTTTCAATAAGATTTATCATAGCATGAACGATTCGTTACAGGTACATGTTAACGAAAAGCAAAACAGCGAATTGCAGGTAAAATACGAGTCGGCGAAGAAGGACAAGGAATTGGCGATGCTAAATAATGAAAAAAAGATAAAAAATACGGAACTGATAGTAGTTTTAATTGGAAGTTTACTGGGAATAATATTTTCGACATTATTAATATTACAATACCGGATAATAAGACGGAACAATAAAATAATAAAGCGAAGTAACCAAAAGAAGGATAAAGCGCTCGAAAATATCGCATTTATACAAGCCCATGAATTGAGGCGGCCCGTGGCATCAGTTATGGGAATTATAAATGTGATTAAAGCAACAGACTATGAGTTTGATGAAGAAATTCTGTTACAATTGGAGAAAGCCAGCCTTGAATTGGATGAAAAAATACACGCAGTATTGGCACAAGTTGAAAATGAAGCAAATTAATATATACCTTTAAACCTATAAGTTAAAATTAGCGTATACATTAATTTTTTAAACTATGTGTCAGTGATTTTGTGCCGTTTAGCTACACCTTATTACTGCTATTAAACCCCTGGCAATTGTGAATATTTACAAGTATTATATATTATGGCTGATTATCGTTATTGCTTCGCCAGTTTTTTCACAAAACCAAAATCTTTCTTTTGAACATATCGGAACGGCTGAGGGACTATCTCAGGTTAATGTTTCCTGTATTATGCAGGATAGTCGCGGTTTTATGTGGATTGGTACCCGCGATGGCTTAAATCGGTATGATGGTTACAAATTTGTTATCTATAGCCACAACTCCGGGGATAATAATACCATAAGTAACAATCAGATCACCGATATTGCGGAGGATAAACAGGGGAATATATGGGTGTCAACCGCCGCCGGCTTAAATAAATACGAGCGAAACAGTGGTCGTTTTGTCCGTTATCTTCACAATCCCAATAACCTGAATAGCATAGCCACCAACGAATTAAATAGGCTCGGGTTCGACTCTTACGGCAATTTATGGATCGGTACCCAAAGAGGGGGGCTGGATTGCCTCGACATTAAAAAGAATACCTTCCGTCACTATATTCATTCCGAATCGGATAGTAAAAGTATCAGTGATAACGATATATTCTCGATACTGGAGGATTCGCGGCATAATTTATGGATTGGCACTGCTTCTGGCGGGTTGAACCTCTTTAACCCTAAAGATGGCACGTTCTCTAAATTCAGACATAACAAAACACTGGAAAATAGCTTGTCGGGCGATAACATAAACTGCATGTTTGAAGATGCACAACATCGTATCTGGATAGGCACTCAAAATGACGGCCTTAACCTGTTCGATCCATTAAAAGGCACCTTCCGCAGGTATCAGCATGATGACAAAATAAAAGGAGGTATTTCAAGTAACACCGTCTATAGTATCAATACGGATGTTGACGGAAATTTATGGATTGGCACCGAGAATGGCGGCATTAGTATTTTGGACGTAAAAAAGAATAAGTTTTCCGTCTATCAGCACGACGATATTGATAATAGCAGCATAAAAAGTAATACCATTTATGCCATTCACCCTGATAGGTTGGGCAATATGTGGTTTAGCGCCTTTAGCGATGGCATTAATATCTATAAAAGAAGCACAAAAGAATTCATGCACTACCGGCACGGTTTGGCGGCCAATAGTCTGTCTAATAATTTTGTGCTGGGGCTTTATCAGGATACGGCTATGAATTTATGGGTAGCCACCGATGGCGGAGGCCTGGATAAATTTATCCATAACAGCGATGCCGTTACACATTTTACACAACAGCCTGCGGGTAAAAATGGCATCGCCGGTAATTATGTGCTAACCGTTAATCAGGATAAAGCGGGTGATTTTTGGATGGGGACCTGGGGCGAAGGAATTAGTGTTTTAAACCCGAAAACTATGCGGTTTAAAACGTTCAAAAACGACCCTGCTAATTCGAATAGTTTAAGTGGAAACAACATATATGCGATAACCCATACCTGCGATGGTAAAACCTGGATTGCAACCTACGGTGATGGCCTGGATGTGTATGACAAAACCAACAATACCTTTAAAGCGTACCGGTATAGCGCCAGTAATTCGCAAAGCTTAAGCAGCGATAGAGTATACTCCCTGCTGGAAGACAGCAAGGGTAATTTGTGGATAGGCACACATGACGGAGGATTAAACAGGCTTGACCGTAAAACCAATATTTTCACCCGTTTTCTACACAATGAATCTAATAATAGTTTAAGTAACGATGCCGTTCCTGATATTTTTGAAGACCACAAAGGTAATTTATGGATATGCACCCTGGCTGGCCTTGATTTGTTTGACCCTAAAACCGATCATTTTAGGGCTTTTACCAAAAGCGACGGTTTACCGAGTGATGTTGTTTATGCTGTTAGAGAGGATGACTTTGGCAAATTGTGGATAAGCACTAATAATGGCTTGTCTGCTTATAGCCCGGCTACTAACACTTTTACCAATTATACGGTTGCAGATGGGTTACAAAACGAAGAATTTAAATCCAGTTCGGCGTTTAAAGGCCGGAATGGCGAAATGTTTTTTGGCGGCGTAAACGGTTTTAATTCGTTTGTTCCCGGCCGAATACCGAAGGCGGCTGGATTTTCGCCGCTCCTGATAACGTCATTTCAAGTTTTTAACAAGCCCTTGCCCAATGCCCAAAATAGCGATGCCCCGTCGTCGTTAAAACAGGATATATCAGATGCTAAATCTGTCGTTTTATCGTACAAGCAGTCAGAGATTTCGATAGAATTTGCCGCACTTGATTTTTCGTCGCCCAAACGAAAAAATTACGCCTATCAACTTGAGAACTTTGACAAAGACTGGAATTATGTTGGCAGCCGCAATACCGCATCATATACCAATGTGCCTGCAGGGCATTACACATTTAAAGTAAAATATCAAAACAGTTCGGGCAAATGGTCGCCGGTGTCATCAGGGCTTCAAATTAGTATTATTCCTCCATTTTGGTTAACCTGGTGGTTTAAAATATTGGAATCGGCATTTGCTGTAGCAACTGTGTATGCCATTTTTAGAATCCGCATCAGGTCAATAAATAAGCAAAAAAGGATATTGGAGCGGCAGGTTTCAGAACGTACCGAGAGCCTTGCAAGGATGACGGTGAATGAGCGCAAATCGCGCGAAGCGGCCGAAAAAGCGCGCGAGGATGCTGAAAACGCGAATAAAGCAAAAAGTATCTTTTTGGCGATGATGAGCCACGAGATCCGCACGCCAATGAATGGGGTTATTGGTATGGCAGGCCTGCTCTCTGGCACTTCGCTCACCGCCGAACAGGAAGAATATACCGAGACCATAAAAAATTGTGGTGACGCCCTGCTAACCGTTATTAATGATGTGCTCGATTTTTCGAAGATAGAGTCGGGCAGCATGGAAATTGAGGAGCAGGATTTCGATTTGAGAGATTGTGTAGAAAGCGTGCTTGATATTTTCGCCGAAAAGGCCGCGAAGATTGATCTGGTTTACCAAATAGCGCACGATGTTCCATCGCAAATTATTGGCGATCCCTTGCGGCTAAGGCAGATACTGATCAATTTGGTAAGCAACGCCATGAAATTTACGCTTAAAGGCGAGGTGTTTATCGGCGTAAATATGGAAGCTAATGAGGATGGAGAGTTGCTGCTAAAGTTTAGCGTGCGCGATACCGGGATAGGTATCCCTGCTGATAAATTAAATAAATTGTTCAAAGCTTTTTCGCAGGTTGACTCGAGCACCACCCGCAAATATGGTGGCACCGGACTTGGTCTGGCCATAAGCGAGAAACTGGTGAGCTTAATGGGTGGCGAAATAGACGTTGAAAGTGAAGTTGGCGTTGGCACTGTCTTCAGGTTCACCATAAAATCGCATGCGGGTGTAAAAGCGCCCCGCAATTACGTTTATCGCAATTTAGCCGCCCTTAACGGCAAGCAAGTTTTAGTGGTTGATGATAACGCCACCAACCGCGAAATAATGGAAACGCAGCTGATTCAATGGAAGTTTAAGCCATTTTTAGCCGAATCGGGCAAGCAGGCATTACAAATGTTGTCGTTACTAAAAGAACCGGTCGATCTGGTGATTTCGGATATGAATATGCCCGAAATGGATGGTGTTGAATTGGCGAGAAAAATAAGGAAACTGTACCCGGATATGCTCATTATATTACTCACTTCGATGGGGAATGAACAGAGCCGTACCGAAGCTCATTTATTTAACAGCATATTAACCAAGCCTGCCAGGCACCAGGTACTTTATAAACACATTACCGAACAGTTAAAGGAAAAAGGAAGAATTGTAGATAAAACCGAATCATCAAAATCGGTATTTTCGGAAGATTTTGCAAAGCAATATCCCATGAATATATTGATTGCCGAGGATAACAAGGTGAACCAAAAGTTGGCGATGCATGTATTAACAAAAATGGGCTTTGCACCCGATATTGCCGAAAATGGTCATGAGGCCGTTAATGCTGTAGCCGCCAAAAAATATGATATGATATTGATGGACATGCAAATGCCCGAAATGGACGGCCTGGAAGCCACCCGCTTTATACGGGAAAATATGGAGTTTCAGCCCATTATCATAGCCATGACGGCCAATGCCATGCGTGAGGATAAGGAAAAATGCCTGCAAGCAGGCATGAACGATTACCTGAGCAAACCTATGAAAATAGCCGAAATTATGGAAGTGCTGGAACGCTGGGGACAGGTTATTGTTAATCATTAGTTATTCACTTGCTATTAATTGGCAATACTCAGGGGAGATTTAAGAAGTTTCTTAAACTTCGTAAATCTGTTCGTCTTTCCCCCAAAAAGGGCTAAATTCACGCTGAATATTTAAAACCGATTTTATGAAACCGACTATTAAAACAAGCGCCCGCCTTTGTGGTTTGCTGATTGCCTTTTTGTTGCTTATTAGTGCAAATGTCAACGCAGCCGGGAGGTATTACTATCAATTAAAAATATATCATTTAAAAACACAGGCACAGGAAGACAAGCTGGACAACTACCTGCAAAATGCCTACTTACCGGCCATGCACCGCATGGGTGTTAAAAACGTTGGTGTGTTTAAACCCGTTGAAAGCGATACGCTGGGGAGGCGCCTTTATGTTTTAACCCCGTTCCGTAACTGGTCGCAATTGGAAAACGCGGAAGAGAAATTGATGAGCGATCAGCAGTATTTGACCGATGGGAAAGATTTTCTGGATGCAATGTATAATGATATGCCTTACACCCGCCTGGAAACTATAATTTTAAAAGCATTCCCAAAAATGCCGGAGCCGGCTGTACCTGATTTGACTGCGAATAAAACCGACCGTGTTTATGAATTGCGCAGCTATGAAAGTCCGACAGAAAAGTATAATGTAAACAAAGTGAAAATGTTTAACGATGGCGATGAAGTTGCCTTGTTTAAAAGGTTAGGCTTTAACGCTGTTTTTTATTCAAACGTCGTAGCGGGCAGCCACATGCCTAATTTGATGTATATGATTACGTTTAACAGCATGGACGACCATGGCAAGCTTTGGAAGGCCTTTGGAAACGATCCGTACTGGAAAACGCTATCCGCGAGAAGTGAATACCAAAATAACGTGTCGCATATCGATGCTATATTTCTCCATCCAAAGGCGTATTCCGAGTTTTAAATGAAGCCGGAAAAGCGGGATTATGATGCCATAGTTGTAGGCTCGGGACCGAATGGTTTAGCTGCGGCTATTTTAATGCAGCAGCGAGGCCTTTCAGTATTATTACTGGAAGGCAAGGATACCATCGGAGGTGGCCTGCGCTCGGCTGAGTTGACTTTGCCAGGTTTTGTGCATGATATATGCTCTGCTATACATCCGCTTGCTGTGGCATCGCCATTTTTTGAGACGCTTCCCTTAGCAGATCATGGCCTTGAATATATTTATCCCGAAATAGCAGCCGCCCATCCTTTTGACAACGGTACTGCGGCTGTTATTAAAAACTCCGTAGAAGAAACCGCAAGACTATTAGGAGTTGATGAGCAGGTTTATCTTAACCTGATGCTGCCGGTTGTAAAAGATTGGCCATTAATTGCCCCCGACGTTTTGGGACCGCTACATTATCCGGAACACCCATTGGCCATGGCGCGGTTTGGTTTTAAAGCCCTAACATCTGCTGCCTATTTATCCAAACAATTTAAAACTCCCGAAACAAAAGCCTTATTTGCGGGTATGGCAGCGCATGCCATACAGCCATTAACTAACCTGGCAACTTCGGCTATTGCATTGGTGCTGATGGCTTCGGCGCATTTAAAGGGCTGGCCCATTCCGAAAGGCGGATCAAACAAAATAGCAAATGCGCTGGCATCGTATTTCATTTCGCTGGGCGGGAAGATTGAAACTGATTTTTATGTAAAATCAATGGAGCAACTGCCATCGGCACATGCTGTCTTGTTCGATGTTACGCCAAAACAATTACTCCAAATAGCAGGGCACAAATTCTCGTCCATCTATAAATGGCAATTGGAACGCTACCGTTACGGTATGGGCGTTTTTAAGATGGACTGGGCGCTGGATGCGCCGATTTTGTTTACCGCGCCTGAATGCCATAAAGCAGGCACAGTTCACCTGGGAGCTACTATACAAGAAATAACAGATAGCGAACAAGTCAGTGCTTTCCCCGCCACAAAACCATTTGTGCTACTTGCCCAGCCCAGCATATTCGATTATACCCGTGCGCCCGATGGAAAACATACCGCATGGGCCTATTGCCATGTACCCAATGGATCACAGACGGATATGACCGAAGCCATTGAAAACCAGGTGGAGCGTTTTGCGCCCGGTTTTAAAGATGTTATATTAGCCAAACACTCCATGAACGCTGTAGAAATGGAGGAGTACAATCCCAACTATATCGGTGGCGATATAAATGGCGGTGTGATCGATATCGGACAATTATTTACCCGGCCGGCTTTACGGCTGTCTCCTTACAGAACTTCCGCTAAAGGCATCTATATCTGCTCGTCATCAACCCCACCCGGGGGAGGCGTGCACGGGATGTGCGGGTATCATGCAGCAAAAAGGGCGCTGAGGGACATCTTTGATCACAGATTTGAATGATTTTGATCACAGATTTTCACTGATTTACATGATTACGCAGATTTTGGCCACAAGTTTCAATTGATTTTTGTAATTACACAACTTTCAAGGTAATCTGCGAAATCTGAATAATCAGTTTAATCTGTGATACCCAAAATAATAATTATAATCAATTGAAATCTGTTATAAATTCTGTCCATAATCAAACTTTTTGTCCGATATCGATCACTTTTATGAAGTTTTAAAACTGTAAAATTCTGATAATCAATATCTAATGTTTGGTACGTCAATTGTATACACTATGCAATACAAGGTACTATACACATGGATAAAGAGATTACAGAAGAAGTTACTTCACAGAAAAGAAAAAAAGGGGTTTTTATTGCGATAATAAGCATCGCGGTACTCGTTGGCGCTATATGGCTGATGCGCTCGTTTTTTAAATCATCTATAAAGAACTCTGAAATAACCACCTCGGTGGTAAAGGTAGGGAATATTGAGAATACCATCAATGCTACCGGCGAGGTATTGCCCGAATTTGAAGAGATTTTAACCAGCCCTATCAATGCGTCCATTAAAAATGTGCTGATGGATGCGGGTAATAAGGTAAAGGCAGGCCAATCCATACTGACGCTCGATAAATCGGCCACCCAAACCGAGTTTGAAAAACAAAAATTTCAACTGGAGTCAAAGCAAAACGAGATTAAAAAGTTAAAACTGGATCTGAGCAAAAGCTTTTACGATATCCAATCGAACAACGACATTAAGCAACTGCACATCAGTAACCTGGCTGATGCGGTGGAGAATGCTAAACGCCTGTTTGCAGCTGGCGGTGGCACCCGCGAAGGTATTGAGCAAGCCGAACTTAACCTTAAAGTAGCCCAACTGGAAAAGAAACAACTGGAAAACGAAATAAAAAACAAGCAGCAAACCATGCAAATTGAAATAAAGGAGGCCGAAATAGCCGCCGATATTTTAAAAAGCGACCTGGATGCCATGCAGCGCAAGCTCGATTTGGCCAATATCATTGCTACCCGGGCAGGCGTAGTTACCTACGTAAATAAAAACATTGGGGCCAATGTAAAAGAAGGCGAACAAATTGCCCGTATAGCCGATTTGGGAAGCTTTAAAGTAACTGGCAGCATCTCGGATAACTCGCTGGATCAGATGCATGTGGGACTGCCTGTTATCGTATTGATAAATGACATTCAACTGCGCGGCCATGTGGCCAATGTGTCGCCATCGGTGCAAAACAGTATCATCAGCTTCGAAATTCAACTGGACGAGCGTAATAACAAACAGCTTCGCCCCAACATGAAGGTAGAGGTTTACCTGGTAACTGCAACCCACAACCACGTAATGGAAGTATCCAACGGCGCAGCATTTAAAGGCCCGAACCTGCAGGATATTTTCGTACTGAACAATGGCAAAGCCGAGAAACGAACAGTACACATAGGCCTCACCAATTTTGATTTTGTGGAGATACAGGATGGCGTTAAGCCCGGTGATGTAGTGATAACATCGGATATGAGCGCGTTTAAGAATTCGAAGGAGGTTACGATTACTCAATGAGTAGTTGATTAAGTTGGATTAAGTTGAATTAAGTTGAATAAGTTTTTTAATCAGGTAAATCCTGAAATCTCCATAATCAAGGTTCAGACAAAAGAAATCAACGAAATCACAAAAATCAAAATAAATCTGTGGTCAAAAGTCACATAAATAGTTTTAATCAGTGATCATGAAAATATTATTTATCATACTTCTCTTTACCGCCGGTTGCCAGTTTGTTTATGCGGGCAATAGCGATACTACGCGCCTCACTTTGCAGCAGGTTGTAGCGATGGCGAAGGATAACTCCATAGCCGCCAAACAAGCCCTGACAACACGGGAAACCAAATACTGGCAGTGGCGCACGTTTAAATCAAACTATCAGCCACAGCTGTCGTTAAGTGGCAATTTGCCGGGGTACAGCAAAACCAGTACACCGGTTATTCAGCCGGATGGAACTATTGTTTTTCAGCCTATACATTACGATAACTCGGCGTTAAACTTGAATTTTAGTCAGACCATCACTGCCACCGGGGCAACAATTTATGGTACAACCCAATTGCAGCGGTTCGACGACTTCGACCGGAATAACGTATTATACAATGGGGTGCCTTATGCCATAGGTTTTAGTCAGCCTTTGGGGCAGTACAACAGTTTAAAATGGGACAAAAAGATACAGCCTTTGCTGTTTAACGAAAGTAAACAGGCTTATATTGAAGCACAGGAGCAAATATCCATTACGGTAACCGGTTATTTTTTCGATTTGCTGCTGGCCCAGGTAAACCTGCAAACAGCCGAAGCTAACTTAACCAACACCCAAAAAATATTAAAAATAGCCAACCTGAAATTTGATTTGGGAAAGGTATCGAAGAATGAAATTTTGCAATTGCAACTGGAACAGCTGAATGCCAGGAAAGCGGTAGGCACTGCGAAACGCGACGCGGAAATAGCTACCCTTAATTTACGTGCTTATACGGGCCAGGACGGCGATGGCAAAATAGTATTGGTTGTACCCGAAATCATCAGCCAGATGACCGTAACTGCCGACAGGGTTTTGGCAGAAGCTTTCGCCAACCGGTCGGATGCAATAGCGTTTATGCGCAAGGTTGCCGAAGCCAAGCGGGACGTTGCCGTTGCCCGAGGCCAAACTGGCTTAACAGCTACTTTAACAGCAAATTTGGGTACATCTAATTCGGCAACCAGTATTCCGGGGGTTTATCGTTCGCCGCAAAACCAGCAGTTGATTGAGCTTCAATTTTCGATACCTGTGCTGGATTGGGGTCGCTCAAAAGCTAAAATAAAAACAGCCGAGGCAAACCAGCAGTTTGTGGAGTATTCTGTTGAACAGGATAAGCAAACATTTAAGCAACAAATAGTTACCCAGGTTTCGCTGTTTAATGTGATGAAAGATCAGCTGACTTTAACTGCCGAGGCCGACAGCATTGCATCCGAAAAATACAAAATAGCACGTGAGCGCTACGTATTGGGCGACTTAAGCATTACCGACCTGAGTTTGGCATTTACTGAAAACGACCAGGCCAAACGAGATTATGTGCAATCCCTGAGGGACTTTTGGAGCGCCTATTATCAATTGCGCTACCTATCACTATATGACTTTGAGAAAAATGAAAAAATAACCTATAAATAGAGGTGAAAGGCTGGTAGCAGAAAGGCAAAAGCTGATACCCAAAATAACATTAATTGATCATTAACAACATAGAATCACAAAAACAAAAATTAAATATTATGATACGTTTACAAAACATAGAAAAAGTTTATCGCACCAACACAGTAGAAACTTTGGCGCTCAACAGCATCAGCCTTGATGTAGCCAAGGGCGAATTTTTATCCATCATGGGTCCGTCGGGCTGCGGCAAAAGTACTTTACTGAATATTATGGGCCTGCTTGATGCGCCGTCAAAAGGCAATATTCAGATCGACAGTCAAACCACAGACAAACTCAACGATCAGCAGCTGGCGCAATTCAGGAATAAAAAGCTTGGCTTTATTTTTCAAAGCTATCACCTGATTAACGATTTGCAGGTGCTGGATAATGTGGAGTTGCCGCTGCTATACCGTTCGAGCAGTGCCAAAGAGCGGAAAATGTTAGCGACCGAAGCATTGGAAAAAGTAGGCTTAGCCAACAGGCTAAAACACTTTCCCAACCAGCTATCGGGCGGGCAAAAACAGCGCGTGGCCATTGCCAGGGCTATAGTTGGCCGTCCCGAAATTATACTTGCGGATGAGCCTACCGGTAACCTGGACAGCGCCATGGGTAACGAAATAATGGATATACTGATGAAGCTTAACCAAAACGATGGCACCACTATAGTAATGGTTACGCACGATGAAAATATGGCCCATAAAACTCACCGTTTGGTACGCTTATTTGATGGTTCGCAGGTTCAATAATTTAATCCGATAAAAATTAAGATCATGCTTAAAAATTATTTTAAAATAGCCATAGCGGTTTTACGCCGAAGAAAGTTTTTCACTTTTATCAGCTTGTTTGGCATCAGCTTTACGCTGACTATATTGTTAGTTTTAACTTCATTTATTGATAAGGTTGTAGGCGACAATTATCCCGATAAAAAACGTGACCGCTCTCTTTACATTAACCGGCTGGAGCAAAGAGGAAAACAAAGTATGAACTCAAGTTCGCCTTCTTATTATTTCCTTAGCCATTTTGCCGGTGGGATGAAAACGCCTCAAAAGATGACCATATTCTCGGGCTTTAACGGCACAAATACTTATATCAACAATAAAAAAATAGCGGTTGACTATAAATACACCGACGCCAATTATTGGGATGTGCTGGAATATGATTTTTTAGAGGGCAAGCCCTTTAATCGGCAACAGGTAGCGAACGCCGAACGGGTGGCTGTGATATCCGAAGATATGAAGAAGGAATATTTTGGAGATGTACCCTCGGTAACCGGCAAGTTTATTGAGGCTGACAACGTTAAATACCGGGTAATTGGGGTAGTAAAAGATATTCCTATAACCAGCTATATGACTTATAGCCAAATATACCTGCCGTACACAGTATCGAAAACCGACTATAAGAGCAAAAGTTACATGGGCGGTTTCAACGCAATATTATTGGGAGCAACTACTGCCGATGTGCCCAAAATGAAGGCGGAATACGACCAGATTGTTTCGCGGATACCGGTGGAAGATAAAAAGCAGTTCGATCATCTATACAGCCATGCCAATTCATACGTAGCCAGTTATGTTGATACAGGTAACGAAAGTCAGAATGGCGTTGTGCTGGTGCTTACCGTAATCGGCGTTTTTGTATTCATCTTTATGTCGTTGCCGACACTTAACCTGGTAAACATTAACATTACCAGGATTATGGAACGTTCGTCTGAAATTGGGGTTCGCAAAGCATTTGGCGCTTCTTCAAAAACATTGGTTTACCAGTTTATAGTGGAAAATATCATTTTAACGCTGTTGGGTGGTATCATTGGGTTAGTGCTTTCGTTTATCGCAATCCAGTTAATTAATAGCGCCAGTTTTATACCTAATCTCGAATTGGGTATAAACTTTACGGTATTAGGCATAGGCTTATTGGTATGCTTAATTTTTGGTGCGCTATCGGGCGTATACCCTGCCTGGCGAATGTCTAAACTAAATGTGGTAACGGCCTTGAAGGCTCAATAATTCAATCATTTAAAATAAAAAATATTATGATAAAGCATTTATTTAAACTGATATGGAATAAAAAGAAACAAAACTTTTTATTGATGACCGAAATATTGGTTTCGTTCATGGTCATATTTGCGGTGTTTACACTGCTGGTTTACTATTATAACAATTATAAAAAGCCGATGGGCTTTGAATACGAAAACGTGTGGACGGTTAGCTACAATAACGCTTACAATACAAAAAACACCGATTCGCTGGTTACATTTTATGAAAATTTAAGGCAGGCTATAAAGTCAATGCCGCAGGTAAAAAATATAAGCTTTTGCAGCGACAACGTGCCATTTTATCAAAACCGGTGGTCGGGAGGGGAGAGTTACAAAGGTTTAAAGGTAGATAATGTTAATCAATACACAGTTGAGGACAGCTACATGCCCACTATGACCATGCAGTTACTGAGCGGCCGTTGGTACACTAAAGACGATATCGTATTGAAGGACAAGGAAATTGTAATTAACAGTGACCTGAAGGAGAAAATGTTTGGCACCGGTGAAGCCATTGGTAAAATGGTAGGCGACAACGACGGTAAAAACCTGAGGAAGGTGATTGGCGTGGTGCAAAGCATTAAAGCAGGTGGTGATTATGTTGCCGCCGGGCCGGGTGTATATTACCGGGCCGATACCAGTGCATTTCGCTGGCTGGGTAAAGTTATGGTGCAGGTTACACCCGATGCCGATGCTGCATTTGAGGGCCGTTTATATAAAACCATGGCCAATTACATGAAAAATTCCGACATTGAGATTGACCACCTCGTCAATAAACGCACAAACACCAATTTATTTGCCGTGGTGCCGATGATTGTGCTTTCTATAGTGGGCTGTTTCCTGGTAATCAATGTAGCGTTGGGCTTATTTGGTGTGTTATGGTACAATATCAATAAACGCCGTGGCGAAATTGGCCTGCGCCGGGCTGTTGGCGCAACTGGCAAATCGGTATCGTCGCAATTAATTGCCGAATCGATGATTTTGGCTACGCTCGCACTAATCATAGGTTCATTCTTTGCGGTGCAGTTTCCATTGCTTAATGTGTTTGATTTACAAGCAAGTATTTACATTATAGCGTTGGTGTTATCGTTAATATTTATTTATTTACTGGTGTTTATTTGCTCGTTGTACCCGGGAAGGCAGGCTGCGGCTATATATCCTGCGGTGGCTTTGCATGAGGAATAACCTGAACCGGGATTAAGGGGATTTTGACCGGGATTACACGGATTTTAAGGATTTATCGGATTTGTCTGGACCGGGATTAAACAGATTTTAGGGATTTATGGATGAGGAAATTTTTGAATCACAGATTTTACTGATTACACAGATTAATAAAAAATGAATCCAAGATTTATGTTCTTTAATCAGCGTAATCAGTAAAATCATTTTAAAATCTGTGATCCAAAACTCCTGAAATCCCCTTAATCCGTTTAATCCCGGTTCATTTTTTTATTATTGCATATATGATACTAATCATCGACGATGATATTGCGGTACGAACTTCATTACTCTTGTTGTTAAAAGACGAGGGTTATGAAGTTTCTGCATGCAGTGGCCCGGCCGAGGCGCTGAAGAGCATCAAAAAAAATAGTCCCGAACTCATTATACTCGATCTTAATTTCTCCAACGATACTTCTGGAAAAGAAGGTATGGAGCTTTTGGATAATATCAAAAAAATAAATGCTGCCATACCGGTGATATTAATTACCGGTTGGGCAAGTATTGAACTGGCCGTGCGCGGGATGAAAGCCGGAGCAAATGACTTTATAAACAAACCCTGGAGTAACGATCATTTACTGCAATCGGTGAAAACACTACTGGATTTACAGGAGAAAAAAACAGAACACCATACCCGCAAGCAGTTAGATAAAGCTTATAATTTTCAGCACATTATTGGCGAGGACCCGCAGATGCTGAATATTTTAGAAACCATCGGTCGCGTAGCCGGTACCGATGCTTCTATATTGGTAATGGGCGAAAGTGGCACGGGTAAGGAGCTCATCGCGGAAGCTATCCACCAAAACAGCCTTCGGCGAAATAAGCCATTTATTAAGGTAAACCTTGGCGGGATTTCGACCTCGTTGTTTGAGAGTGAAATGTTTGGGCATGTGCGCGGGGCTTTTACCGATGCACGGTTCGATAGGATTGGCCGGTTTGAAATGGCTAATAAAGGTACTATCTTTCTGGATGAAATTGGCGATTTGGATGCCGGCAGCCAGGTAAAGTTATTACGTGTGTTGCAGGACAGAACCTACGAAGTGCTTGGGAATAGCCGCTCTAAATCGGTTGACGTGAGGATAGTTTGCGCCACCAACAAAAACCTGAACGAAATGGTAAGCAGGACTACTTTTAGGGAGGACTTGCTATACCGCATCAACTTGATTACTGTTTATTTGCCTGCTTTACGCGATAGACCAAAGGATATCCCGCTGCTGGTAAATTTTTTTATCAGTAACTTAAAGGAAATATATAATCGTCCGGCCTTATCGGTAACCAATAGCGCCATGAAATGGCTGCAACAATTGCCGCTGCCAGGTAATATCCGCCAGTTAAAAAACCTGGTGGAACGCACTATATTGGTGAGCAAAAGGGATGAGTTGGATATAGACGATTTTCGATCACAACTCGAACTATCGCCTGTTAAAAAGGGAAATATGCAATTGCCGGGCATTGGCACTTTAACTTTGGAGGAGGTAGAAGTAGAAATGATAAAGCGGGCGATGGAATACCATAAAAACAAAATATCAAAGGCGTCGGCTTCGCTGGGACTAACCCGCAGCGCTTTATACCGCAGACTGGATAAATACCAAATTCCTTACGATGAAGCTGAGGACTAAGTATGTTTTATTTGTAGTAATAGTACATCTGGTTACCCTGGTGCTTAGCTATTACATCTTCCGGGTTAATAATATCTTTTTTATTGTTTCGGAGGTATTTGTTATCATCTCCATTGTTATTGCCTGGCAATTGTATGTTCAACTGTTACAACCGTTAAAAACGTTGATGCAGGGTGTGGAAGCCATTAAGGACAGGGATTTTAACGTCAAATTCGTATCCACCGGCAAGCACGAAATGGACCACTTGATTGATGTGTACAACCAAATGATGGACGAGTTACGTATTGAACGCACACGGCGGGAACAACAACATTTTTTTTTGGAGAAGCTGATATTTACATCGCCAACCGGCATTGTGATATTGGATTTTGACGATCATATTCAGCAAATAAATCCCAGGGCTTTACAGATTTTAGGAATGGAAGCCAATGAGCTGATCGGTTATCCTGTTGATAAGCATCCGCATCCGCTTTTTGACTATATCAAACGATTACAATCGGGCCAAACTGCCACCGTTAAAGTTGACGGTGTAAACACCTTCCTGTTGCAAAAATCGCATTTTATCGACAGGGGTTTTTCCCGTCATTTTATCATGATAGAAGATTTAACTGCCGAAATAGTGGCGGCCGAAAAAAATGTGTATGGCAAGGTGATCCGCATGATGGCGCACGAGGTTAACAATACGGTGGGGCCTGTAAATTCCATTATGCAATCGGCATTAAAAAACGACAATCTTTGGGAAAGTCATAGGTTTAATGATTTAAAAGACGCCCTGCAGGTTGCTGTTGATCGTAACCAAAATCTGAACCTTTTTATGCGCAATTTTGCCGATCTGGTAAAATTGCCCGCCGCCAATAAACGCCCGGTTAACCTGCATCAATTGATCGATTCAGTGTCGAAACTAATGAGCATCAGGGCGCAAGAAAATGAAATTGAATTTGAATTTAACCTGGTTGGGGAACAATTAATTGTCATGGCCGATGAGCAGCAATTGGAGCAGGTATTGATTAATATTGTTAAGAATGCCATTGAGGCGATAGGGGCGCAGGGCCACATCCGGTTTACAACTACCAATAAAACCCTTATTATAACAGATACCGGCGCCGGCATTAGCGCCGAATTAGCCGCTAATCTCTTTTCTCCGTTTTTTAGTACCAAAAAAGATGGCCAGGGGATAGGCTTAACCCTGGTACGCGAAATATTGGTAAACCACGGATTTGAGTTTTCGTTGAAAACGGTTGCGGAAAAGCAGACGGAGTTTTCGATATATTTTTAGAGATTTCCACGCCGCCAATACCCCAATGTCATTTCGAACGCAGTGAGAAAACTTTAGCGCCATACGTTGCGAACTATGTATGGCCGCTATGCACTGTGACTACGCATATCAGCGTTACTTGTTTGTAAAGTTTTCTCACTGCGTTCGAAATGATATCGCTGGGAGAGTCATTCCTCCCCGCAAATATTATTTTTAATAATATTCCTATCAGGCAACCGCATCAATACTTCCTGCGTATTTTGTAAAAAAGATATTTTATAGTCCGGAACGGGCTACATCCCTTTTACAAGCCACACCTTGAAGCAAATTATACCGGGTATTTTAAACATTTTGAATAGAGCCGAAAAGGTAAAGCTGTATAAGCTTATCGTTTTCGATTTGCTTATAGGCATATTGGATATTGCTTTTTTAGGAGTGCTATTGGTTGTGATAAATTTTTATACAAAAAATACGGTGCCGCCAAAAATTTCATTCGTCCCTGTTGCTTTCTTAAACCAAAACTCGTTAATGCTTATCGGGGTGTTCCTGCTTCTGTTTAGCGTCAAAAACTGGTTTGGTTTTATGGGTTTAAAATCACAGCACCATTTTTTTTACGGAGTGGCTTCAAGGTTATCGAAAAGGAATATCCTACGTTATTTAAACGATGAGTACACCCGGTTTGTAAGTATTGATTCGGCTGTGCAGATCAGGAGGATTAGCCAGCAGCCCATTGAATTTTGCCACTATATCCTCACCAATTTTCAGCAGGTCGTTTCGCAAATTATCCTGATATTTTTTACCACGTGTGCTATCCTTTTTTATCATCCTACGCTTTTCCTGCTGTTATTGCTTTTACTATTACCACCTGTTGTGCTGTTGGGTTGGTTTATCCGTAAAAAATTGAAGGAAGTACGAATCCATACTAAAAGAGCGAACGAAAAAACTATCCAGCACTTACAGGAGTCGCTGGCCGGTTACGTAGAGAGCAATATTTACGAACGAAACGATTTTTTTGCCAACCGTTATCACAACTATCAGCAACAGTTAAATGAGAATATTGCTGCACAGCAAACTTTGCAAAGCCTGCCTTCGCGGCTGATAGAAGTCTTTGCTATTTTGGGCTTTTTTATATTGGTGGCTATTAACAAATGGTCGGCAAACGGACCAGCTATAGATTTGTTAACCATTGGTGTTTTCATGGCTGCGTCGTATAAAATTATTCCGGGTATAGTAAAAATACTAAACAGCACCGGGCAGATGAAGACTTACCAGTTTACTGTAAGTGACCTCATGGAGGCTAATAAAACTCACTCGATTACTAAACCGGCCAAAGCCACTATAACCTCCGTTAGTTTCCACCAAGTTGATTTTCGTTATAAAGATCATCGAATTTTAAACGGGCTTAGTTTTCAGTTATCGCCAGGTGATTTTGCCGGAATCTCGGGGAATTCAGGCAAAGGGAAAACAACTATCATCAATCTTTTACTTGGTTTTTTGGAATCGGACAGCGGTACTATCTGTTTTGATGATAAAAAAATATCCGCTATAGAACGGCAATCGTACCTGAGTAAAATATCGTATGTTAAGCAACAGCCTTTTTTTATACACGACTCTATTCTGAAAAACATAACGTTGAGTGATGATGATTATAACAGGGAGAAAATTGAGGAGGTGATGGCTATTTGTGGAATTGATGAGTTTTTGGATAAATATCCCGAAGGTTTGGAAAAGATAATAAGAGAAAACGGTAAAAATATAAGTGGCGGCCAGAGGCAAAGGATCATGCTGGCGCGTGCGCTATATCATGATTTCGACTTGTTGATTTTGGATGAGCCCTTTAGCGAAATGGATGACCAGGCCGAGCAAAGTATACTTAAACAGCTGCAAACGCTTGCTTCCCTGGGCAAAATGATATTATTTATTACCCATAATAAACAAAGTTTAAGTTTTTGCAATAAAATAATAGCGCTTGATGGAGAATAAGCCCGAAACGTTGGTTATTCTTAGTCCCGGCTTCCCTGCAAACGAGGCCGACACGGCTTGCATGCCTCCGCAGCAAATATTTGTGAAGGCGCTTAAAGAGGTGTGTCCTGGTCTTAACGTTATCGTTTTGACGTTTCAGTACCCGTTTTTTGCTGCTGAATATGATTGGTACGGAGTAAAAGTTATTGCTATTGGCGGGAAGGAACGCGGGAGGTTATTCAGGCTGTTTACATGGGTAAAAGCATGGTTTATTTTACGAAAGCTAAATAAGGAAAACCAATTGCTGGGCTTACTAAGTTTTTGGTTTGGCGAATGCGCCTTTATTGGTAATTATTTCGGTCGGTTAAATAATCTATGTCATTATAGTTGGTTGCTGGGGCAGGATGCCAAAAGTGGTAATAAGTATTTTAGATGGATAAAACCCCGTGGCGATTCGTTAATTGCCCTTTCGGATTTTTTGGCGAAGGAAATTAAAAAGAATTATGGCATCGCACCGCTGCATGTTGTGCCGGTGGGCATTGATACCGGCTTATTTGGAGAGGCGCCATTAAAAAGGGATATCGATATTTTGGGCGCGGGTTCGCTGATTCCATTGAAGCAATATGATGTTTTTATAGATGCTTTGTTTTTTGTAAAGAATTTTTTGCCTGATATAAAAGCGGTAATCTGCGGAAAAGGGCCTGAATTGGAACATCTGAAAATTAGGGTCGCCAACTATAAATTGGAAAATAACCTAACGTTTGCAGGAGAACTTCCCCATCAGGAGGTGCTGGCACTGATGCAGCGGACGAAAATATTTTTGCACCCATCAAATTACGAAGGATTTGGCGCGGTATTATCAGAGGCCTTATATGCAGGGGCGCATGTAGTGTCGTTTTGTAAACCTATGACTAAAAACTTCAGGCATCATCATGTGGTGAAAAATAAAGAGGAAATGAGTGCCGAAATTTTAACTGTACTAAAAGACACCAAACGCGGCCATGACCCGGTATTGATGTGCCCCGCCCAGCAAATTGCAAAAAATGTGATCAGCTTGTTTGCATGTTAATGGCAAGAGACATAAAAGCAAGAAAAAAGAAACAAGACATCAAGAAACAAGAGCCAGGAGTTTATAATTCATAATCTTGACTCTTGTTGTCTTACTTCGTTCGCTATAGCGAAACTGCAACCTCGTGTATCTGGCGGGCTATGGCTTCAAATGAAAGTTTGGAGCTAAAATAGTCCAATGATTTTTGTTGTTTTTCTTGTATGTTCAACCCCATAGTTCGCATTAGGGTCGAAAATAAAGCCGCATCATTCCCTGCAAGGTAGGAGAGGCCGCATTTGCCCTCGTCAGTTAACCTGCTAAAGGCTGGAATATCGGTTACTATCGGGATACAACCGCATGACATCGCCTCGCAAACAACCACTCCGCTTTCGTCATACCGCGACCCGGAGATGATAAAATCGGCGCTGTTATACCAGTAAAGTAATTCGTCGTCTAATACTTCGCCAACTAAAGTCACCACATTTTTTATTTCCGCTGCATCCAAAAGCTCTTTAATACGGGGCAGCAAAGCATCGTTCCGGTAAATCATGTACAATCTGGCCCATGGTTCCAAAGCAGCAAACTTCAAAAATGCCTTCACAACAGTTATAGGGTCTTTATGCTGGGTAAGGGTACCTACCCACAAAAAAACCTGATGGCCAATTACGCCGGTTGTTTTGCGGGCCAGCGTTTTTTCAACGGGATAAAACGTGGAGGATACTTCCATTACCTCGTATATCTTATCGGTTGTTGAAAGGTTTCCCTGGTTAACCCAGTTGATACCGGTTGCGCGCGACCCAAATAAATAAGCATCAATGTGCTTGTCGGCCATCCGCTGGAAATACTTCTTGATACCACTTGCCGGCGATTCGGCATAGTGCTGTACTATAATTTTTGTTTTTTTATTTAACCTTAAACGCAATTGCATTACCTGAAGGGGATATTGCAGGCCTTGCACAATCACTATATCGGCATTTAAATCCTCAATAAAGCGGTTTAATTTCCACGGAAACGTGGTGTTGTTTTTGCCATAATCTGCAAAAAAGTACCGCACGCCGTTATGAGATACATCACCCGAATAGTTAATTTGCTCAACACGGACTACGGTATTTTCTTTCCCGAGGCACTCCAACGAGCCTGTATGGGCTTTTATCCGGCTTACCCACTCGCGTGGGGAACTGATATGGGGTGAATAGTCGTAATTAACAAAAACAAAATTCATAATCCTATAAGTAAATATAATTTCGGGATATGAATATTATGATGCGATAAGTGTGCCACGAATAGGCCCTGATTTCAGAACTATAACGAACCGGCAACCTCCTGAATCTGCGCTGCTATAGCTTTGAAGGAAAGATTTGTGTTAAAATATTCCAGCGACCGGTTTTTAAGCGCTGTTAAATCTTGGTTTTCGATACTATTCAACGCCGATAATAAGGCATCCTCATTGCCGGCTTCGTATAATATCCCACATTTCCCATTGTCGGTTATCATCCTGAACGAAAATATATCAGTCACAACCGGTATGCAGCCGCACGACATGGCTTCACAGATTGCGGTGCCGCTGCCTTCATAATGCGAGCCGGAAATGATAAAATTAACACTGTTGTACCAATACAATAAATCATCGTGTGGCACCTCTCCAATCAATATCACTGCACTTTTATTACTGCTGCTACCAAGTAATAAGTTTATCTGCGGTAGCAATTCATCGGTATGATAAATCATATACAGCCGGGCTGTCGCGTTATTTTTTGCAAATTTTAAAAAGGCCCTCACTACATTTATAGGGTCCTTATTATCATTAAGCCTGCCCACCCATAAAAAAGCAGGATCGCCGGTAATACCGGTTTTTCGTTTGGCGATTGATTTTTCTATCAGATAAAATGTAGAAGATACTTCCATCACCTCGTGTATTTTTTCCGGGGATGCCAGATTACCCTTTGCAACCCAATCCATACCCATGTGGCGCGAAGCGAATAAATACGCATCAATATATTTATCAGCTAAACGCTGGATGTGCTTTTTAAGTCCGGGAAAAGGCTTTTCGGCGTGGTGGTGGGCAATGATGCGCGTATGTCTATCCAGGTTAAGCCGTAATTGTATTACCTGTAAAGGCAAGTGCAAGCCGCCAACCACTACGATATCCGGATGGAAGCTTTTGATAAAGCGGTTCATCTTCCGGGGGAAATATTTTTCTTTCGGGTTAAAGTTTACAAAATGGTAGCAAACGCCGTTATGGAGGTAGTCGCCCTGGTAGTCAATTTGTTTAAGGTAATGAACAGTATTTTCTTTAGCTAATGCTTCCATTATCCCGCCATAGATCTCAATTCGTTTTACCCATGCTTGGGGCGTGTGAAAATTTGCTGAGTAATGATAGCTGACAAACACGTAATTCATAAATAAAGCTCCTGTCAGTTAAAATAATCCGTCAATACTTTTATAGTTGCTTTTTTGAAATTGTAAGAAACCAACATGATAAAGCGATTCGGATTTTTCTTTCAATTTTTTTGAATTTACTACTTTACCGATCATCAGCATGTGGTATCCCATTTTTTTATTTTGGATGATCTCAATTTCTTTATATGAACCGGTAAAGTCTGGAACAAAAAAGCCGAATTGCTCGCTTTCGGTTACGCCAAACGGCATGTCGGCTATTTTTGTTGGCGATGTGCTGGGATGCTTACCCAGGTTATAAACCGTGTTAATATCAACCGTATCCGAATCACAGACCACCACTTTTTTTGCGTCGAGGATTTTATTTAGGGTAACATTGGTTGTTCGTAACCCCAGTATATAAAGGCCCTCCTCTTCAATATAGCCTTGAATATCCATCGGGAAAATATTGTAATACTCCTCATCGCGGTAGGATACTATAATAATGCTGCGCGGATACGAGTACAAGGCACTGATAACCTTCCGGCTATAAAAGGTGTTGGTTTTAGCCCTAAGGAAGTAAGCAAAAAGCGCCAGCCGGTGTAATACGGTTAATTGATAATTTTTAGCTTTTTCAACTTTGTACAGCAGCAAAACTCCCGTTTCGGTATTAATTTTTTCGATCAAAGAAACTTTTATGCTTGCATTTAAATTTCTACCCTTCAAAAAACGCAAAGCCGCTGTAGCTGAGTCAAAAATGCTGGCCTCATCTTTAGCTAACCAGGCAGCTATACAAAACGGGTCAAGACAAATCATAGCGTGATGACGCGTTACGTCAAAGTTGTGCTTTCCACTTTTTAAAAATACCTTTTCTTCTATCGCCGCTGCCGGTAAACGCGTTATAAAAAAGGTCTGTATTTTGGTGTTCTTAAAAAAAGTCCTTTTAATCAAATTCATTTCAAATGCTTATTGGGAAGTCAATCGCCGGGTTGTGTTCTCTTATTTGCTGCATCAGACCGGGTAAGTCGCCCTTTACAAATTTGCAAACGCCGTGTATATAATATTTGCTGAAGTCATCAGGGTCCAACTGGCGTAAATTGGTTAGCAAGCTTTCGTCAAACAGGCGCACCTGTCCTTTATGCATTACCAGCAACAGGTCTTCAGCATCTATCGCAAAAAACGATTCCAACCCCGCTTTATCCTTTTTTGTTGCAGCAACTACTAAATCGGCATCTTTACCAACTGCAATTTCGCCGCTGTTTAGTTTCCAGGTTTTTGCCGGGTTTTGGTTAAGGCTATGATACAGCATTCTGTCGCTAAGCAGCCCTGTTTTCCTGGCCTGGTACAAATGGTCCCAAATATTCCACGAGCCGGTAAGGGTGGAGTCGGTGCCAAATAAAATTGGGCTGTGCTTTTTTAATACATCTATTTGCGCCGTTTGGTTTAACAAAAAGAAATTGGACTGCGGACACCAAACAATCGCCTCAAAACTTTTAGCTTGCCTTTCGGTCATAGCCACACCGTGTATACCTACCAGCTTCCGGCGAAATAAGTTCCACCTTATTAACCTGTCAATTTCCTGCCGGGCGGGTCGGTCGGTACCTTCGCCGACATGAATAGTTACTGTTTGCTTTCGTTTTAGCGGATTATTCAATTTCTTTTTCCAGTTTTTCTCAAATTGTACTGAATGAATCACATGTGTGTCTTCAAAAACAGTAATCAGCTCATCTTTCAAATCCAATAATTCGCCATGATTTATCACCGTGGTAACGCCACAAAGCAGGTTTTTATATACTCCCCATTGCGCCCTTAATGATGTTGGTATTTTTAGTATATCAACTATTTCATTTGTATATTGTTCGTGCAAATGTTCGCCCCATTCGGTATAGCTGCTAAATATTTTGTTGCCTAATTGGGGGTAAAGATTAAAGTCTAAATGATCGTGCGAGTTAATTAACCCCGGAAAAATCAGTGCATTATCAAAGTTCAGCTGCTGTGCCGCAAAGCGGTTGTCCTGAATTTTTAATGATGAAATTTCGGCTATTTTCCCATCGCTTACCCTGATATTTACCGGCCCTTCGCTACCAATTATTTTAATATTATTAAAGATCATTTACGGCCTCCTGAAATGGATGCCGTAAATTACGTTAAAACCTTTAAATTTTTGGTATACATGTTCCGCGTTTTGCGCTGTATAGTAATGCCTTACTTGTTCGTCAATCTTCTCTTCCTGCTGGCAAACCAGCTCAAAACCATGTTTTATCAATATGTTGCTAATGGTATTGATAGAATGAACAAAATTTTTGACGGCTATTTGTGTATCGTGATGCCTAAACGTCCTTTTTCCGCCAAAAGCAAGCACATCGGGATGGAAATCGGTAATGATGATATCTCCTTTATCCTTTAATATCCGGCACCATGCGTCAAGCGCTTGCTCAATATTTTCAATATGGGCAACCGTTAGGGTCGACAGAATAACGTCAAAAGTACCATCGGCCACCGTTGAAAATGAATTATCAATTATAGTATGCGTTTTGGCATCCGGAAATTTTTCCTGCAGTTTGCGCAGCATCCCCGGCGAAACATCAAAGCCTGTTAAGCCTGCCGGGTTATCTTTAAAAATTTTCCCCCAATGGCGCCCTGTGCCGCAGCCGATATCGGCCACCAGCTTATTTTTCACATCTATGGTTGCCAGTAATTCCGAAAACAACAGCTCGTCCAAATCGAGCATCAGGTTTCCGGGTTGCGCGTCATAGTTTTCGGCCCAAATATCATAAGCTTCCACTACTTCTTTTTCTTTTACCAGCGGCGAGAATAGTTGGTTTTTAATATATTTTTTTAAATTAGCTATCAATGTGATTGATGGATTTAAATGAAAAAGCGATTTATTGCAAATACGGAATTTAAACGATAAGGGTTGCCACGACGGGGCTACAAATTGAATATTCGTATTTATTTCATTTTATTTATCTTCACAGGCAACCATCGTTTTTATCACATCGTAGTTATTACAAGTTAATTGTTTGATTTCGGTTTAATTGGGTTTATTGTTAATTGTGTCCCCGTGATGATGGGTGAATATACCGGTGGACTGACAGCCACCGGTATAGCGGGGACCTAAAATAAGCACTACCTGCAAAATATAAAAATGAATAAGATCATACTATTCAATCCTAAAAGCGCCAACGGCAAATATCGTATCCCAAATTCTATTTTAAGTATCGCAGCCTCTATTGAAGGAAAATACGAGTGGACCATTGTTGATGGAAACCGTGATGAATTCCCGTTAGAGACAATAGAGACTTTATTAAATACAGGTGAATACAAATACCTGGGTTTTACTGTAATGCCTGGGCCACAACTAAAGCAATCCATACCTTTTGCAAAAACGATAAAAGAAAAGTTCCCTCATACCATTATGGTATGGGGGGGCTATTTCCCTTCCACGCAACCTAATGCGGTGCTCAATTCGGGTTATGTTGATTTTGTGATTAACGGTCCCGGCGATCATGCCTTTCCTGATTTGATTGATGCGTTGGAAAAGAACACGCCATATGAGTTCATCAGAAACGTTATATACAAAGCCGGCGATAAGATTGTTAAGACGGCTAAGGAAGATCTTTTTGAGCAGGACCCATTGCCGCCGCTGCCTTATGATAAGCTGAACCGTATTTATAATATCAAAAAATACCTTGGCAAAACCTATTTGGGCGAGCATACGCTTGCCTATCATTCAAGTATTGGTTGTCCGTTTACTTGTTCATTTTGTGCAGTAGTGCCGATATTTGAGGCACGCTGGAAGGCAAAATCGGCCCAAAATGTTTATAATGACATTAAATATATAAAGGACAAATGGGGCGCCGATGCCATTGAATTTCATGACAATAACTTTTTTGTATCCGAAAAGCGGACTGTGGAGTTTGCAAGACTGATAAAACCCGAAAAAATGAGTTGGTGGGGGATGGCGCGTATTGATACCATGGATAAATTTAGTGATGCTTCATTAGCGTTAATTAGCGAGGCCGGGTGCCGCATCATTTTCTTTGGAGCCGAAAGTGGCAATAACCTGATTTTGGAACAATTGGATAAAGGGGGTACCCAAACCGGCGACCAAATTATCCGTTTTGCCGAAAGGTTGAAGAAATTTAATATTATTCCTGAATATTCGTTTGTGTTGGGCACCCCTGCACCAACCCCTGAACAAGTTGACGCCCAGATAGATTTTGAAATTGATTTTATAAAAAAGATCAAAGCAGTGAATCCGCGCACCGAAATTGTACTGTATACTTACAGCCCGGTGCCGACTGAAGGTTCAACGTTGTTTAAACAGGTGGAAGCGGCCGGCTTCAAATACCCCAAAACATTGGAAGACTGGATAAGCCCTGCCTGGGAAAATTTTGATTTGCGGAAGAATCCGCTTACACCATGGTTAACGCCCGAAATGATTGATAAAATAAGGGATTTTGAAACCGTGCTGAACGGCGTTTATCCCACTGTTACCGATATTCGGCTTAATCTGTTGAAAAGAAAGGCACTACAACTGGTTGCGGGATTGCGGTATAAATCAAATATTTATAAATATCCGTACGAAATAAAATTGCTGCAAAAGGTTTGGAAATACCGGCAACCCGAAATACAGGGATTTTAATGGACACCCTATACAATACATATAAGCGTTACCGCACCTTAAAAACGCATACCATAACGGCATTGCCCATTGTAATACTGATGCCGCACAGCGCCTGCAATTGCCGCTGCGTAATGTGCGATATTTGGAAGGATAACAAAAACCTGAAGCAACTTACCGAAGATGATATCAGTGGTCTATTAGGCTCGCTAAAAAAATTTGGAACGCAACAAGTTCTGATGTCGGGCGGAGAGGCTTTGTTGAACGCCAATTTTTTCGGTTTGTGTCAAATACTGCAAAAACAGGGAATTAAAGTAACCCTGCTAACCACCGGCTTAACTATAAAAAGGCATGCCCAGCAATTACTGCAATATGTAAATGACGTTATTGTTTCGTTAGATGGCGACGAGCCGCTGCACGATGCCATCCGTAATATAGCCGGTGCGTTTGGCAAGTTAAAAGAGGGGGTGCAATACCTCAAATTGCTTAACCCTGATTACCGGGTCACGGCAAGAACAGTGATTCACCGGCTAAATTTCAGAAATTGGGAGTCTATCATTCGCGAGGCAAAGTTAATGGGAATAAACCAGGTGAGCTTTTTACCGGCCGACGTAAGCAGCCACGCCTTTAACCGGCAAATGGCCTGGGAAGAACCCAAACAACACGAAATATTACTATCGGAGCATGAATTGCCCGAATTGCAGGAGGTAATTACCCGGATAATTATTGATAACCAGGCCAATTTTATTTCGGGATTTATGGCCGAGTCGCCCGAAAAGATTCAGCAGATATACCAGTATTACGCGGCATTTTATGAACTGGCCGCGTTCCCTTTTAAAAAATGCAATGCGCCATGGGTGTCAACCGTTATTGAAGCTGATGGCGAGGTGAGGCCTTGTTTTTTTCATGATGCGATTGGTAATATCCGCGATTCGCCACTCGAATCTATATTAAATAGTGATAAAGCAACCAAATTCAGGAAAACGTTAAATATGAGCACTAACACTACCTGTGTTAAATGTGTATGTTCGTTAAATCTATCGCCGTTTGCAAAGCTGGCTTAATTTAAAAAAGACATGGACCGTATATTATTCACCCATTCTTACTTTTTACGTTTCGACCCAAAGCAATGGCAGTCGGGGCAGCCTTATCCGCCATTGGGGACCTTGTACGCGGCCGCGTTATTGCGGGCTAATAACTACAGCGTAGAATTATTTGATACCATGTTTGTGCACGGCCCCGAAGAAGTTATCCCGTCAATTAAAAAAAACGCGCCTAATTTTTTTGTGATTTATGATGACGGCTTCAACTATATCACCAAAATGTGCCTTACCAATATGCGCGAGGCCGCTTTCAGCATGTGTAAAACGGCGAAAGAAGCTGGTTGTACAGTCATTGTTTCGAGTTCCGACTCGACAGATCGGTATAAAGAGTATTTACAGGAAGGCGCTGATTTTGTGATAATAGGCGAGGCGGAGCATACCTTGCTGGAGTTAACCAACTACATAAATAAAGGCCCCAACGATTATTCAATAATAAACGGATTAGCTTATATTAAAAACGGCGAAATAATTAAAACAGGCAGTAGGCCGGTGCAAAAAGATTTGGATGGTTTACCACTGCCCGCCTGGGATTTGGTGAACATGGAACAATACCGGCAAACCTGGTTAAATCATGCCGGGTATTTCTCGTTAAATATGGGCACAACCCGTGGCTGCCCGTTTAAATGTAACTGGTGTGCCAAACCCATTTACGGTAACCGCTATAATTCGCGCAGCCCCCAAAATGTTGTTGATGAAATTAAACTATTGAAAGCAAACTATCAGATGGATCATATCTGGTTTTGCGATGATATTTTTGGCTTGAAACCCGGCTGGGTACAGGAATTTGCCAATCTTTTGACTGAAGAGCAAATAAAAATTAGGTTCAAGATACAGTCGCGGGCCGATTTGCTGGCACATGAAGATACTGTGAAAGCCCTTGCAGCATCAGGTTGTGAAAATGTTTGGATAGGGGCGGAGAGCGGGTCGCAACAGGTATTGGATGCTATGGACAAGGGGATTACTGTTGACCAAATCCGCACGGCTACCAGTTTGATGAAAGCATCCGGGATAAAACCTTCATTTTTTATACAGTTCGGGTATCCGGGCGAACAAAAGGATGATATCAAATTAACCATTGATATGATTAACGAGTTGCTTCCTTTTGAAATAGGTATTTCGGTATCGTACCCGCTGCCCGGAACTTTATTTTACGAAAAAGTAAAGGCCGATCTGAAAAAGAAAACCAACTGGACCGATTCCGACGAAATGGCGCTGATGTTTCATAATACCTTCCCGCCATCGTACTACAAACAATTGCATAAATACGTGCATCAAAATTACCATAAGCATCTGGCTAAAAATAGCATGGTTAAATTGATTAAAGACCCTTTGCACCTTAATACAAAAAGCCTGCGCAAGGCCTTATCGGTTTTTTATCATGCGCCGGCTACATTTGTTGAAGGATTAAAATTACGAAGGCTGGAGGGAACGCTATAATGGAGCCCGTTTCGGCAAATATTAACGAAGCTTTGGCCGAAGCGGCGTTCAGCAGCCAGTCGGGTGTTTTTGACGAACTGTATTCGGGCAATACGATAGTTAATTACAAACGCGACAGGGTGCGTTCGCATGTTTTGCAATACATATCGCCCGGAAGTTCCATTTTAGAGTTGAACAGCGGTACCGGCGAAGACGCTATTTTTTTTGCACAAAAGGGCTTTAAAGTACATGCCAGCGATATTTCGGCTGGGATGCAGCAACAATTAGTGCAGAAAGTGAAAACTGCAGGACTACACGAAATGATTAGCAACGAGTTGTGTTCGTTTACTCAACTAAGCCAGTTAGCCAACAAGGGCCCTTACG